>NZ_CP136925.1:1690000-2038800 GCF_037126245.1 Mangrovimonas cancribranchiae
CAAAGCAGTTCAACCTCGTTTATTCAACTTAGCATACATTTGGGGACCTTAGCTGATGGTCTGGGTTCTTTCCCTCTTGGACATGGACCTTAGCACCCATGCCCTCACTGCATTACATCATTTTATAGCATTCGGAGTTTGTCAGGGATTGGTAGGCGGTGAAGCCCCCGCACCCAATCAGTAGCTCTACCTCTATAAAACTAATAATACGCTGCACCTAAATGCATTTCGGGGAGTACGAGCTATTTCCGAGTTTGATTGGCCTTTCACCCCTACCCACAGGTCATCCGAAGACTTTTCAACGTCAACCGGTTCGGGCCTCCACTATGTGTTACCACAGCTTCACCCTGCCCATGGGTAGATCACACGGTTTCGCGTCTACCGCCACTGACTATAACGCCCTATTCAGACTCGCTTTCGCTACGGATCCGCACCTGAAGTGCTTAACCTTGCCAGAAACGGTAACTCGTAGGCTCATTATGCAAAAGGCACGCCGTCACCACAAAAGTGGCTCCGACCGCTTGTAGGCGTATGGTTTCAGGTTCTCTTTCACTCCCTTATTCAGGGTTCTTTTCACCTTTCCCTCACGGTACTGGTTCACTATCGGTCTCTCAGGAGTATTTAGCCTTAGCGGATGGTCCCGCCAGATTCATACAGGGTTTCACGTGCCCCGCACTACTCAGGATACCACTATGAATAACTCTCTTTACCTATACGGGACTATCACCCTCTCCGGTCGCTCTTTCCAAAGCGTTCTAGTTCATAAAGCATTCAATGTTGTGGTCCTACAACCCCGGCATTGCCGTAACAATACCGGTTTGGGCTAATGCGCGTTCGCTCGCCACTACTAACGCAATCACTGTTGTTTTCTCTTCCTCCGGGTACTTAGATGTTTCAGTTCTCCGGGTTCGCTTGCTTTCGCATGACATGTCTTCAACATGCCGGGTTGCCCCATTCGGATATCTACGGATCATAGTGTATGTGCCACTCCCCATAGCTTTTCGCAGCTTATCACGTCCTTCTTCGCCTCTGAGAGCCTAGGCATCCCCCATACGCCCTTATTTAGCTTATTGTACTTTTTGTCTTTTTAATGAGTTTATATTTAATATAAATATTATATCAAATCGTTAATTATTGCTCGTTACAATAATTTCCCAACAATCAAAATTTAATTTGATTATCGTTTCATGTATCTTTTCCAATATGTCAATGAACTTTACAATTAATAATTATTAATTATTAATTTCTTGTGGAGAATATCGGAGTCGAACCGATGACCTCCTGCGTGCAAGGCAGGCGCTCTAGCCAGCTGAGCTAATCCCCCCAATTTTTAAGTCAGCAGTATCAGTATTCAGTAATCAGTTACTGCGTACCGTAAACTGTGTACTGTAAACTGGTGCTCAACCTCTAAAATTTCCATTTAGTAGTCTCAGGCAGACTCGAACTGCCGACCTCTACATTATCAGTGTAGCGCTCTAACCAGCTGAGCTATGAGACTGTGCTATATAGATCTTTAAATTAACAGCAAGAGAACTAACCAAGTTTTAACCTCTTGTTTATTCAAGTCGTCTTTCTCTAGAAAGGAGGTGTTCCAGCCGCACCTTCCGGTACGGCTACCTTGTTACGACTTAGCCCTAGTTACCGATTTTACCCTAGGCCGCTCCTTGCGGTGACGGACTTCAGGCACTCCCAGCTTCCATGGCTTGACGGGCGGTGTGTACAAGGCCCGGGAACGTATTCACCGGATCATGGCTGATATCCGATTACTAGCGATTCCAGCTTCACGGGGTCGAGTTGCAGACCCCGATCCGAACTGAGACAGGTTTTGTGGATTCGCTCCTGCTTGCGCAGTGGCTGCCCTCTGTACCTGCCATTGTAGCACGTGTGTAGCCCAGGACGTAAGGGCCGTGATGATTTGACGTCATCCCCACCTTCCTCACGGTTTGCACCGGCAGTCTGGCTAGAGTTCCCGACATGACTCGCTGGCAACTAACCACAGGGGTTGCGCTCGTTATAGGACTTAACCTGACACCTCACGGCACGAGCTGACGACAACCATGCAGCACCTTGTAAGTAGTCCGAAGAAATAGCTATCTCTAACTAATGCAACTTACATTTAAGCCCTGGTAAGGTTCCTCGCGTATCATCGAATTAAACCACATGCTCCACCGCTTGTGCGGGCCCCCGTCAATTCCTTTGAGTTTCATTCTTGCGAACGTACTCCCCAGGTGGGTCACTTATCACTTTCGCTTGGCCGCTCAAACCGAAGTTCGAACAGCTAGTGACCATCGTTTACGGCGTGGACTACCAGGGTATCTAATCCTGTTCGCTCCCCACGCTTTCGTCCATCAGTGTCAGTGCATTGTTAGTAATCTGCCTTCGCAATCGGTATTCTATGTAATATCTATGCATTTCACCGCTACACTACATATTCTAACTACTTCACAATGACTCAAGATAACCAGTATCAAAGGCAATTCTACAGTTAAGCTGCAGGATTTCACCTCTGACTTAATTATCCACCTACGGACCCTTTAAACCCAATGATTCCGGATAACGCTTGGATCCTCCGTATTACCGCGGCTGCTGGCACGGAGTTAGCCGATCCTTATTCTTACAGTACCGTCAGCCCTCTACACGTAAAGGGGTTTCTTCCTGTATAAAAGCAGTTTACAACCCATAGGGCAGTCTTCCTGCACGCGGCATGGCTGGATCAGGCTTTCGCCCATTGTCCAATATTCCTCACTGCTGCCTCCCGTAGGAGTCTGGTCCGTGTCTCAGTACCAGTGTGGGGGATCCCCCTCTCAGGGCCCCTATCTATCGTCGCCTAGGTGCGCCGTTACCGCACCTACTAGCTAATAGAACGCATGCCCATCTTTTACCGCCGGAACTTTAATATAAATAAGATGCCTTATCTATATGTTATGGGATATTAATCCAAATTTCTCTGGGCTATCTCCCCGTAAAAGGTAAGTTGCATACGCGTTACGCACCCGTGCGCCGGTCGTCAGCAGAAAAGCAAGCTTTTCCCTGTTACCCCTCGACTTGCATGTGTTAGGCCTGCCGCTAGCGTTCATCCTGAGCCAGGATCAAACTCTTCATCGTTAAATCTTAAATAATTTTAACAACTTTGAATAAGTATTCTAAAAGGACTCAAAATGGTTTGTTCTCTCGTTGTTGAAATAATCCGTTTCCAAACTATTTCTTACGCTGTCAATTCAATATTTTAATGAACGTTTTTTCTTTTCTTTATCGCCTTGTTTCGCAAAGCGGGTGCAAATATACAACCCTTTTTTAATTTACAAAAACTTTTTGAAGTTTTTTTTAATTTTTTTTCGTGCCGTATATTTTTTAAAGAACGTCTCGTTTTTTAACCACTGCTAGTGGCGTTTTCGAGGGTGCAAATATACAACCTTCCTTCTCTTCTAAACAAATTTTTTATGACCTTTTTTTGAAGTTTTTTTTAATTATACACCAACACCCCATAAAACCAATTAGTTACAGTTAAATAAAATTTAAACACCTCATAATACTCATTTAATATTAGTCTTTTTTAGTTGTATATATATTAATGTAATTATTATAGTTGCTTGAGACATATTATACGTTTATCTTTGCATACATATTATATAATACCGAAATACAGTTTATGATAAATATTACATTACCTGATGGTAGCGTTAAAGAATTTGAATCTGGCGTTACGCCTTATGAAGTAGCTAGAAGTATTAGTGAAGGTTTGGCAAGAAATGTTATTTCTGCAAGTTATAACAACCAAACAATAGAATCTACAACAGAATTAACCAAAGATGGTTCTCTTATATTATATACGTGGAAAGATGATGAAGGCAAGAAAGCTTTTTGGCACTCCTCTGCCCACGTCCTTGCTCAAGCTTTAGAAGAACTGTATCCTGGTATAAAACTAACGATTGGCCCGGCTATTGAAAATGGCTTTTATTATGATGTTGATTTAGGCGAGCATTCAATCTCTGATAAAGACTTTAAAACTATTGAAGATAAAATGCTTCAAATTGCTAGAGAAAAGCATGAATTTAAAATGCGATCTGCTACTAAAACAGAAGCTCTACAATTATATAAGGACAATGAATACAAAACTGAGCTTATAGAAAACCTTGAAGATGGCACGATAACTTTTTGTGATCATTCTACGTTTACCGATTTATGTCGTGGTGGACATATTCCTAATACAGGCATTATAAAAGCCGTTAAAATTTTATCGGTTGCTGGAGCTTATTGGAGGGGCGACGAGAACAACACACAACTTACAAGAGTTTATGGTATTTCTTTCCCTAAACAAAAAGAGCTTAAAGAATACTTAGAGTTGCTTGAAGAAGCCAAAAAAAGGGATCACCGTAAACTAGGTAGAGAACTAGAACTATTTACATTCTCTCAAAAAGTGGGACAAGGTTTACCATTATGGCTTCCAAAAGGCGCCGCTTTAAGAGAACGATTAGAAAACTTCCTTAAAGCTGCTCAAAAAAAAGCAGGTTACGAAATGGTTATTTCCCCACACATAGGACAAAAAGAACTCTATGTTACCTCTGGACACTATGCTAAATACGGTGAAGATAGTTTTCAACCTATTCACACACCTAAAGAAGATGAAGAGTTTCTATTAAAACCTATGAATTGTCCGCATCACTGCGAAATTTTTAAACACACACAATGGTCTTATAAAGATTTACCAAAACGCTATGCCGAATTTGGCACCGTATACAGATACGAACAAAGTGGTGAACTTCATGGATTAACTCGAGTAAGAGGATTCACACAAGATGATGCACATATTTTCTGCACGCCTGAACAATTAGATGAAGAATTTAAAAAAGTAATCGACCTGGTATTATATGTCTTTGGGTCTTTAGGATTTGAAAACTTCACTACGCAAGTTTCTTTAAGAGATCCTGAGAATCCTGAAAAGTATATTGGCGATGAAGAACATTGGGTAAAAGCAGAACAAGCTATTATAGATGCTGTTAAAGACAAAGAACTCGATTATGTAGTTGAAACTGGAGAAGCTGCCTTTTACGGCCCTAAATTAGACTTTATGGTGAAAGATGCCCTTGGAAGAAGTTGGCAGTTAGGAACCATACAAGTAGACTACCAATTACCTAAACGCTTTGAGTTATCTTATAAAGGTAGTGACAACGAAATGCATCAGCCAGTAATGATACATCGCGCCCCTTTTGGTAGCATGGAACGTTTTATTGCTATATTATTAGAACATACTGGCGGAAATTTCCCTTTATGGCTCATGCCAGAGCAAGTCATTGTACTATCAATCAGTGAGAAATACGAAAAATACGCTGAAAAAGTTTTAAATTTGTTAGAAAATAACGAAATTCGCGCCCTAATTGACAACAGGAATGAAACTATGGGAAAAAAGATTCGGGATGCCGAAGTAAAGAAAATCCCTTATATGATTGTTGTTGGAGAGAAAGAAGAACAGGAAAACAAGATATCGGTAAGACAGCATGGTGGCGAGGATCTTGGCATGATTTCTGTACAAGAATTAGCAAACATAATTGGTAACGAGATAAATACATCTCTAAAACAATTTTAAAAATAACGTTTAACTTAAATTTATAAGCCATAGCAATACGTAGAAGAAAACAGTCCCGTGGAAGGGTTAAAAAAGAAGATCAACACAGAATTAATTCAAAAATTAGAGCTGAAAAAGTTCGTGTAGTAGGTGATAATGTTGATGTTGGAATATATCCAATTAAACAAGCACTTAATATCGCTGATGAACAAGGTTTAGACCTTGTAGAGATTTCACCAAAGGCAGATCCTCCTGTTTGTAAAGTTATGGACTATAAAAAGTTTCTTTATGAGCAGAAAAAACGCGAAAAAGCCTTAAAAGCTAAAGCTAGTAAAGTTGTAGTTAAAGAGATTCGTTTTGGTCCTCAAACCGATGATCATGATTACGAATTTAAAAAGAAACATGCTGAAAAGTTTTTAAAAGACGGAGCAAAGTTAAAAGCTTTTGTATTTTTCAAAGGGCGTTCTATCGTCTTTAAAGAACAAGGACAAATCTTGTTATTACGTTTGGCTCAAGATCTAGAAGATTATGGCAAAGTAGAACAAATGCCTAAACTTGAAGGTAAACGTATGACAATGTTTATAGCTCCTAAAAAAAGTAAGTAATCCTATCTATACATTATTTTAGATAGTTAAAAATAAATAAGCGAAATATTTAAAAGCAGAAGAAAATGCCTAAAATGAAAACAAAATCCAGTGCTAAAAAACGTTTTAAGTTAACTGGCACAGGAAAAATTAAAAGAAAGCACGCTTTTAAGAGTCACATCTTAACAAAGAAATCTAAAAAGCGTAAGCTAAAGCTAACTCACAGTACTTTGGTACACAAAGCTGATGAGGGAAGTATTAAGGAACAATTACGTTTAAAATAAGTGTAGTTTAGTTCGGTTAAAATTATTTATAAACCATGGAGTTAGGCCAACAATTTAAAAGTGTCATGTTTTAATGGCCGCCTACTACAAAAAAATTTAAAATTATGCCAAGATCAGTAAATTCAGTAGCAAAAAGAGCCAGAAGAAAAAAGGTTCTTAAGCAAGCAAAAGGTTACTTTGGACGTCGTAAAAACGTTTGGACAGTAGCTAAAAACGCGGTTGATAAAGCGATGCAATACTCGTACAGAGACCGTAAAGCAAAAAAGAGAACATTCCGTTCGTTATGGATTCAGCGTATTAATGCTGGAGCTAGACAACACGGTATGTCTTACTCGAAGTTTATGGGACAGTTAAAAGCTAACAACATCGAATTAAACCGTAAGGTTTTAGCTGATTTAGCGATGAACAACCCAGAAGCTTTCAAAGCAATTGTTGATAAAGTAAAATAGGCTTTCCGCCTAGTATAATATTATTTCGCTTATTAAAAAATCCAGCATATGCTGGATTTTTTGTTTTCATAACATTTACATTAACCTAAATAAAAGTCTATTTTTTAGCTTTGGTAAAACCTATTATATGAATCTATCTCAAGTAAAACTAGTTGTTACCGATATGGACGGAACGCTACTTAACTCAAAAGGACAAGTAAGCGAGGAGTTTTTTACATTATTTAAAATGCTACAAAAGCATAACGTTCATTTTATTGCTGCAAGTGGTAGACAATACCATAGCATTGTTAGTAAATTGAATACTATAAAAGAAAATATTACTATAATAGCAGAAAATGGTGGCATTGCAAAACGTAATAATACGCATTTACACGCAAACTATTTTCCTAATAGTGATGTTCAAAAAATCATTCCATTTTTAAGAAACATTAATGATGCTCATATTGTTTTATGTGGTGAAAAAGCGGCTTACATAGAATCTAAAGATGAAGCATTTATTACTATGTTTAAAGAATATTATACCGAATATAAAGTTGTAGAAAACTTAACTGAAGTAAACAATGATAATTTTTTAAAGATTGCGGTTTATAGTTTTGGTGGTGCTGAAGAGAACTTGTACCCTCACTTTAAACAGTTTGAAGATATTATTCAAGTGAAAATTTCTGGCAATAACTGGATGGATTTATCACACATTGATACCAACAAAGGTTATGCTTTACAGAAAATACAGCATGAACTAGACGTATTACCATCGGAAACTATTGTGTTTGGAGATTACAATAACGACTTAGAAATGTTACAATTATCTGAATTTAGTTTTGCTATGCAAAATGCACACCCTAATGTGAAACAAACTGCCAAATACGAAACTAAAAGCAATGATGATGGTGGTGTCGAATTTATCTTGAAAAAATTAATTGAGGATAAAGAGTCGTTAATTTCCAGTGACTGTTAATACCAAAGTTCTCCTGCCACCATAATTTCTATGCTCACATAAATAAATCCCTTGCCAAACACCAAGATTTAGTTGTCCATTGGTTATAGGAATTTGTATAGAACTTCCCAGCAAAGATGTTTTAATATGAGCAGGCATGTCGTCTTCACCTTCGTATGTATGTGTAAAGTATGGTCTGTTTTCTGGTACCATTTTATTTATATGGCTCTCAAAATCTATTCTAACCGTAGGATCTGCATTTTCATTAATAGTTAAACTTGCCGATGTATGTTTTATAAAAACATGTAATATTCCTATATTAATATCTCTTATTTCAGGAAAACTATTAAGAATTTCATCTGTAATTAAATGAAACCCTCTCTTATGCTCTTTTAAGGTTATTTCAGTTTGAAACCACATTATATTATTATTTTCTCCTTAATCTGAAAAGTTACTTTTTAGTAATTGTTTTTAATCCTTTAAAGAATTTGTACTCTCTAAAAACCATATACTGAAAGATGATATAGAATATAGAGTTAAAAATCCAAATATCAATATAAGGTTTATCTAGTAAAACCATTTCCAAATTACCCGAAGTAAAAATTGAAATACTACACATTAAATAGAGTATTAAACCTATGGAAAAATTGAAATACTTGTGTTCAGATTCAAAATTTTTAAATATAAACATTATCGCATAAGCAACTAAAATAAGAGAACATGAAACAATTTCATAAATATTAAACTCCCAAAATAATTGGAAATTGGTACCATACATATAACCTAAAATAATTAACTGTAAAATAAGTACGGTTATAATAATACTCTTCATAATTTTTTCCTTGAAAAAGCTGTAGAAAAGAATACTTAAAAAAATAAACTGAACAATAAAATAAAAATGAGATATAAAGAAATTCGTGTTAGGCTTTAATATTCCAATAGCATTACAACTAATTTCTATTAAACAAAGTGAAAAAAGATATATTAAAAATATTTTAGACACCTCTTTTCTTGTAGACTTATTTTTAAAAAACAACACCGTATTACTTATTAAAAACAGTAACCCGACTAAACTAATTAAATATAAATGTAGGTATTTCATAAAAATTTGGTCAACAAAAAAATCAGGTTTTTTGTTTTTTCTTTTTAGCTGCTGGAAACAACACATTATTAAGTATAAGTCTGTAGCCTGGAGATGTAGGGTGTAAATCTAATTCTGTTTTTGGGTCTCCTACTCTATGGGTATAATCTTCTGGATCATGGCCTCCATAAAACGTAAAAAAACCTTTTCCTTTTATTCCATGAATGTATTTGGCTTCTCCGTTGGTTTTATTCTCACCCATAATTAACACGTTGCTTTTAATCTCATCTCTAGTAAAAGATGTTGTTTGCCCCATAAACCCTTTAACTAAAGCTGTGTGATTTTGGCATAACATGGTTGGTACAGGATCCCATTTTGCAGAAAACTCCATTAACGAAAAATAATCTGTTGTTTTAGGAATTCTTCTTTTTGAGGTCATATCGATAGACGAAAACTCGTAAACCATAGGGCTTCGCTCTAAAATATAATCTGTAAATGCAAAAGTATTATTATAGTTAATTTTATTTTGATAGTTTGGTGTACTAGCATCACCATCAAACATAGGTTCGCAAATATCTACCCCATCGGCAGATAGTGCTATATCAAAACTATCTGTTGCGCTACACATAGCAAACATAAATCCGCCACCTATAACATAATCACGTATTTTCTTGGCTACGGTTAATTTCTCATCAGACACTTTATTATAGCCTAACCTAGTAGCTAAGGCTTCTGCCTCCTTTTTTTCTTCAATATACCAAGCGGCACTTCTATAGTTTCTATAAAATTTTCCATATTGTCCTGTAAAATCTTCATGGTGTAAATGCAACCAATCAAATAACAATAAACCATCGTTTAAAACATCTTCATCGTAAATTGTTTCATAAGGAATTTCGGCATAGGTTAATACCATGGTAACCGCATCATCCCAAGGTAATTTTCCTTTGGGAGTATAAACTACTATTTTGGGAGCTTTTTCAAGTACAATAGCTTCCATATTTTTACTGGGACTGCTTATTTCGTTAAGTATCGCTTCAGCTTTAGAGTTTGAAATTATCTCAAAACTAACTCCTCTAATTTGGCATTCTCGCTGAATATTTTCAGTATCTGGCAATAAAAAAGAGCCGCCTCTGTAATTAAGCAACCATTTAACTTTTAATTGTTTTTCTAAAGTCCAATAAGTAATTCCGTAAGCTTTTAAATGATTCTTTTGGGTTTCGGCATCCATTGGAATTAAAATATAAGACGCAAAAGATGTTACTGAAACAAAAGAGAAAAACAGTATGGCTATAATCTTTTTCATAGCTGAAATATAGTTAAAAAAAGTCCTAGAAAAGAAGGATTATAATTATTTTAACCCAAGAGTTAGCTTTGCTCTATTGACTTCCAGAGAGTAAATTAGATAGTATTTTTGTGCCAGGAAACTGCTCTAAAATAATTTTCACAAAAACAGTAATAGGAATTGCCATAATAAGTCCTGGTATTCCCCAAATAAAGCCCCAAAGCATTAACATAACAAGTACTGTTATAATATTTATTGAAAACGATTTCCCCATAAATACAGGCTCTAAAACACCTCCAAACAATACTTGAACACCAGTAATAGATAGAAAGAAAAAGAACAACGTACTTGTTGGATCTAATTCAACAAGAGCAAAAATCGATAAACAAATAACAGAAATAAAAGAGCCTACCATTTGAACAAAATTAATTGCAAAGGCAAAAAGCCCCCAAAAAATAGGAAAACTAACATCAAAAACTAAACAAGCTAAGCCTGTAAAAATCCCTGTAAGTAGGCTAACAAACACCTTAACTTTAATAAACTTAATTAAGTCTTTTTCTACCTTCATGAACGTTTTAACCGATGTATGCTTTTGCTTAAGAATAATAGCATTAATAACTTGATGAACATTAATAGACTCGGCCAGCCATAACACTACAAAAAACGCCGTCATTAAAGCCATGGTTAGGGTTTTATGTAAAAATCCAAAAGTAGTTCCTAAGTTGTCTTTATGCAGGAATTGTGACAGCATGTTTTTATCGTTACTTATGGTAAGTCCAAATGTATCTTCTGCAGAACTTAAAAGTAACGCTATTTTTTCTTGAGCTTTGGTAAAAAACTCGC
This sequence comes from Mangrovimonas cancribranchiae, assembly GCF_037126245.1. NCBI lineage: Bacteria > Pseudomonadati > Bacteroidota > Flavobacteriia > Flavobacteriales > Flavobacteriaceae > Mangrovimonas > Mangrovimonas cancribranchiae. Next base: position 1,701,021 of record NZ_CP136925.1, read on the forward strand.
CTTTAGAAGCCATTATTTGTTTACTTGACAAATGAATAAGTTCTGCTCCTAAAGCCAAGGTTCCAAGAATAATTAGAACAACAATAACAATGCTAGCATATTTAGGCACCTTACGTTTACCTAACCAACGCATAAGCGGCAAGAAAAACAAGGCAATAAACATAGAAAAAACAAGAGGTATAAAAATAAACTTGAGTGTTTTTAGTAAATAAAACACCAAGGGAATTACTACAATAAGTAGCAAAATATTAGTTGTTCGCCTCTGCTCTAGCATGATAATGGTTTTGGGACGTAAAAATAGGCAAAAAAGCTGGTATGTTACGTTATACTATTCTTAAAAAGGCACTTCTCCATCGCCAGAATTATTATTTTGTTCTGGTGGATCAAACGCATCTGAAGCTGAAGGGTAATTATTACTGCTAAAAGAAGCTTCCTCGTTATCGTTCATTTTACTATGGAATTCATGTCCGTAAGGTGTATCAAAGTCATCTAAATTATCAAACTTACCTAAATGACCAATAAATTTAAGTCGTATGTTGTCTAACCCTCCATTACGGTGCTTTGCAATAATAAATTCTGCTTGTCCTTCAGTAGGAGAGCGTTCTTCATCATCCCATTCTTCTATTTTGTAGTATTCTGGTCTATAAATAAACGATACAATATCGGCATCCTGCTCTATGGCACCAGATTCACGTAAATCTGATAGTAATGGTCGTTTACTACCTCCACGAGTTTCTACGGCACGAGATAATTGCGAAAGTGCGATAACAGGCACACTTAATTCTTTTGCTAAAGCTTTTAAGTTACGTGAAATGGTCGATATTTCCTGTTCACGGTTTCCTCCTTTTGTTGATCCTCCAGCTGTCATAAGCTGTAAATAATCAATAATAATAAGTTTTATGCCATGCTGCGAAGCTAGTCGTCTAGCCTTTGCACGCAAATCGAAAATAGATAACGATGGGGTATCGTCTATAAATAAAGGAGCTTTTTCTAACCCTTTCACTTTTACGTTAAGCTGTTCCCATTCGTGTTTTTCTAGCTTTCCTGTTCTTAATTTTTCTGAAGACAAGCCTGTTTCAGAAGATATTAAACGTGTAATTAACTGTACCGATGCCATCTCTAAAGAGAAAAAAGCCACTGGAATATTTTGATCGACAGCAATATTTCGTGCCATAGATAACGTAAGTGCCGTTTTACCCATACCAGGACGTGCGGCCACAATAATTAAATCGCTATCTTGCCAACCAGAGGTTAAATCATCTAGCTTATTAAAACCAGTTGGTATACCACTTAATCCTTCTTTATTAGAAATTTCCTCTATCTTTTTCTTAGCTTGAATAACTAAGCTTTGTGCTGTTTCGCTTGACTTTTTAATGTTCCCTTGAGTAACTTCGTAAAGTTTTGTTTCTGCTTTGTCTAATAAGTCGAAAACATCTTGTGTTTCATCGTAAGAATCTTCTATTATTTCACTTGAAATTTTTATTAAACTTCGCTGAATAAATTTTTGTAAGATAATTCTAGCATGAAACTCGATATGAGCTGAAGAAGATACTTTTTGGGTTAACGAAATAAGGTAAAAATCACCTCCAATTAAATCTAATTTGGCGTTTTTCTTTAATTGACTTGAAACGGTTAATAAGTCAATAGGCTCGCTATTTTCAAACAACTGAAAAATCGCTTCAAAAATATGTTGATGTGCTTCTTTGTAGAACGCTTCGGGGCTAAGAATGTCTATAACTTCGTCGACACCTTTTTTATCAATCATCATTGCCCCAATCACAACCTCTTCTAAATCAACAGCTTGCGGAGGAACTTTTCCTCTTTCAAGATTAATTATTGTACTCTTGTCTACTTGATATCCTTTAATTTGATTGGGTTGCTTCATAACAGCGAAAGTAGGTAAATTGTACCTAACTAAAGTATGTTTTTATGTTTTGGTTGTTAACTACAAGTTAACAATCTAACTGTTAATAACTTAATTTTATTGTTGATAATTGCAAAAAAAAACCGAAGTCATAAACTTCAGTTTTTTATATCCGTTTATTAATAGGAATTAACCTTTGTAAACACCCATATTGGCATATTTATCCATACGTTTATTTACTAATTCTTTTGGTGATAAGTTTTTTAATTCCTCATAATTTTTAATTATGGCATCACGAACAGCTTTAAAAGTTGTTTCTCTATCGCTGTGTGCACCTCCAAGCGGTTCTTTAATAATATCGTCTATTACTTTTATGCGTTTACTGTCTTTAGCAGTAAGCTTTAAAGCATCTGCCGCTTGTTCTTTATATTCCCAGCTTCTCCAAAGTATAGATGAGCAGTTTTCAGGAGATATTACAGAAAACCAAGCGTTTTCTAGCATTAAGAATCTGTCTCCTACTCCAATACCTAAGGCGCCACCAGAAGCTCCTTCGCCTATAACAATACATATTACAGGTACTTTTAAACGAGACATTTCTAAAATGTTTCTGGCAATGGCTTCACCTTGCCCGCGTTCTTCGGCTTCTAATCCTGGGTATGCCCCTGGTGTATCGATAAATGTTACAATAGGAAGCCCAAATTTTTCTGCCGATTTCATTAATCGTAATGCTTTTCTATAGCCTTCAGGGTTAGCCATACCAAAATTTCTATATTGCCTTGTTTTGGTATTGTAGCCTTTTTGTTGCCCTATAAACATATAGGTTTGATCGCCAATTTTTCCTAAACCACCTATCATGGCTTTATCGTCTTTTACATTTCTATCGCCGTGTAGCTCTAAAAAAGAATCGCCACATAAAGCTTTAATGTAATCTAACGTATAAGGTCTGTTTGGATGCCGAGATAATTGTACTCGTTGCCATGGCGTTAGATTTTTATAAATATCTTTTTTGGTTTCTTTTAGCTTCTTTTCTATTTGCTTGCAAGTTTCGGTAACATCAACATCACTCTCCTCTCCTATAACTTGGCATTTATCAAGTTGTTCTTCTAATTCTTTAATAGGAATTTCAAAATCTAAATATTCCATTAGGTTTAAAATTTAATATTAGTTAGCCTACAAATATAAAAACTTTAATCATCAAATTGAGATAACGTTCTTTTCTTTTTAAGGTTTTTAATATTCTTAATAATACCATTTAGCAGTACCGTTATAACAATAATACCTGCGCCTAAATAAAAGTTTATACTCATAGTTTCCTTTTCTGGGAAAATAATTAACGCTAAAAGTATACCATAAACAGGTTCTAGATTATAGGTAAGTACAACGGTGTAAGGCGTTATATTTTTCATTATGTAAACGGTAGCCACAAAAGTGTATGCTGTACAAATGGTTGCGAGAATTATAAGCCAAAGTAAATCATTAAGAGATATTGAAAAAAACATTTTTGAAAACCCGTTAATAGAAAACATTAAATAAACCGAAATAAATAATACTCCTGCAATAAACTCGTAAAACGATATAACTGAAGCTTTATGGATTTCTAAAAACTTACCATTTAAAACAGCAAAAAGTGACGAAAAAACAGCTGATAAGACCCCTATTAGTAAAGCTTTAAAATGATGAAACTCATTTTTAGTTATAATACTAACGCCTATTATGATAATAATTCCGAAGAGAATTTCGTACCAACTTGGTTTTCGTTTAAATATTAAAGGCTCTATAAAAGACACAAAAAAAGATCCAGTTGAAAAAGCAGCTAACGCGATAGAGATATTGGCTGTTTTAATAGCTTCGAAAAACGTAATCCAGTGTAAGGCAATAATAATACCAGCTAGCGAAAATTTAGTCAATTCCTTTTTAGAAACTTGAATGTTAACTTTAAACACCACCAAGTAAAGGCTCATTACCACTAAAGCAATTAACATTCTATACCAAACTAAAGAAATAGCCTCGATAGAAATTAAAGCTCCTATTACCGCTGTGAATCCGGCTATAAAAACTAAAAAATGAAGGTGTGAATAATCTTTTAGCTTATCGTTTAGCATTTAACAACAAGTATACAGCTAAAATACCAAATAAAATATTAGGAAACCAGACAGCGATTAAGGGAGGAAAATCTGATTGTGCTGCCATAACACCAAAAATCTTGTCGAAAAACACAAATGTCATAGCAATACAAATACCAAAAGCAAGGTTTACGCCCATTCCGCCACGGCGTTTTATAGAAGAAACGGCAACTGCTATAATGGTTAAAATGAATACCGATACAGGTAAACTCCACTTTTTATATTTAACTAGCTTATATCTGCTTATATAAGAAGAACCTCGTTTTTCTTCCTTTTCAATAAAACGGTTAAGCTCGCCATAAGGTAATGTTTCTGCTATGTATTCTACAGGTGTTAAATCTTCAAGATCGAAAGAAAAAACTGTATCTTTTCGTCTGGTTGTTTCTAAGATATCGTTGTCTTTACCTATGTTACGTTTTACATATGAAATTAAACGATATGTAGAGTCTTCCTCTACAAACCTAATAGACGATGCACTAATTTTGTAGACCATTTTATCGTTTTCAAAATGCTCTAAGGTGAAGTTTCTCCCTATATTACGCTTTACATCAAAACTACTTACATAAATGTAATCGTTATCATTTATCTGCCTGTAAACGTTTTGTGTTTCTTGAGCTTTACGTCCTTTCTTTAAATACTTATAGGTAAAGTCGTTAAACCCTTTACTTGCCTCGGGTGCTAAATACATTCCTAAAAACAATGCTAAAATAGCTACAAGTGTTCCTCCAATCATATAAGGTCTTAAAAACCTATAAAATGACACCCCTGAACTTAAAAAAGCAACAATTTCTGTGTTATTGGCTAATTTTGACGTAAACCAAATTACTGATAAGAATAAAAATAACGGGAATAATAAGTGTGCAAAATATATGGTAAAATCTAAAAAATAAAGCATAACCTCGTTAAAAGGCGCTTCGTTTTCTAATATTTTACCAATTTTTTCGGCTAAATGAACCGTAATACCAATAGGCACAAACAACAATAGCATTACAAAGAATGTAAACAAATATCGCTTTAATATGTACCAGTCTAAAATTTTCATTTACAAACGCTTGTCCATTTGTTTAACCATTTTATCCTTCCAGGTTCTAAAATCTCCGGCTAAGATATGCTTTCTAGCTTCGCGAACCAACCATAAATAAAAGCCTAAATTATGTATGGTTGCTATTTGTTTTCCTAACAATTCATTCACTGTAAACAAATGTCTTAAATAGGCTTTGCTATATTCGGTATCAACAAAAGTGATGCCCATATCATCTATAGGAGAGAAATCATCTTCCCACTTTTTATTTTTGATATTTATGGTACCATGAGCGGTAAACAACATACCATTTCTTGCATTTCTTGTAGGCATGACGCAATCGAACATATCAACTCCTAAAGCAATATTTTCTAGTATGTTTATTGGTGTTCCAACACCCATTAAATAGCGAGGCTTATCTTCTGGTAAGATGTTGCACACCACATCGGTCATGGCATACATTTCTTCTGCGGGTTCTCCAACCGAAAGTCCACCAATAGCATTTCCTTCTGCACCTGCATTTGCTATATATTCTGCCGATTGTTGGCGCAAATCTTTATAAGTACTTCCTTGAACAATAGGAAAAAGTGTTTGGTTATAGTCGTATTTTAAAGGTGTTTTCTCTAAATGCTTAATACAACGGTCTAACCAACGATGTGTCATATGCATAGAGCGCTTTGCATAATGATAATCACACGGATATGGCGTACACTCATCAAAAGCCATAATAATATCAGCGCCTATAGTACGCTGAATTTCCATCACATTTTCTGGTGTAAACGTATGGTAACTACCATCTATATGCGATTTAAACTTAACGCCTTCTTCTTTAATTTTTCTATTGGCAGAAAGCGAATAAACTTGGTAGCCACCAGAATCGGTTAAAATATTTCTATCCCAATTCATGAACTTATGTAACCCGCCAGCAGCTTCTAAAATAGGTGTTTTAGGACGAAGGTATAAATGATAGGTGTTTCCTAGAATAATATCTGGATTAATATCATTTTTTAATTCGCGTTGATGCACCCCTTTAACAGAAGCGACAGTTCCTACGGGCATAAAAATAGGCGTTTCTATTGTGCCATGATCTGTAGTAATCGTTCCTGCTCTTGCTTTACTTTGTAAGTCTTTTGCTAGTAGGTCAAAAGTCATAGTTAAATTTTGTTGGCAGCAAAGATAACTAACTATATGTTACAAGCGTTGGACTTTATCATGATTTTAGGATTTACATAATTATCTGTATTGTTAGCAAATGATGTTTTTTAGTTAATAAATGCTTTAAAATAGCTTTATTAAATAGGGATAAAACTTTACTTTTGTAGCTTGAAAAAACAACACAATTAAAATGTCAAAATCACAACATTTAGAAGATTTAGTTATCCAAGTTCGTAGAGATATTTTACGAATGGTACACAAAGTTAATTCTGGTCACCCTGGAGGTTCTCTAGGTTGTACAGAATTTTTTGTAGCGCTTTATAATGAAATTATGGAGCAAAATGACGAGTTTAATATGGACGGAATTGGAGAAGATTTATTCTTTTTATCCAACGGACATATTTCTCCTGTATACTATAGTGTTTTAGCAAGAACTGGATATTTTCCAGTTGACGAGTTAAACACGTTCCGTTTAATTAACTCTAGACTTCAAGGTCATCCAACTACTCACGAAGGGTTACCAGGTATTAGAATTGCATCAGGATCATTAGGACAAGGTATGAGTGTTGCCATTGGTGCGGCTCAAGCTAAAAAATTAAATAACGATAAGCATTTAATTTATAGTCTTCATGGCGATGGCGAATTACAAGAAGGGCAAAATTGGGAAGCCATTATGTATGCTTCAGCAAAAAAAGTGGATAACCTTATTGCTACTGTAGATTTAAACGGGCAACAAATAGATGGATCCACTGATGATGTTTTAGACATGGGCGATGTAAAATCTAAGTTTGAAGCCTTTGGTTGGATTGTAATAGAGATAGAAGAAGGTAATAATTTAGAAGCTATCCTAAAAGGAATGGCAGAAGCTAAAAATAAAACAGGCCAAGAAAAACCTGTTTGTGTACTACTAAAAACAGTTATGGGTAATGGTGTAGACTTTATGATGCATACACATGCTTGGCATGGTAAAGCTCCTAACGATGAGCAATTAGCTATTGGACTAGAGCAAAATCCAGAAACTTTAGGAGACTATTAATTTAACAACCGAAGAAAACATGAAAACTTATACATATACAGAGAAGAAAGATACAAGAAGTGGTTTTGGTGCTGGGTTAACCGAGTTAGGACGCACAAACCCTAATGTTGTTGCTTTATGTGCCGATTTAATAGGCTCACTTAAAATGAATGATTTTATTGCCGAAAATCCTGAAAGATTTTTTCAAGTGGGTATTGCCGAGGCTAATATGATGGGTATTGCTGCAGGACTAACTATTGGTGGAAAAATTCCATTTACAGGAACATTCGCCAACTTTTCAACAGGACGAGTTTACGATCAAATCCGTCAATCTATAGCATATTCAGGAAAAAATGTGAAAATATGTGCTTCTCACGCTGGTTTAACTTTAGGTGAAGATGGTGCAACACACCAAATACTTGAAGACATTGGCTTAATGAAAATGTTACCAGGTATGACTGTAATAAACACCTGCGATTATAACCAAACAAAAGCCGCAACAATTGCTATTGCAGAGCATGATGGGCCAGTATATTTACGCTTTGGAAGACCAAAAGTGCCTGTATTCACACCAGAAAATCAAACTTTTGAAATTGGTAAAGGCATTAAATTAACCGAAGGTAACGATGTTACTATAGTTGCTACAGGTCATTTAGTTTGGGAAGCTTTGGAAGCTTCAAAAGAATTACATGAAAAAGGGATTTCTGCTGAAGTTATTAATATTCATACTATTAAACCATTAGATGAAAAAATTATTTTAGACTCTGTTGCCAAAACAAAATGCATTGTAACTGCTGAAGAGCACAACTACTTAGGTGGTTTAGGAGAAAGTGTTTCTAGAACATTAGCGACTCACAATCCTGCACCACAAGAATTTGTAGCAACTCAAGATACTTTTGGTGAATCTGGAACTCCAGATCAGCTTATGGAGAAGTATGGTTTAAACAGTAAATCTATTGTTTCTGCTTCAGAAAAAGTTTTAAAAAGAAAATAATTCTTGTTTTTATACGTTTTTGTACTACACACAAAATCTTAAAAACAATTATTATGAAACATATTATCACAACCATTGCATGCTCTTTTGCAATGGTTTTTTTTGTTAATGGGCAAAATAAAAATGGTATTGGTTTTAAAGGAGGTATTAATTACAATGCTAATGGCGATTATTTTGAGTCGGTAAACCAAAATGCTAAAACTCCAGATAGAAATATTGGTTACCACTTTGGTATTTTTGGTAAAGTTGGCAATAAATTATTTATAAAACCTGAATTAGTCTATACAAAAACAAAAAGTGATTATGACGATGCTAGTTTTGACATGCAAAAGTTAGACGCTCCTGTTCTTGTTGGAATTAATTTTTTTAAAGTTTTTAATGCTTTTGCGGGACCTTCATTTCAATACATTTTAGACACCGAGTTTGATGGAATAAGTATTGATAATGTAGAAAACGATTTTACTGTTGGAATTAATTTTGGAGTTGGCGTTAGTTTTAACAGAGTAGGAATTGACTTAAGATATGAACGTGGCTTTAGTGATAATGAAGCTACCTTTATTGATGATAATTTAAGTAATGGCATTGTTAGTAGAATTGATACAAGACCAGATCAACTTATTCTTAGCTTAAGCTTAATTTTATAATAATAGCTTTCAGAATTAAAAAAGGCACGTTTTAAAAACGTGCCTTTTTTAATATTTTGATATTAGAATGTTAATCTACTTCAACAGCAATGGTGTCATCTAAGTAATCTGGCGTTCCATCGTTATTTGTATCTCTTAAAATAACGGTGTTAATAGTTATTTCTCCATTATCATCTTCTTCTCTGTCCATTTCGTATTCATTGCTTTGAAAAGTAGGCTCAGGATCGCCTAAACCAGGATTATATGTATGGGTATCATAATCTAGCTCATCTCTAGTTAACACTCCATCACCGTCATCGTCATTATCGATAAAATTAGCTAATGAATCGCCATCTGTATCATCGTTATACGGATCGCCATCACCATCTAAATCTTCAAGGTAAGAATCTATATTATCCACATCATAATCAGTATGAATAACATTCATAAGACCTATTTTAAAAATCATAGGCGTATAAGCTGGCAAGCCAGACGTTCCTGAAGAAAAATACCCTATACCAGAAGGGATAAAAATAGCACCAATACCATAGTTTTTATACGTAAATGTTCCATCACCATTGTCCACATGATTATAACCTGCATTAAACTCGACTAGGCCATCTCTAAAGCCATCTACAACACCTATTACACTAGTCCCAATAGTCGTTAAGTTAAGTCTAATTGGATTTACGGTACTGTCAAATACATAACCATCTTCAATATTAATACCTTCATAATTTAGGAAAGCTTCATCTGAAGCATGTAAATCCTCACCTAAACCTTGTCTTACTTTTAAAAAATATAACTTGTATTCTATATTATTATATTCAACAATTTTCTCCTCTACTTGATCTATTAAAGGCGTTTTATCACTATTATCACCTTCAATTTCACCAAATGTTATTTGAAAATTATCGTTATCGCTCCCATAAGGGTCACCAAAATTAAAATCGTCGTAATTGTAAAAGTGAGTAGATAAATATTCTTCTATTTGGGCAATGTCTTCCTCATAAACTTCTGCCCTATCTCTAACCGAAACAGATGCTACGGAATCATCTTCTTCCTCACATCCTAAAAAAATTGATAACGAAGCTACTATAGCTACGGTAACTTTTCTTAATTTCATATTTATAAACTTTTAATGCGCAAGATACAATATTATAATATTTTTGCACTATAACATTAACGTAGTTTTTTATATTTAAATATGCGAGTTGATAAATTTCTTTGGTGTGTTCGATATTACAAAACAAGAAGTAAAGCCACTACGGCTTGTAAAAAAGGACACGTGAAAATTAATGGAGAGCCAATAAAACCTAGTCGAGAGGTTTACCCTACTGATGAAATTCAAGTGAGAAAGAACCAAATTAATTACAAACTTACTGTTAACGATTTACCCCCTAATAGAGTTGGCGCCAAATTAGTTGATATTTATAGGACAGATACAACACCTAAAACGGAATTTGAAGGTCAAGAACTGCTTAAATACTCGAAAGACTATTATAGAAAAAAAGGTACTGGAAGACCTACAAAAAAAGATAGAAGAGATATCGATGATTTTCATGATGAAAATGAAATTTAACCTTTGCAATGTCTATCTTTGAAAAACATAATTTGCAACAAATGAGCTCTACTAAAAATATCATTTTAACACATCAAGAAATTAACCATAAAATAACGCGTATTGCGTACCAAATTTATGAGAGTAATGTTAATGAAAAAGCCATTATTCTTGCTGGTATAGATAGTAATGGCTACGTTCTTGCAAAAAAAATAAAAACTACACTAAGTAAAATTTCTGATTTAGATATTACGCTTTGCAAAGTAATTATAGATAAAAAGCATCCTTTAAACGATATTAAAACGTCTTTAAAAGCTTCTGAATATACCAACAAATCTATTGTTTTAATAGATGATGTTTTAAACTCAGGGAGTACCTTAATATATGGTGTAAAACATTTTTTAAATGTGCCATTAAAACAATTTAAAACAGCTGTTTTGGTTAACAGAAATCATAAAAAATATCCCGTAAAAGCCGATTTTAAAGGTATTTCTCTTTCAACATCGCTTAAAGAACATGTTGAAGTCGTTTTAGAAGGAAAAGCGTTTGAAGCGTATTTAGAATAATGAAGCTACAATTTGACTTACCACTTCTTCTGGAGACAAATCATCAACATCTATTACTAAATCGCTTTTTAAATAAAATTCGGAACGTTCAAATAAATGTTTCCCTACAAACTCGGTTAAACTATCACGTTCTTCTATGTGAGTAATAAGAGGTCTTTTCTCTCTTTCTAAAATTAGCCTATCTACCAAAGTTGGTATTTTAGCTTTTAAGTATACAGTTACAACATTATCATGAGCTTTAATTCGCTCCATATTATTTCCATAACATGGAGTTCCTCCTCCTAAAGACACCACACGATTATCATACTTAAAAAGCTCTAATAAATATTTATATTCTTGCTTTCTAAAGTAAACTTCTCCTTTATTTTTAAAAATAGTCGAAATAGTAGCGGCTTCTTTTTCTTCAATAAGATTATCAAAGTCTACAAAATTAAAATCTAAAATGGCTGATAATTGTTTTCCAACAGTTGATTTCCCACTTCCCATGTAACCGACTAAAAAAATATTCATATGCTTATAAACTGATAATTAAAACACTAACTAAATTCAATGCAAAAAAACGAAAAATTATCTAAAAAAGGGTTTGGAATATTGATTAAAGGTTATATATTTGCACCCTCGTTAAGAGAAACACAGGAGACTTGGTAGCTCAGTTGGTAGAGCATCTCCCTTTTAAGGAGAGGGTCCTGGGTTCGAGCCCCAGCCAAGTCACAAAAAAAGTTAAGCATTTTGCTTAACTTTTTTTATTTTTGCTTACCTCATTAAGCGCACGTGGCGGAATTGGTAGACGCGTTAGGTTGAGGGCCTAATGACCGCTTTTGGTCGTGGAAGTTCGAGTCTTCTCGTGCGCACTTATTCTTCTTCTAGTAATTTATTTATTGCATTCCTTACTTTATCACTATTCCAATTAGCAGCCCCCGTTTTATCTATTACAATATTCCCTTTTTTGTCTATTAAAAACGTTCTAGGAATGCTACTTACATTAAAATTTGATGGATATTGAGTTATAGAACTATGTACATTAAAAGCATACTTATTCTTTTTTAAAAACTGCTCTAGAGTTTCAATATCTTCATTAGAAACAAAATAGAAATCAACTTTATCACTATAATCCAGATATAATTCGTTTAAGTTAGACATCTCTGCGATACATGGCGGACACCAAGTTGCCCAAAAGTTAATAAGCGCCACTCTCCCTTGAGATTTTGAGAAATTAGATTGATTACCATTTACATCTTCTAAACGCCAATTATATGTCTTTATTTTCTGTCTATTCTCCTCATTAATTGTTGATGGTGGAATAAGGGCCAAGCCTTTTTGCAGAAATACCTGTATTGGTTGCCGCGTTTGCGGAATAATAAGTAAGACTATAAACACGAAAAATACTATGTTTTTTATTTGTGCTTTTTTTAATTTCATATAAAAATTAGTTTAGGTACATCATAAAAAAAGCTCCTGAAACACAGGAGCTTTTTTGATTAAAAAATATGTATTCCTTAATTACGCGTTTTGAGCTGCAATAAGGTTTAATGCAGAACCTGCGTTATACCAAGCAATTTGTGCTTCGTTATACGTATGATTCACTTTTATTTGATCTTTACTACCGTCAGCATGAGCTATTTCAATAGTTAATGGCTTATCTGGAGCAAACTCATTTAAGTCTAAGAAGTTGAAGGTATCATCTTCTTGAATTAAATCGTAATCATTTTCATTATCAAATGTTAAAGCTAACATACCTTGTTTTTTAAGGTTTGTTTCATGAATACGTGCAAAAGACTTTACAATTACAGCAGCAACACCTAAGTGTCTTGGCTCCATTGCCGCATGTTCACGAGACGATCCTTCACCGTAGTTATGATCTCCTACTACAATGGTTTTTATACCTTTTGCTTTATATTCACGTTGTGTATCTGGTACACCTGCATATTCTCCTGTAATTTGGCTTTTAACCATATTGGTTTTCTTGTTATAAGCATTAACAGCACCAATTAAACAGTTGTTTGAAATATTATCTAAATGCCCACGGAAACGCAACCAAGGTCCAGCCATAGAAATATGATCGGTAGTACACTTACCAAATGCTTTAATTAACAATTTGGCGCCTGTAATTTCATTACCAATTGGCTTAAATGGTGTTAGCAGCTCTAATCTTTCAGAATCGTCGGCGACAACAACTTCTACATTGCTACCGTCTTCAACTGGATTAACATAACCGTTTTCTTTAACTTCAAAACCTTTTGGTGGTAATTCCCATCCTGTTGGTTCGTCTAACATGACTTCTTCACCATCTTCGTTAATTAACGTGTCTGTCATTGGATTGAAGTCTAAACGACCGGCAATAGCGATAGCAGCTGTCATTTCTGGAGAAGCTACAAAGGCATGCGTATTTGGGTTTCCATCGGCACGCTTAGCAAAGTTTCTGTTAAATGAGTGTACAATACTGTTTTTTGGAGCGTTCTTAGGGTCTTCATAACGCGCCCACTGACCAATACAAGGGCCACAAGCATTAGTAAATATTTTAGCATCTAATTTTTCAAAAATATCTAAAATACCATCACGTTCTGTTGTGTATCTTACCTGTTCTGAACCTGGATTAATACCAAACTCAGCTTTTGTTTTTAATTTTTTATCTAAGGCTTGCTGTGCAATTGAAGAAGCTCTTGATAAATCTTCGTAAGACGAGTTTGTACAAGATCCTATTAATCCCCATTCTACAGCTAAAGGCCATTCGTTTTGTTTAGCTTTATCTGTCATAGTACCTACTTCAGTTGCTAAATCTGGCGTAAACGGACCATTTAAGTGAGGCATTAATGTAGATAAATCGATTTCAATAACTTGATCAAAGTATTGTTCTGGGTTCGCATAAACCTCATCATCTGCTGTTAAGTATTCTCTAATTTTGTTTGCTTCATCAGCAACATCTTCTCTATCTGTAGCTCGTAAATAACGCTCCATAGAGTCGTCGTAACCAAAAGTTGATGTTGTGGCTCCAATTTCGGCACCCATATTACAAATGGTTCCTTTACCTGTACAAGATAAGTTTTTAGCACCTGGGCCAAAATATTCTACAATAGCTCCTGTTCCTCCTTTTACGGTAAGAATTTCAGCTACTTTTAAAATCACATCTTTAGGCGCTGTCCAACCAGAAATATTTCCAGTTAATTTAACACCAATTAATTTAGGAAACTTTAGTTCCCAAGCCATTCCTGCCATAACATCTACTGCATCTGCTCCACCAACACCAATAGCTACCATACCTAATCCTCCAGCATTAACTGTATGAGAATCGGTACCTATCATCATACCTCCTGGGAAGGCATAATTTTCTAAAACTACTTGGTGAATAATTCCTGCTCCAGGTTTCCAGAATCCAATACCATATTTATTTGATACTGATGCTAAAAAGTCAAACACTTCGCTACTGGTTTCGTTGGCACGTTTTAAATCGGCCGTAGCACCTTGTTTAGCTTGAATTAAGTGATCGCAGTGTACTGTTGTTGGAACAGCAACTTTATCCTTACCAGCTTGCATAAATTGTAACAACGCCATTTGCGCCGTTGCATCTTGACAAGCAATACGGTCTGGAGCAAAATCTACATAATCTTTAGCTCTTGTGTACGCTTTTGTTGGCTCGCCATCCCATAGGTGAGCGTATAAAATCTTTTCTGAAAGTGTTAATGGTTTACCTACCACTTCACGTGCTTTATCCACGCGCTTTGGCATTTCGGAGTAAACCTTTTTAATCATATCAATATCAAATGCCATATTAATTTTTAGTTTTTTTATTGTAAGTCTCGCAAAAATACAAATTTTGCTACGATTTTAAAAATATGTAACAAATAAGGTTTAAGCTTGAAATATTTTCAATAAAACAACAAAAACAACAACATAAAGTACGATATTCTTAATTTAAGAATTAAAAATATAATAAATTAACAACCTAAACTCAAATAAATGAGGATTGAGTTATTTAGAAAGAATTAAAATAAACTTTTGATGATTTCTTTCTCTGAAATTCCTTCGGCTTCTGCTTTGTAATTTTTTATAATTCTGTGTTTTAAAATACTATGCGCTACAGCTTGAACATCTTCAATATCTGGCGAGAATTTTCCATTAATGGCAGCGTGAGTTTTTGCTGCTAGAATTAAGTTTTGTGAGGCTCTTGGTCCTGCGCCCCAATCGATGTAATTTTTAACTAAATCGGCTGCTGTATTGGAGTTTGGTCTTGTTTTCCCTACCATTTTTACAGCATATTCCACAACATTATCGGCAACAGGTATTTTTCGTATTAAGTTTTGAATATCTACGATTTCTTTTGCTGTAAATAGTGGGTCAACGGTTTGTGTGTTGTCTGCTGTGGTAGATTTTACTACAGCAACTTCTTCTTCAAAAGAAGGGTACTCTAAATCTACTGCAAACATAAACCTATCTAACTGGGCTTCTGGCAACGGGTAAGTTCCTTCTTGCTCTATCGGGTTTTGAGTTGCTAAAACAAAATACGGTAAATCTAGCTTATAATGATGTCCTGCAACGGTTACAGCACGCTCTTGCATGGCTTCTAATAAAGCAGCTTGTGTTTTTGGAGGTGTACGGTTTATCTCGTCTGCTAAGATAATATTAGAAAAAACAGGTCCTTTTATAAATTTAAAATGACGGGTTTCATCTAAAATTTCACTTCCCAAAATATCGCTTGGCATTAAATCTGGCGTAAACTGTATACGTTTAAAGTCTAATCCTAAAGCTTGGGCAATGGTTTTTACCATTAAAGTTTTTGCCAATCCGGGAACACCAATTAGTAGTGTATGTCCGCCAGAAAAAATAGAAATTAACACTTGCTGAACCACATAGTCCTGACCAACAATTACTTTGGCTATTTCTGTTTTTAGTGCATTATACTTTATTACAAATTCTTCAATCTTAGCTACGTCTGACATATATTATTGTTTTAACCAATTCCCTGAAAAATCGCAATCTTTATACTCGCCATTAATTTTAATGTAAGTATCCATTATTTTTTCGTCTTGCCATTTTTCAATTGCTTTAAAACGCTTTTCGTTTAGTGCTAGTTCTTTTATTTTCAAATAGTCTTTAGAGTAATCTGCTACATGCTCGTTTACCCTATCTGTAACACGCATAATTTTAAACTTCATCACGCCTGTACGCGTTGTTTCGGTAATTATAGGGCTGATTTCGGCTTCTTCTAAATCTTGAATTTGGCCGTATAACTCTGGGTCCATTTTGGTTAATTCAAAGTTATAGTCTTGTGTGGCAGGATTAATTAAAAATCCACCTTCGCTTCTGGTTTCTTTTTCGTCACTTGATTCTCTAGCAGCATCTTCAAAAGAAATATCACCAGCCACTATGCGTTCTCTAATTTTTTCCACCTCTTCTCTAGCCTCTTTTACAGCAGATTGCGATACTTCTGGAATAAGTAATATGTGTCTTACATCGTATTCTTGCCCTCTAATTTTTTCTAGATATACAATATGAAATCCAAAATCGGTTTCGAATGGGTCTGAAATTTCACCTTCTTGAAGTGAAAATGCAGCTTCGCGAAACTCTTTAACCATTCTTGGTTTATTTCGGTTTAATGTGTATAAACCACCTGTAGCTATTGATGCTTTGTCATCTGAATATAGAACAACTTTGGAACGAAAACTAGCTCCGTTTTCTTGAACGTCGGCTTTAAATTGTTTTAATTGGTTTATGGCGCGTTGTCTATTTTCTTCTGAAACTTCTGGCTCTATAACAATTTGAGATACCTTAAGCTCTGTACCAAAGGTTGGTCTTTCGCTTTCGGGGATTTTATTAAAAAACTCTCTAACTTCTTCTGGAGTAACTTCTAGTTCATCGACAATTTTCTTTTGCATTTCGCCAGCCAATCGTTCAGATTTATTAATTTCGAACATTTCTTCACGAAGTTCTTTTTCTGATTTTCTGTTGTAGAAAGCAATTAATTCTTCCATGCTTTTTCCAGATTGTGCCATCATTTGCTGAAGCTGATAATCGACACTAGAACGTATTTCGGCATCGGTTACTTCAATACTATCTTGTACAGCGTGGTGTGCATACAGCTTGTCTTCCAACATTTTTCCAAATAACTGGCATCTAGACACGCCTTGTAAAGAGGCGCCGCTAGCTTTTAGCTCTAAAATTGTTTTATCTATATCGGAATCTAGAATAATATAATCGCCTACTACTGCTGCCACACCATCAATTTTTCTAGTTTGAAATGATGTTGCAGAGTCTTTTACTTTTGTTACTGCTACTTTGGTACTATCGTCTGAAATTATTTCTTGTGCATTTGAAAACAGACTAACAAAACAGGTAAGCACTGTGAATAATATAGTGGTGGTTTTAATTGTAAATTTCAAAGTTTTTATTTTTTGTTGCATCTTTAGTAATATCTTTCTCCAGCTCTTTAATAAGCTCTAACTTTCTTTTGTTTATAACAATTTGATCTATTGTAGGTTTTACGTATTCTAGCGGTGCTGTACTGTTACGTGTAAGCACATCGTTTACATGCATCAAATATAAACCTAATGAGTCTTTAAGTTGTATAAAATTAGATTTTTTTAACAGTTGCGGTTTATTTTCGATGGTTATTACAGGAACTTTATCCACAACTTGATCTAACTTAATCCATACTGAGTCTTTTAACGAGTAAGATTTAAATTGAATAGATATCGAATCTAAATGCTTTTTATCGCTTGTATTAAAACGCTTAAATTTTTCTTTAATAGCTTCTAGATTTATAGCATTTTCGTCTATATGAATGTAACGGAATTTAATTAAATCTTCGTTTAAATTAAATACCGATTTATTATCCTCATAATACGATTGTGCTTCAGAAAGCGTTACTGTTGTGTCTATATTTTTATCTACTAAAGCCTCTAAATAAGCATTAGAAAACAAATCGTTTTTATATTTTACTGTTAAATCTTCAAACGCTTGAACTTGCTGCTCGGATAAATTGCGTTTTGCGCCTTCTACCAAAAGTTGCTGTGTGGCCCAACGGTTAATATAATTGTTTACTAAAACAGTGCTATCTTCTTTAGATAAATTGTCTGACAATAACTTTTCTATATCTTCTTTATACAAATAAGTATCGTTTACTCTAGCTACCGGCGTGCTTTCCTCTGTTTTTTTAAAGAAATTACAAGCACTTAATGTAACTAAAAGCAAACATAACAATATGAATTTACGTGTATGCAATTATTGATTAATTTGAGATTTTACTTTACTTAATACGGCTTTATTAACAACTACATTATATTTTAGGTGAAGCTGTTTTACAAACTCTCGCTCTTTATAATTTTGAAAATCTGTTAATACAATACCTTCTACCTCATCAAATTGTTTTAATGTTTTTGGAAGTACTTCTTTCACATCTATAACTAAAAAAGCATCGTTTTTATGATATATTTTCGACACGCCTTTTTGAAAATTAAAGTCTTCTGGCAACGATTGATGATCTCTTTCTAAAATTCCTGAAGTGAATATTACATTCACTTTGCCATCTTTGTTTATGGTGTTTTTTATTGTTTCTGGCGATGTGCCTTTGGCAAGCATTTTAGATGCTTTTTTAATAACACTTTTCTTTGCCGATGATGCCACTACCGCATCTACTCTTGTATTCCAAAAGTAGTTTTCTTTATTTTTTTTGTAAAAAGCTTTTAAGCCTACGGTATCATTTTTAGCGGCATTCCATATTTTTGTCTCCATTAAGTCGAATAGCAATAACCCATCTCTGTATTCGGTAATAATATTAGCATATTCTTCATTTACATCTTCTAAATGGGCTTCTCTATACTCAATTAAATGGTTACTTAAGAATACCTTATAATGTTCTTTTACTAAAACGTCTATTGGTTTTTTACCGCTTTGACGTCTTTGTGTTTTTATCAAATACTCACCAAAATCCGAATATGTTAATTGTAAGTCTCCTATGCTAACTAAGTTTTCTTCTGATTTAAAGTCTTTTGGCAATTGCCAAGTTCTCTTAAAATAATCTTCATTTAAAATTGACTCAAAATAGGCTAAAGCATCATTGTTTGGTGTTATATTATAGTCCTGTTTAAGTTTATTTACCAAAGCCTCATTTATAAGTTGCGATCTGGAATCTCTTTTTACTTTTGCTTCTAATTGAGGTTTCATATCGCTAAAAGACCCCATAGGCGATATTTTATACAACTTAACAATATGCCACCCAAATTGCGTTTGAAAAGGTTCTGAAACATCACCTTCTTTTTGTAATGAAAAAGCAACATCTTCAAACTCCTGAGAACTTAACTGACCACCTTCAAAAGCAGGTAAAAGGCCGCCTTTTTTGGCAGAACTTACATCATTTGAAAATTGTTTAGCTAAAGCTTCAAAATCTTCTCCTTGCTGAAGTTTTTGATATATTGCATTAATTCTCGTTTCGGCATTTTCTTGTGTTGTGTTTTCTTTATTATTTGAAATCATAATATGAGCCACGGTGCGTTCTCCGCGAGATGCTCTTTTATCATCTACTTTTACAATATGATATCCAAATCTTGTTTTAAATGGCATTGATATTTCTCCTACAGGTGTATTATATGCTGCATTTTCAAAATCATAAACCATTTTAAACCCTGAAAAATATCCTAAATCTTCTGCAAAAATTGTTTTTCCATTATGCACATCGTTTTTTACGCTTTCAAAACCTTCATTTACAACTCTTTCTCGCAATTTAATTAACTCGTTGTAAGCAAAAAGAGTATCATCGGGCTTAGGGTTTGGGCTAAGTTTTATTAAAATATGACTTGCTTTAATCTCGTTAGTTACCCTTTCGTAGGCTTCCTCTACCAATTCTGAAGTTACTTTGTTATTGGTTAGGTAATTTTTAGCTAGCTGCTTTTTATAACCTTCTAACTCTCTTTGATAAGACTGCTTATTGTCAAGTCCTAATGCTTGGGCTTCTTTAAGTTTTAGCTTGTAATCTATAAATAGTTTTAAATACTCATCAACATCTTTTTGCGATTCGTCTTTAACCAAATCTAAATTCTTCTTAAAAACTCTTATAAATTCTTTGGAATAAATAGGACTATCGTCAACAGTAAACAAAACATCGCTTTGAGAAGTTTGCGCTTGTAATGTGCTTGAAAAAAAACATATTGCAAGAAAGAAATAAATACGAAGCATACTTTTATTTTAATATGAATACCTGCAAAAATAAAACAATTAGTCTATTCAGCAATGTTTATACGATGCAAGAAAATGTTAAAACAAAATTGTTTATTTAATAAAATAATCGTCTTGTTTTTAATTATTTATCAACACGAAAACGTTGTAGTTGCGTTTTGAGTTAAAAATAAAACCTCGTTTTTATTATATTGTAACAACTATTAACTTATAAATCATCTATATATGAAATTAAAACTACTTTTTCTTATTTATGTAATTGCTATACCTAGCTTAATGTTTTCGCAATCTGTAGGATTTCTTGGAGGTTTTAATGGTTGGGGTAGCGATGTTAACATGAACACTTCTGATAATATCACTTTTACTATAAGTAACTATTATCTACCAGATACAGGCTTAAAATTTAGACAAGATGATAGCTGGGATAATAACTGGGGCGGCACGACGTTTCCTAATGGTACTTGGGCCGATAATGATATTCCTGTCGAAGCAGGATTTTATGATATTAGTATCGATATTGGATCTACCGAATACACCTTTACACCAGTGTCTCCATCCGATCAAAATGTGAGTATTATTGGCGATTTTAATAGCTGGGCTGGCGATGTTGTTTTAAGTACAACCGATTATATTACTTACACTGCCAACAACGTAGCTTTAACTACTGGTGAATTAAAGTTTAGACGAGATGGCAATTGGAATGTTAACTATGGTGGAACTACGCTATCTGGAACCGCTGTACCAAACTCTGGAGACAATATTCCTATACCAAGTGACAACAATTACGATATTTCATTTAACATTGATACTTTTGAATATTCCATTACCGAAAGCACAACGATGTCTATTAACGATATTTCAAAACAAAGCAAGGTATTCATTACTAATAACCAATTACATATTAGCGGCTACCAAGGTATGGCTAATATTACCGTATATGATGTATTTGGCAGAATTATTCAGCAATTCAATAATAATATAACTAACGACTTTAAAAAGCGTATTTCTTTACCAAAAAATCAGCTTTTACTTATTAAAGTTGAAGGCGAAAACCTAAAAAAGGTTATCAAAGTAATTGCGCAATAAACACACAAAACCTCATCTAACAAAAAGCGGTTGTAAATACAATCGCTTTTTTTATTACTTTTAATCAAACGTTCATTTATATGAAATATCAAGTTGAAGTTGTTGTAGCATGCCCAATAGACGAGTTTATAAAAAAGTTCGATAATATGTCTAATATGAAACATTGGCAACGAGGGTTAACATCGTATGAGTTTTTATCGGGTAATCCTGGCGAAGTTGGCTCTAAAACAAAGCTTATCTATACAATGGGAAAACGCCAAATGGTGTTAATAGAAACTATTACTAAAAAGCAACTTCCTAATGAGTTTCATGCAACTTATGATACTAAAGGGATGCATAATGTGCAAGAAAATTTTTTTAAGGAAACAGAAGATGGTCAAACTAAATGGGTATCAAAATCTGAATTTATACCTACAAAATTTACATATCGATTAATGACTTTACTTATGCCAGGTGCTTTTAAAAAACAGTCCAAGCAATATATGATGGATTTTAAAAGGTTTGTTGAAAAAGGCATTTCTGTTACAGAAAACTAGCCCTATCTTATTAAAGCAAAGTGTCCTTTTAATATTCTATGTTCTCCAACATTGGTTATCATTCTAGCCACAAACCAATAGTCTGAACCTGGTAAGTGTATTCCTTTTAAGGTACCATCCCAGCCACCTTCAAAAGGAGTTATTGTTTGTATCATTTTACCATACCTATCGTAAATTGTAATGTAAGATGTTAATTTGTATCCTTGTCCGGCGCCTTTAATATTCCAAGTGTCATTTACATTATCTCCATTGGGAGAAAAGAACTTTTGATGCCCTAAAATTGAAAATGCTATCTCAGAAACTCCACAACCAGTCTTGTCTCTAACATAAAGTGTATAACTTCCGTAAGATAAATTACTAAAGTATGGCGCGTCTTGATAAGGACCAGAACTACTTTCTATAGAAAACTCGTAGTTTCCGCTTCCTAAATGTTGTGTATTAATGGTTACACTATTAGTCTCACTAAAATCTCTAATAGAAATATCTTCATAACTTATACTAGGGCTTGAAGAGGTTACAACCGATATGTTTTTAATATCAGAAAAACACCCATTTTCATTTTCTGCAATTACAAAGTACTCTCCTCCAGAATTTACTTCTAAATTAGGCCCTGTTCCTAAAATAGCTCCAGTAATATCTAACCACTCGTAATTGTAATTTCCTTGTGGATTATATGTGTTTAGTGTGACAGATTGTTCATTAGAACAAAACACTATTCTATTATCTAACTGAAATTCTGGCTTAGACTGAACTATTAAATTTAAATGCTCACCTATACCATAACAACCGCCATTATCATCTTCAATTCTTACATAAAGAACTTCTGAAAAAGGATTTTGATTAGTATAAGGAACTGTAGCATTTATTTCATTTAATTCTAGCTGGGCATCTTCAAGAGTCTCGTAAAAATGAACACTTAAGTTTTGAGCATTAGGGAATACATCTAAAAAGTCCTGCTCTGCATCTAATAAATTAAATTCCTCTATCCCTTCTATTCCTGTGTCGCAGGCTTGTAAGGTTACTAGAAAATCATCGGGTAAAGTCGTGGTAGAAATCTCTAAATTAACCGTAACAATTTTAAAGCATCCATTTTCTCCTTCTACTCTAACATAGATTACACTGGAGTTAATATTATTATACGGATAGGCCTCTAATGTGTTTATTCCTTGATTAGCATTAGAAATATCGTCATAATATGAAATGGTGTAAGTTGATGTCTCTCCATTTGTTATTAAATCTCCTATTTCATTTAAATTGAAATTAGTAAATCCGTCGGGAATGCCATCTTCATCGCAATTATTAAATGTAATTGGCGAATTTACTTCTGGTAACGTATATACTGTAGCTGTAACAGGAACTTTTTCACCTTCCAAACAACTGTTTGCTGTTGCTAAGGCATAAAACGTAGTTGTTTCATTAATTTCAGGAGTAATAAACGTATTTCCTGTCGCAATAACATTTCCCGTTTCTGAGCTAAACCAATACACTGTACCTATTGAAGCTTCTGCTTCTAATGTTACAGTACCATTACCACAACGTTCAGCTTCTAATGTATTAATTATTCTAGGAACATTTAATTGCGTACTGGCTGATAAGTTTAACGTAGGGTCTCCAGGCATACCACCATACTCAACAATGTAACCTTTTGGTTCATAATCTCCCTCGTCGCCACCAACATTGGGTAAATCGTTCCAAGAACCTTGTATTCCTAATCCTGGTGCTGTAATATGTGCATAATCTTCTGCTCCCAAGTTATTAGGCTCACCTGTATTCCAAAAAGCATAATTTGGTGTAGATCCATTTGTCCCGCCATTCCAAAATACGGTACCAGATTCTGGACCAGTAACCCATTTCCATTCGCCTTCTGTTTCGGCATCACTTCCACCAATCCAACCTGTTCCTGCTGCTTGTTCGCCTGATAATTGTGCTTCTTCTTCAGATAGAATTGTTACTAAATAACCTTGCAACCCATAATATGTTCTATTTTCTGCTAAAACTTTTGCTTCTTCCCAAGATACACCTACATCGGCAACATACTCGTAATAATGTCCTGTAGAAGGCAAATAGTTAGCCTCACCTATGGTGAAAGAAAATGTTTTTTCAAACTCTAAATCTATTGTAGTACTTTCAAAAACGACATCGTAAACTGCCGCAATTAAATTGGTATAAGCGACTTGATTTCCCGCAATTCCTGCTAAGGTTAATTTTCCTTGATTAGCATCCCAACTTGTTTGAATATTTGGGTGCGCCCCGGTTAACTCCAAAACATCGCTACCAACTTGATAGCCTGTAGAAATTTGAATGTAAAGGGCTTCTATAGCTGTATCGTCAGGGTCATCAATATTAAAAAAAGACACAATAGGCATTTGACTTAACGGACAATAAACTTGATTTCCTGTAGCTGTAATATTTGGTGGTTGATTTTGAGAAAAACTCAAAATACTACAACATAAAAAAAACACAGTTATAAAAATACGGTTAAACAAAATAGCATTGATATTTATAAAGAAGGCTAAAAGTAATAAAATTAGATAGTCTACCTAAATTAAGAGTAGATAAATACTTGTAACAAACCCAAAACGCATCCTATTTATTCTTTTCCTCTATCCATTTGGACATAAACTTGGTACTTTGGTGATAATGATGTTGCAAAATACTTCCTAAAAAATTGTCTTGACGATGAGATTTTAAATTAGACCTTATGGCTTTTAATTTTCCCCAAAAATTATCTTGATGCTCATACTTGCAAAATCTTTGTTCTAATACTTCAAAGCCATTTTTTTGTGATTCTTCCCAGAAAGATTGCTGTCTATAAAGCTGGATTGTTTTTTCTACAAACTCATTAACATCATCACTTACAAAGCCGTTTGGTTGAGATGTTCCAAACATACCTTCGGCTGCAATACTAGACATAGCACACGGTGTTCCATTTTTCATGGCATCTATTAATTTGCCTTTTAAACCAGCACCAAACTGTAACGGCGCTAAACATACACGAGACGATTGCATTACGTCATCTAAATCATCAACGAATCCTTTAATTAAAAACCCTTCTTTTTCATGATGTAATTGAGTGACTTTTTGCGATTGATAAGCTCCATAAATATGAAGTTTGGCATTAGGAAGTTGTGCTTTAATTTTTGGCCAAATAGTTCGCTTTAAATATAAAACCGATTGATAATTAGGAGCGTGCAAAAATGTACCGACAGTAATAAAATGTTCTCTTGATTTGTACTTAGGCAATTTTGCTATTTCTTTCTTGGGAATCGCAGGCAACATAAAAGGCAAATACAATAAAAGAGATGTATTAACATGAAACTTTTCTTGCAACAACGTCATCTCATATTCCGAAATAATTAAACTTAAATCGCAACGTAATATACTGGCTATTTCACGTTTTGCGGTATCGTTATAGAGATAATCATTATTAAATAATTCTTTATCTTTAAAGGCTTTCTGCCTCCCTTTTCGTAAAAAGTGTAAATCCTCTGTATCTAGTACTCTTATAGCGTTGGGGCAACATTCTGCCACACGCCAACCAAACTGCTCTTCGGTTAAAAACCTATCAAATAAAACGATGTCTGGTTTTAAATCTGCTAGAAAATCATCAAAACTAGAATTGTTTAGTTCAACCTCAACTTCATGGGCACCTATTTGCTTTAAGTTAAAGGCATTTTGGGTTTTCTTGGTTGTTGTAGCAAATGTCACATCATAATTATGTGATAAAAAAAATGCTATTAACTGCATCATTCTGCTTCCAGCTGCAGAACTTTTTGGTTCTGGCCATACAAAGCCAATTATTAAAAGTTTGTGTTTCAAAATAACTATTCTGGTCTTGGCTCTAAGGAATATTTAAACTTTACTTTATTAACCCAAGCTACAACAGCATCTATTTGCGCATCGGAAAGTTTTGCTTCTTTATGTACCCATGTATAAGACTCTAAAGGCATTTCTTTTTTTTCAACTAGCTCGGCTACTTCTTCTAATTTATGTGCTTTCTTTTTTGCCGAATACGATTCCCATTTCGAAAAATCTAATTCTTCTTTTCCGTGTTCTATATGACCGTTTAACCAATAGTTAACAGGAGTAATTTTACTATACCAAGGATATCTTGTAACACTACTATGGCAATCAAAACACGTTTCTTTTAAAATTAACTTAACGTCTTCTGGTGGATTTGTCTCTGCTAAAAAGGGCTCTAACGTGACTAAATCGCCATCATTTTTTTCTGGTCCAAAAAATTGCGCTATAACAAATACTGCTAAGAGCAAAAACAAGATTTTCTTTAAAGTATTTTTCATTTTGATTAGATTTAGAGATAAAAATAGAAAAAAGCCTTGACAACAAAACAACTTTACGAAGAATTAAATTACGTTAACCATTCTAGAGAAAAGCGCTTACAGTATGCCAATTTACTTCTAAACAACACTTATTTAGTTCCTAAAACTTTAGATATTTTATTTATGACAGATGATAAAATATCGTGTCGTGCAGCTTGGATTTTAGAGTTTATGTGTGGAGAACAACTAGATGCTATTATTCCGCATTTAGATTATTTTACAAAAAACATGAAATATGTCCATTTCGATTCGGCTGTACGTCCAGTAGCAAAAATTTGCGAATATCTGGCCAAAGCCTATTATGCTAAAACAGATAACGCTATAAAACAAACGTTAACACCCCCCATAAAGAACGTATTATAGAAGTTTGTTTTGATTATATGATTAATGATGAAAAAATCGCACCGAAAGCTTATTCTATGAATACGCTATTTTTATTTGGGCAAGATTACGATTGGATTCACCCGGAACTTGCTTTAATTTTAGAACGCGACTATCACATACAAAGTTCGGGCTTTAAAGCACGTGCTAAACATATTTTAAAAAAAATAAAGAAATCTTAAAAACGATTACTTACACTTCACTCTTCTACTTAAAACCGTTATCTTTGCCACTTCTTTAAAACAACACATCATGACGTTAACACAACTAAACGCCATATCGCCAATTGACGGTAGATACCGAAACAAAGCCGAAGCGCTTGCAACATATTTTTCTGAAGAAGCACTTATTAAATACCGTGTTCTTGTAGAAATTGAATACTTTATTGCGTTATGCGAAATTCCGTTGCCGCAATTAAATAGCTTTGACCACACACTTTTTGAAGCGTTAAGAAATATATATAAAGAATTTACCGCCGAAGATGCGCTACAAATTAAAACCATAGAAAATGTTACTAATCACGATGTAAAAGCCGTTGAATATTTTATAAAAGAAAAATTCGATGCTTTAAACATTTCTGAATACAAAGAGTTTATTCATTTTGGGTTAACATCGCAAGACATTAACAATACTGCCATTCCTTTAAGTATTAAAGAAGCAATGAACGATGTTTATGTACCTGAATATTTTAAAACGTTAAACACGCTTAAAGAGCTAGTTATAGAATGGAAAGACATTTCTATGTTAGCAAGAACACATGGGCAACCAGCTTCGCCAACCCGATTAGGAAAGGAAATTGATGTTTTTGTAAAGCGTTTAGAGGAACAATTTAATTTATTAAACGATATTCCAAGTGCTGCCAAATTTGGAGGAGCCACAGGAAATTACAATGCGCATAAAGTCGCTTATCCTAACATAGACTGGAAAGCCTTTGGTAGTAAATTTGTTCAAGAAAAATTAGGCCTTTACCATTCGTTTCCAACAACACAAATTGAGCATTACGACCATATGGCAGCGTTATTTGATTGTTTAAAGCGTATAAATACCATTATTATAGATTTAAATCGCGATATATGGACATACGTTTCTATGGACTACTTTAAGCAAAAGATTAAAAAAGGTGAAGTTGGAAGTAGTGCCATGCCACACAAAGTAAATCCTATAGATTTTGAAAATTCTGAAGGTAACTTAGGTATTGCCAATGCCGTATTCGAGCATTTAGCAGCAAAGCTTCCTATATCTAGATTACAAAGAGACCTTACTGATAGTACCGTTTTAAGAAATGCTGGCGTACCATTTGCGCATACAATTATTGGGTTTAAAAGCACACTTAAAGGCTTAAATAAACTCCTTCTTAATGAGGCTAAGTTTAATGAAGATTTAGAAAACAACTGGGCTGTTGTTGCCGAAGCTATTCAAACTATTTTGCGTCGTGAAGGTTATCCAAATCCTTACGAAGCTTTAAAAGGATTAACTAGAACCAATGAAAAAATAACACAACAATCTATTTCGGAATTTATTGATACTTTAGAGGTCTCTAACGAGATTAAAAATGAGTTAAAAAATATTACACCAAGCAATTACACGGGTATTTAATTTATGTTAACAGACAAACAATCTTTAGCCCTTTGTGCTTTTGTATTTTTGGGGTTTTCCTTTTTTGGAATTTTAGATTTATTAGATAACTATGCCATTTCTGGCACGCTGTTACTCTGTTTTATTCTGGTTATTGTTAATTTGATAATTAACAAATCCTCTGGCAAAAGCGAGGATGAAACTCAAGATAACTAATACAAAAAGGCTCGCAATGCGAGCCTTTTATTTTTAAAAACTATAACGTCTAGCTTTTAAATATTTTTAAAGAAACTTTCTAGTCCTTTTAACTGTGTTGTATCAATATCGGCTTCTCTAATGGCTTTTGTTAACGTAACTATTTTACTTGGTGACATATTATCACCTAAAACTCTTACTATACCAAAGCCCATCTCTTTAGAACTTCCAAAAACTACAAACTCATCTACACTATCGTCTTCGCCTAAATATTTTATAACAACTTTTCCACCGCGATCGTTAAATTCCATCAAATCTTTATACTTCGTATCATTTAAAATGGTTTTTACTTTTGCAACTTCAGTATTATAGGTTGTTAAATTACCAGAGTCTTTAATTTTATATCCTAAAAAGTTTAATTTGTCAACAGACTCGTAAGCGGCTTTTTGCTCTTCTGTTAATGTAGCCGTATCAAAAGTAACTATTGATGTTGGCAAATCTGCTGATGTAAAATCTGGGGTTTCCTGTCGGTCTACAAAATAGGTTTGTAACGTTTCTCCCGAATTACAGCTTGCTAGCATAACACATGCTAGCAAACCATAAAGGTATTTTTTGATTGATTGTATCATAATTCGATATAATTATTTATTATTTCTTCTCCTCAAGGTGTTCGCCTCCTGGAATATTCATTTTTTTGGTAAGTCTTGAAATTTGATTCAAGTCGATGTCTCCTGTTAAAGAAACAATTACAGTTTCAACATTTCGTTTCTTACCGTTAACTTCAATATCTGCCCCTTTTGTTACTTGAGAAAGACCATTAACAAACATTAAAAATTCACTTACATGATCTTCATCTTTACCTTCTTTTATGTAAAACTTCATTTCTACACCATCGTCTTTAACTTCCATTAATTCACTTAAAGAACTTTTGCGTGATGTTACCCAACCTACAACATCTTTAGATATCGATTCGTTATCTGTAACAATAGTTTTAAAACTGGTAATGCTATTTACCATATTAAGGTACTCTTGTGCTTCTGGATCATCGGTATTAATATCCATCTTCGCTAACATTTGGAACATTTTAGGTTTAATAGACACGTAAGTTACCTCGGGATTTTCGCTGTATTTAGCAAAAATATCTTGTGCCATACCTGTTAACGGCAATAACATAATTGCCATAATTAAAAGTGCTATTCTATTTTTCATTGTATTACTATTTATTAAATTCATGATTTACTTTTTAAAAATTAAACTAGTTGTTTTATCCATTTCGTTAAGGTAACCTACATTAGAAACACCTTTGTTATACGTATTTAAGTACTCTAATTGTTTAGCGCCTTTATTGAAATTACTTGAGATTAGCTCTAACGACTGTACAAGTTGGTTATAAGCTACTTTTGGGTCGTCATAGGTTCCAAGGTCTTCTTGTTGTTGAAATACATTAGACTTAAAATAAAACCCAATTAAAAGAACGGCTACAGCTGCGACAGAAATCCATTTAGTATAAGTATAAAAAGATACACTGCGTTTAGATTGTAATGGAACGTCTTTGGTAAACTGCTCTTTTTCATTTACTAAAAAATAAGTAAACATAGCTTTGTAACTCTCAAGGTGTGGCGGTACAGTTTCGTTTGTAAAATAGTGTTTTAACTGTTGCTCTTCTTGAAGCGTTGTTTCGCCATTGTCGTATTTTTCTAGTAATTTTTCTATATTATTTAATACCATAATTATGCGTATTAGTTAATTTTTCTCGTATTGCTTTTCTTGCTCGTGATAAGGCCACTCTAACTGCTGTGTTATTCATGTTTAGCATTTTGGCTATTTCGTCGTAATCGTATTGTTCGATATCTCTTAGTTGAATAACCATTTTTTGTTGTTCGGGTAATTCTTCTATAATTTTTGAGACCCAATTCACACTATCATTAACTTCTATTTCTTTTTGTAACGATACATTGTGATCTTTATAATTACTATGAACAATTTTTAAATTTTGCGCTTGTTTCGACTTTAATTTATCCAAGCAAAAGTTTTTAGTCATGGTCATAGAAAACGCTTCAACGTTCTTATAACTTTCTATTTTAGCTTTGTTTTTCCACAACTTTATAAGGATTTCCTGTGTGGCATCTTCCGCTTCTTCCGTAGACACCAACAATCGTTTTGCTAAACGAAACACCTTATCCTTAAAAGGCATGACTATATTTAAAAATTCGTTTTGGTTCATTTTTTTGGTTAGCTAAAATAACTTTTACTGCTATTTACCTTTACGACGATTAAGTATCTTTTTTGTTACAAAAAAATTTTCATTCCGTTTTAAAGTAAGTATTTTTAAAGGGTGAAATTTATTTTGTTATGAAAAAAACGTACCTCATTTTATTATTAATGGCATTAACTCTATCGTCCTGCTTTGATGATTTAGACGATAGTCCCGCTACAACACAAGATATTAATGACTTTGTTTATCGCGGTATGAACATTTTTTATTTATATAAATATAATGTTCAAGAATTAGAAACCAACTTATCGCAAACGTCAAATTACAATAGTTACTTAAATAGCTATTCCTCTCCAGAAACTTTTTTTGAAAGTTTAATTTATCAACGCGAAACGGTTGACAAGTTTAGCTGGATTACAAACAATTACATTGCCTTAGAGCAACAATTAAACAGTGGCACAAACCTAAGTAATGGCTTGGAATTTAATTTTTATTACGAACCAGGAAGCAATACCAATGTTTTTGCTATTATCAGGTTAGTTTTAAATAATAGCGAAGCTTCTAGTCAAGGCTTACAGCGCGGACAAATTATTCATGCGGTGAATGGTACCGAATTAACAGCTAATAACATTTCATCACTTTTTAACCAAAATAATTACACTCTTAATTTTGCCGATTATAATGACAATGGCACTCCAGAAAATAACGATGATTTTATAGAACCTAACAACACAAGTGTTTCGTTGTCTAAAACAGTTTATACTGAAAATCCCGTTTATAAAACCGAAATTATCGATGTTAATGGTGAAAACTTAGGCTATTTGGCTTACAACAGTTTTACCCCAGATTTTAATACCCAATTAAATAACGCCTTTGCAACCTTTCAAGCTAATAATGTGCAACATTTAGTTTTAGATTTAAGGTATAATCCTGGAGGTTCTGTTAACTCGGCAACACTCTTAGGAAGCATGGTTACAGGACAGTTTAACAGCGATGTTTTTGCGAAATTAAACTACAATGCCGATTTACAAGCCAATAACACTGTTTACAATTTCAGTAACAGTTTTAATGGCACCTCCATTAACAACTTAAATCTAGATAAAGTTTATGTGCTAACATCAGGTAGTTCGGCATCGGCAAGTGAAATGATTATTAATAGTTTACAATCGTATATAGATGTTGTACAAATTGGAAGTTCTACCACAGGTAAATCGCAAGCCTCAATAACTATTTATGATTCGCCCGATTATTTAAGCAGAAGCGAAGCTAACCCAACACATACATATGCTATGCAACCTCTTGTAGCTATTACTGTTAATACTAACGATGAACAAGTTCCTTCTACTGGTTTAACGCCAAACATTGAAGTTATAGAAGACCCTAAAAACTATGGTGTTTTAGGTCATGAAAACGAACCATTATTAGCAGCTGCTATTGCAGATATTTTAGGTACAGGAAGAACGGCTCCTTCTTCTTTTGAAAAAGCAAAACCTATCTCTACAAGAATAAACTTATCTCCTTTTGAAGATAATATGCATATTTCTCCTGAAGATATTAAATAACAAAAAAGCCGCTCTAAGTGAGCGGCTTTTTTGTTTTATAAACTTAAATTAAACCCAATGTTTACGTTTCGACCCCGTGTGGTATAACCATACAATTCTTGATAATCTTCATTAAAGATATTGTTTACGTTGGCAAACAATTTCAGTTTGTTGTCCAAAATAGTATGACTCACATAAAAATCTAACAAACTATAGCTTTCTAAAGTAACATCCTCTGTAGCAAATGTTATGTTGTTAAAATACGCTTCATTTCTATCGTCGTTATACTGATAAGATAAACTCAAAAAGGTATTCTTTAAAACATTATAATCCAATCGCGCGTTTCCTTTAAATTCTGGAATACGCAGATTTAAATCGTCTTCAACCTTGGTGTAGGTCACATTAGCATTCAATCTTAAAGCCTTCGTAATATTATAGTTAGCTGAAAATTCTAATCCGCAAGCTGTAAAATCATCAGCAACATTATCATACTGATAGACAAAACTTCCCATATCTACATAATCGATAAAATTAGTTTCGTTTCTAGTAAAATACACCAAGCTTAGGGTTGCTTTATCTTTAATTCCTGCTTCTACACCCACTTCTATAGTTTCATTTTCTTCAGGTTTTAAATCGGCATTACCATAAGCAGGTTCAAATAACTGGTACAATGATGGCGTAATGTAAGCTGTACTGTAGCTAGCCATTCCTTTTAAGTATCCAAAACCAAATGCTTTTCTATAAGATGGGTTTATATTATACACCACGTGATTGCCGTATTCGCTATGATTATTTAAACGTGCACCTGCATTGACGTTTAGCCCAAAATCTGACACATACACCACATTGGCATATGGATCGATACTATTAAATGTCGCAGTTTCTGGATTAATGCTTTGCTCTAAAGTTGATGCTCCAAATGGAATCACATAGCTTTCCATATCGTTTTCCTGAAAGTTCACACCCAAAATGGTATAAAATTTATCGTTGAAGTTATACCTATTAAAAAGATCTGCCACCAAACTAGTCGCGAAATACTCTGCTGGATATCCAGATTCTATCACGCGTTCTACATCATTATACGCAGCATTTAAAGTAATGCTTCCTTTGTTGTAGGTAAACTCAGGAGCAATCCCAATGCGATATTGCTTACTAGTTGAGCGATTATCGGCATCCATAAACGTGGAAGCATCATCAAAATCGGCCTTAAACTTATCAAAACCAGCATAAGCCGTAAACTTAAACTGTTTTGAAAACGCATACCCTAACTTTACATTTCCGTTAATAGAATTGTAAACATCAGATTCTGTTCCCTTAGACATTGCTGATAATCCATCGGTATATTGATTGCCAAAGCTAGCCAAATAGTTAAAATCACCTAAAGTACCATTTACAGAAACATTGTTTCTAAAATCTTCTACCGCATAGTTGTTATCGTCTTGCGATTGATTGGTACCAAAAACACTTCTAAAATTAGCCGTAACCTTATCTTTTGAAGCGTCTTTCAATTTAATATTAATTACAGCTGTGGCGGCTCCTGTACCATATAATGTACTAGAAGCGCCTTTTAAGATTTCAATGCTTTCTACCTGATCTGGATTAAGTAAACGTAAATCAAAATCGTTAGCAATTTGCGATGGATCTGTAAGCGCAATACCATCAATAAGCACCAACACTTGACGGTTTCTACCACCACGAACATAATATGCTAAATTTTGACCAGCATTACTTTTAGTACCATTAATTTCAACACCAGCAGTTGTATTAATAATTTCTGCAATGGTTTTACCCTGTAAATGCTGAAGCTGTTCTTGAGTGATTTTGGTAATCACTTTACCAGAATTTTCGCGCTTTAGATTAAATTTTGAGTCGGTAATCACGACTTCATCTAATTGTTCTACCTGTGTAGAATCGGTTTGTTGCTGTGCAAATCCCAAAAATGATGCCGCACAAAACGCCCCAAAAAACAACGTTTTTTTGTTCATTTTAAAATAAATTGTTCGAGAAAGTATGGTAATGCATACTCAAACTTTTATCCCGAAAGTTCGACTTAATTTGTTTTGAAAAAATGGCAGGTCTCCTGACTTACATTTAGCTGTTTTACCTTCCCAGTTTTTACCAGTGGTTTTTTTGAAGTAAACAGCAACTCTTTTTAAGAGATGCCCAATCAATTTGGGTTATATGCTTACAGTTGCGGGAACAGTTCTGGACTTGAACGACAATCTCACCAGATTCCCTTTTAATCAGTATTGCAAAGACAACACTGAACCAAAATTCGCTGCAAAACTAAACAATTTGTACTATGTTTTAGCTATAAGATGAAATAATATTACTTTTGAATGAAATTTCAACATTTTGAAAAAACTATTCTTATTTATTACACTTTTAGGTTTTGTGGCTTGCAAAAATGAGCCTAAAACGATTGACAACAGTAAGCAAGATATCGTCATATCAGATTTTAAATATGCTAAGGGCTTTCATATTACTTCCAATAAAAATTTTAAAGTTTTAACCATTAAAAATCCGTGGCCAAAAGCCGAAAAATCATACAAATACGCCTTGGTAAATCGTAATATTTTGCCAACAATTACATTAAACAAAAATGAATTTGATGGTATTATTCCTACACCAGTAGAAAAAATAGTTGTGACCTCTACCACGCACATTCCAGCATTGGAATTATTGGGTGTTGAACAAACGCTTGTCGGTTTTCCTGGCACCGATTATGTATCTTCTGAAAAAACGCGCGCCTTAATAGACAATGAAAATATTAGGGAGTTAGGTAAAAACGAAGGCATTAACACCGAAGTATTGTTAGAACTACAACCCGAAGTTGTTGTTGGTTTTGGTATAGATGGCAATAACAAAACCTTTGAAACCATTAAAAAATCAGGAATTCCCGTGATATACAATGGCGATTGGGTAGAAGCATCACCTTTGGCAAAAGCCGAATGGATTAAGTTTTTTGGTGTCTTGTTCAACAAAACAGTAAAAGCAGACTCCATTTTTAACACGATTGAAAAAAATTATAATGAAGCCAAGCAACTCGCTTCAAAAGTTAAAAGAACGCCAACAGTTTTAAGTGGCGCTTTACACAAAGATGTTTGGTATTTACCAAGTGGTACTAGTCCAGAAGCTCAACTTTTAAAAGATGCTAATGTAAACTACTTATGGCAAAATACTAGTGCAGAAGGCAGCTTGGCCTTAAGTTTTGAAGCGGTTTTCACCAAGGCCAAAAATGCCGATATTTGGTTAAGTCCGTCGTATTATAATTCATTGGAATCTTTAAAAAACGCTAACGAACACTACACGGAATTTGACGCCTTTAAAAACAAAAAAGTGTATTCGTTTGTAAATGTTACAGGAGCAACTGGTGGTGTGACCTATTATGAAAAAGGTACCGCTAGACCAGATTTGGTTTTAAAAGATATTATTAAAGTTTGTCACCCCAATATATTACCAAGTTACGAAACATACTTTTTTAAACCACTAGAATAATTGCCTAACCAAAACACATACACGTTACCGTTTGTAGTCTTAGCCTTGCTATTGATTTTTTGCTTTTTAGGAAACATTAGTTTAGGCTCGGTATCCATTCCGTTGTCTTCGGTTTTTAAAAGTTTATTTACCTCTATTGAGAACGAATCGTGGCAATATATTATTCTTAATTATCGATTACCTAAAGCATTTACAGCAATTTTAGTAGGTTCTGGATTAGGGATTTCTGGGCTGTTAATGCAAACCTTATTTAGAAACCCACTCGCTGGACCATTTGTTTTAGGTATTAGTTCTGGAGCTAGTTTAGGCGTTGCTATTGCTATACTTGGCGCCGGTATTTTTGGAGGAAGTTTAGCTACGTTATTACTTTCAAAATGGAGTGTGGTACTTGCTGCAAGTCTAGGAAGTTTTTTAGTATTATTATCCGTTTTGGCAGTATCTTTAAAAGTTAGAGACACGATGGCCATATTAATCATAGGGTTGATGTTTGGCAGTATTACAGCGGCTGTTGTAAGTGTTCTTGCTTATTTTAGTTCTGCCGAACAATTGCAACAATACATTTTTTGGGGCTTTGGTAGTTTAGGGAACCTCTCTTGGAACGAACTGCTTATTTTCTTTTGCATTTACCTTTTAGGTTTAGTTATGAGTATTGTTTCCATTAAAGCGCTTAACACACTTTTGTTAGGTGAAAATTATGCTAAAAGTTTAGGGTTAAACATTAACAGAAGTCGATTTATCATCATTATTGCAACAAGTTTATTAGCAGGTACCATTACGGCTTTTGCTGGTCCAATTGCGTTTATTGGATTGGCTATTCCTCACATTGTAAGACAAGTTTTTACAACGTCTAACCATAAAGTATTATTACCCGCCGTATTTTTGCTTGGCGCCATTGTTATGCTTATTTGCGATAGTATTGCACAATTACCAACAAGCGATTACACCTTGCCAATAAATGCCATTACATCGTTAATTGGTGCGCCAGTTGTGATTTGGCTATTAGTTAGAAAACGAAAAATGATGTTTTAAATGAGAATCTAGAGTCAGGACAAAAGAAGCAAGAGTCAAGACTAATAGAAAATCAATAGATTAATGACAAAAACAGCACAACATACCATTTTAAAAACCAAGAATCTAACTATTGGTTACGCTTCAAAAAAGCAGCAAACTGTAATTGCTTCTGGTATTGATATTAATTTACGTCAAGGTGAATTGGTTGGATTAGTTGGTGCCAATGGTATTGGAAAATCTACCTTATTACGTACGCTTACCAAAGTACAAGAACCTTTGAGTGGCTCAGTTTTTATTAACAACAAATTACTTTCTGAAACAACTCATCTAGAGCTTTCTAAACGTTTAAGTGTGGTTTTAACTGAGCAACCAGCCTCTAAAAACCTCACTGTTTTTGAGCTTATCGCCTTAGGCAGGCAACCTTATACCAATTGGGTTGGTAAGCTCTCAGGAAATGATTCAGCTATTATTGAAAAAGCATTAACACAAACCAATATTAAGTCATTAAAAAATAAAAAATGTTTTGAATTGAGCGATGGCCAACTTCAAAAAGTTATGATTGCACGCGCCTTGGCTCAAGATACCAGCTTGATTATTCTAGATGAACCCACAACACATCTAGATATGTATCACAAAGCCTATATTTTAAAACTACTTAAAACACTAGCTAAAGACACCAACAAAACCATTCTATTTTCTTCACACGAGATTGATTTAGCCATTCAATTATGTGATAGAATGGTCGTTATGACACCCAATAATGTGGTTTCCGATACGCCTTGCAACCTGATTTCCAAAGGAACATTTAACGACTTGTTTCCAGAAGATATGATTACTTTTGATAATAAAACAGGAAGTTTTCGGGTAAAGAAATAGCGTTTGGTTAGCAATAACAATGTTCTATAGGTCAATCATAAAATCTTTCAAATTCAATTTCGTCTTCGTTCTTCAAACTAAATAAATTATCTTTGATAAAATTCGACTAAAAAAATTCCTTTACTACGATAAATACTTATGAACGATAGCTTAATTCTTATCCTTGCCATTATTTTTTCAGCTGCAATTGGCGGTTACATTGGCCTAACTATTGCCAAACTTAAAAGCAAAAGTGACAAAAGCACACTCGAAGAGCGCCAAAATCAGTTAAATAACACGATTAGTGAATTAAAGGAAACTCTAAGTAAAATTGAGACCGATCGGGAAGCCATCCGTAAGGAAAAAGAGTTTTTAAATGCCGAATTAACACGTCGTAATGCCGATTTTGAAAACCTGCAACTGCAAAACAAAAAACGTGATAAAGAACTGGAAGAACGCCAAGAACAGTTAAGAAATGAGTTTAAAATTTTGGCCAATACTATTCTTGAGGAAAAATCAAGCAAATTCACCGAGCAGAACAAAGAAAACATCAAACAAATCTTAAATCCGTTACAGGAAAAAATTAAAACCTTTGAGGACAAAGTTGAAAAATCTCAGAAGGAAAGCATTAGTATGCATTCGGCTTTAAAAGAGCAACTTTTAGGACTGAAAGACCTTAACCAAAAAATGACTCAAGAAGCCAACAACCTTACCAAAGCGTTAAAAGGCGATAGCAAAATGCAAGGGAATTGGGGCGAATTGGTCTTGGAACGTGTTTTGGAAAAATCTGGTTTGGAAAAAGACCGCGAGTATGTGGTACAGCAAAACTTTAACCGCGAAGATGGATCGCGCGTTATGCCAGATGTGGTGTTACATTTACCCGATGGCAAACGTATGATTATTGACAGTAAAGTATCCTTAACCGATTACGAGCGCTTTGCCAATGCCGAAGACGACGACAAACCTTTACATTTAAAAGCACACGTAAATTCCATAAAAAAGCACGTCGATCAACTTTCGGCTAAAAAATATGAAGATTTATACGATATGGAATCGCCAGATTTTGTGTTGATGTTTATTCCCATAGAACCCGCTTTTGCCATTGCTTTAAACGAAGACAACACGCTTTACAACAAGGCTTTTGAAAAAAATATTGTTATCGTTACACCATCTACGCTTTTAGCAACCTTACGAACTGTTGACACGATGTGGAACAACGAAAAACAACAACGTAATGCTCTTGAAATTGCTAAACAAGCCGGTGCACTTTACGATAAATTTGAAGGTTTAGTAACCGACCTAACAGGTGTTGGTAAAAAAATAGACGCAGCCAAAAGCGATTATTCCGCAGCAATGAATAAATTAGTAGAAGGTCGTGGTAACCTTATTGGTCGTGTTGAAAAACTGAAAAAAATGGGCGCCAAAGCTAAAAAATCGTTACCAGAACCTATTTTAAAACGTGCTATTAACGACGAAGACGAATAACTTTATACTATGAAATATCTCATCCGCTTTTTAATTATTGTAGTTGTGGCCTTTTTGGGCTATCTATCCTTTTTATACTTTGCATCATATAGCGAAGGTGTTCGCGCGGGACGCTTAGTAAAATTTAGTCACAAAGGGGTTATTATAAAAACTTGGGAAGGCGAAATAAGCCAAGGTGTTTCCGACGCCCAAGTGTTTACATTCTCTGTTGAAGACAAAGAAAAACAAGTTATTGAAGACCTTACTAACCTACAAGGTAAACTTGTAAAATTGCATTATTTTGAACGTTTTGGTAAACTATTTTGGCTAGGAGACACCAAATATTTTAT
The DNA here is from genome assembly GCF_037126245.1 of Mangrovimonas cancribranchiae. NCBI lineage: Bacteria > Pseudomonadati > Bacteroidota > Flavobacteriia > Flavobacteriales > Flavobacteriaceae > Mangrovimonas > Mangrovimonas cancribranchiae. The sequence continues at coordinate 1,740,155 of NZ_CP136925.1, forward strand.
TACTAAAGTAGAAGAAGAAAAAAATGCCAATAACTTTCTAGGACCATGACACACGATTTTAAAACTGTAGACTCTTCTAGAGTTTCTATCTCACAACTTATGCAACCCTCGCATTCCAACTTTGGTGGTAAAATACACGGCGGTTACATTTTAAGTTTAATGGATCAAATTGCCTTTGCTTGTGCCTCCAAACACTCGGAAACCTATTGTGTTACAGCATCTGTAGATACGGTAGACTTTTTAAACCCAATAGAAATAGGTGAATTGGTCACAATGAAAGCCTCTGTAAATTATGTCGGGCGCACCTCGATGGTGGTTGGTATTCGTGTGGAAGCCGAAAATATTCAAACGGGAGCAATCAAACATTGTAATTCTTCATATTTCACCATGGTTGCCAAAGACGATTATGGTAACTCTGTTACCGTTCCTGGATTGATTTTAAATGATAAAACTGAAGTAAAACGGTTTTTAAAAGCCATTAAAAGGAAGTCTACCAAAATCAACAGACAAAAAGAGTTTAATAGCAATGCTTTCTCTTTAAATAACTACATAGAAGATTTAAAAGACTTCAACATTAAAATAGATTTACCTGAAAATTAGCTTTAATAAAATTCCATAAATAAGGAATATATTTTATTATTCCATAAAAAAGGAATATATTTATATATTCTATAAAAAAGGAATAACTATGACAAGTGTAATAACAGGTGATATTATCAACTCTACCAAGTATAAAGACCCTAATATCTGGTTAAGGCCTTTAAAGGAAGCTTTAAACATGATAGAAAACAAGTTTAACCGTTGGGAAATATATCGTGGAGATAGCTTTCAAATTGAAGTAAAAGATTACTTTAATGCGTTCGAATATTCAGTATATATAAAAGCGTGTATAAAAACGGTAAAACACTTAGATGTAAGGTTGGCCATAGGAATTGGTGAAAAAACGCATAATGGTGAAAAAGTAACCGAATCTAACGGAGAAGCCTTTAGGTTTTCTGGAACAACTTTAGAAAATTTGAAAAAAGAAAAGCAAAATCTCATGATTATGACTCCAAATGATGAATTAAATACGGAGTTAAATCTGTATTTCAAGTTAGCCTCAATTGCTATGGACAATTGGACAACAAATTCAGCAGAAGTTGTAAAACTGTATTTGGAAAATCAAAACAAAACTCAACAGGAGATTGCAAAATTAATAGGTATAAATCAAGAAGCTGTTAGCAAAAGGATGAAACGTGCTTATCTTGAAGAAATTTTAGATTTAGAAATTATGTACAGACAAAAAATAAGTATTTTAGAAGTATGATACTCTTAACCAAACTTATTTTAGTTCACTTAATAGGCGATTTTTTACTTCAACCTAAAAAATGGGTAAAGGAAAAAGAAAAAAGAAAGTTAAAATCACCTAAGCTTTATATTCATGTAGGTATTCATACTATTTTAGCTTTTTTAATTGTTTGGGATATAACCTATTGGAAATTAATTGTAACCATAAGCATCTTACATTTAATTATAGATGGTATAAAGCTTACTTTTCAAAAGAAAAATACTAAACGCCAGTGGTTTTTTATAGATCAACTATTACACCTAACCACCATTTTTGTTGCTTTTATTCTTTTTACTAAAAGTAGTTTTAGCCTCTCCATATTTAACACAAATACAGGGCTACTTCTACTAACATCTTTAGTTTTTTTAACGAAGCCAACCTCCATTATTATGCAAAGTATTTTTAGTAAATGGAATATTAATAAACTAACTAAAGGTAATGAATCTCTTAAACACGCTGGTAGTTACATTGGTATTTTAGAGCGCATTTTAGTATTTATCTTTATTATTACTAACCATTGGGAAGCTGTTGGTTTTTTAATAACTGCTAAATCTGTTTTTAGGTTTGGTGATTTACAAGAAAGCAAACAAAGAAAACTTACCGAATATGTTTTAATAGGAACCTTAATAAGTTTTGGAATTGCTATTCTAACAGGCTTACTCTTTAATTATCTTATCAATTAAATGTAGCATGAAAACACTTGTATTAAAGCTATGTTTACTTTTTATTTTTTGCGTCTTTTTTGGGGTGACCTCCTTTGCACAAAAAAAGCAACCAAAAGACTCTATAATAACTCAAGACAGCATAAAGGTTAAAGAGGATAAACTTCAAAATTTTGTTGAAAAAAACAAAAATAATAACAAGTTCAATAAATTCCTTTACAAATACTTAGTAAAAAATCCACGTTCACAAGAAGGAGAAGAAACCACTAAACAGTTTCAAGAAAGACACCGTTCCTTAAAAAAAATGGAAGGTAAAATTATTAGAAACATTCATATTATAAGTCAAGATCCTTTTGGGTATTCGGTTTTAGACACCATGCAAAAACCTGATAAATGGGTTGAAAGGGCAGGAAACGATTTACATATTAGAACGAAAGAGTTTATTTTAAAAAACTACTTGCTTCAAGAAGAAGGAGAAGCTTTAGACTCACTAAAAATAGAAGAATCTGAACGTTTAATAAGAAGTCAGCGTTTTATAAGACGTGTAAGAATAGAAGCTAAAACCATAACATCATCTTCAGATAGCATTGACCTATATGTATATAGCTTAGATGCTTGGACTATAGTTCCGGGGTTTTCTTACTCTAACAAAAAAGCCAATTTCAAACTAAGGGACAAAAACTTTCTTGGTTTAGGACATGATTTTTCAAATACATATAGAGAAAATTTTGAAACTAAGGCCAATTCTTTTAAAACCAATTATCGGGTTCCAAATATTGAAAACACATATATAAGTCTTGATGTAGATTATGACGTTAATGAAGCTAACCAATACACAAAAAGCATTTCTTTAAACAGAAACTTTTTCTCACCCTTAACACGTTGGGCTGGAGGTATTCGGTTAAATCAAAGAACATTTTCCGATAGTATTCCAAATACTTTAGAAATTCCTACACAACACTTTAAAACAAGTTTACAAGATTATTGGGCAGCCATATCTTTAAATCTTTTTAAAAACACCACTTTTTTTGGCTCTAGAACAAGTAAATTTATATTATCGGCTAGATATTTTAACCAGCAATATTTAAATAGTCCAGGCCCAGAACTAGATCCGTATAATTTTTATTCAGATCAAAAATTCTTACTCTTTGGGGTTGGTGTTGCACAACGCTATTATGTACAAGATAGATTTATAAAAAATTATAATATAGTAGAAGATATTCCTATAGGAACTACGCTTGGTATCACCTCTGGTATTCAAAATAAAAATGGCTCTAACCGCTTTTATATAGCAGGTCGAGCGGCCATAGGAAATTATTTCCGTTTGGGTTATTTAGGTACAGAATTACAATACGGCACATTTTACTCGCATGGAAAAAGTGAACAATCACTGCTCTCTATAAAAACCAATTATTTTACTAAACTCTTTAGTTATAGAAATTGGAAGTTTAGAAATTTTATTTGGTCAGATTTTATATTTGGAGAAAATAGAATCGATTTTTATGGCGACCAGGTGACGCTTCGTGAAGAAGATACCCCTGGAATTTCTGGCTTTAATAGTATTGAGCCTTTAGGCACAAAAAAATGGGTTACCAACTTCGAACTACAGTCCTACTCGCCCTACTCGTTACTTGGGTTTAGGATTTCTCCCTTTATAAACTCTTCAATTGCGTTAATTGGTAAAGAAAATGAAAACCTATTTAAAAGTAAATTATTTACAAAAATTGGGTTTGGGATTATGTTTACTAATGATTACTTGGTTTTTGACAATTTCCAAATCTCCGTAGCGTGGTACAATAGTATCCCGTACGAAGGAAATAACCTTTTTAAATTTAATGCCGTAGATAATCAAGACTTTCAATATATAGACTATGAGTTTGGTAAGCCCAAACTCATAGAATATAACTCTAGAACAATTAATTAACCCTTGACTAGATTATTTATTTACTTAAATACATTTTACGTCTCGCATAAAGATCGTAAAACTCATCATCTTTTAGGCTCTCAATAAATAAGATACTTTCTCCAGTACTCTTCATTTCTGGTCCTAATTGTTTATTAACATTAGGGAATTTATTAAACGAGAATACAGGCTGTTTTATGGCATAACCATCTAGGTGAGGTTTAAAGTCAAAGTCAGAAACTTTTTTATCTCCTAACATCACTTTTGTTGCATAATTTACATAAGGCTCGCCATAAGCTTTAGCTATAAAAGGCACGGTTCTAGAAGCTCTTGGATTGGCTTCTATAATATAAACTTTATCATCTTTTACCGCAAATTGAATATTTATTAGACCAACAGTATTTAATGCTAATGCTATTTTTTTGGTGTGATCTTTTATCTGCTCCATAACTAAATCGCCCAAATTAAATGGCGGTAATGTTGCATTACTATCACCAGAATGGATTCCACATGGTTCAATATGTTCCATAATACCAATTATATAAACATTTTCACCATCGCAAATGGCATCAGCCTCTGCTTCTATCGCACCGTCTAAATAATGATCTAAAAGTAATTTATTGTTTGGTATGCTTCTTAATAAATCTACAACATGTTCTTCTAACTCTTGTTTATTAATAACAATCTTCATCCCCTGTCCTCCAAGTACATAAGATGGTCTAACTAAGATTGGAAAATCTAATTCATCGGCTACTTTTAAAGCTTCTTCTGCAGTTTCAGCTGTATCGAATTTTGGATAAGGAATATTGTTTTCTTTTAACAATGTTGAAAAGCTTCCGCGGTCTTCAGCTAAATCTAACGATTGGTAACTAGTTCCTAGTATTTTTATACCATAACGGTCTAGTTTTTCTGCTAGTTTTAATGCTGTTTGACCACCTAACTGCACGATAACACCTTCTGGTTTTTCGTGTTTAATAATATCGTAGATATGTTCCCAGAACACAGGCTCGAAATACAGTTTGTCTGCCGTATCAAAATCGGTAGAAACGGTTTCTGGATTACAATTTATCATAATGGTTTCGTAACCACACTCCGATGCTGCTAAAATACCATGCACACAACAGTAATCAAACTCTATACCTTGTCCTATTCTATTTGGTCCAGAACCCAGTACAATAATTTTTTTCTTATCGGAGACTTCACTCTCATTATCCACAAAACGCTCTCCGTTTGCTGTTTCTACATCATTTTCAAATGTTGAATAGTAGTATGGTGTTTGCGCTTTAAACTCTGCGGCACATGTATCTACAAGTTTGTAAACACGTTTTACACCTAATTCTTCACGTTTATTATATACTTGACTTTCCAAACAATCTAACATATGAGCTATTTGTCTATCTCCATAACCTTTTTGTTTGGCTTCAAGTAATAAATCTTTATCTATCGTATCAATCGTGTAAGTTGAAATCTCTTTTTCTATAGCATAAAGTTCTTCGTATTGTTTTAAGAACCACATGTCTATTTTTGTGATCTCGTGAATACGGCTTAAAGGAATTCCCATTTGGATGGCATCGTAAATGACAAACACACGATCCCAACTAGCGTTTGTAAGCTTGTCTATAATTTGGTCGTAATTTTTGTACCCTTTTCCATCGGCACCCAAACCATTACGCTTTATTTCTAAAGATTGTGTTGCTTTGTGTATCGCTTCTTGGAACGAGCGTCCTATACCCATTACCTCTCCTACTGCTTTCATTTGAAGGCCTAATGTTCTATCGCTGCCTTCAAATTTATCAAAATTCCAACGTGGTATTTTTACAATTACATAATCTAATGTTGGCTCGAATAAAGCCGAAGTAGATCCTGTTATTTGATTGCTTAATTCGTCTAAGTGGTATCCTAAAGCTAATTTTGCAGCTATTTTTGCAATTGGATACCCTGTGGCTTTACTAGCTAATGCTGAAGAACGCGATACACGAGGATTAATTTCAATAGCAATAATATCTTCATTCTCATCTGGAGATACCGCAAATTGCACATTACATCCACCTGCAAAATCACCTATACTACGCATCATATGAATGGCCATATCACGCATTTTTTGGAACGTTCTATCGCTTAATGTCATGGCTGGTGCTACGGTTATAGAGTCTCCTGTATGAATCCCCATAGGATCCATATTTTCAATGGAACAGATAATAACCACATTATCGTTGGCATCTCTTAATAGCTCAAGCTCGTACTCTTTCCACCCAAGTAGGGCTTTATCTATCATGACTTCATGAATAGGCGAAATTTCTAATCCACGACTTAATAATTCATCAAAATCGGTTTCATCGTAAACAATAGCTGCACCTGCTCCTCCTAGTGTAAATGACGAACGGATACATAAAGGAAAGCCAAAATCTTGCGCAATTTCTTTTCCTTTTAAAAATGACGTTGCCGTTGCTTGAGGTGCCATTGGCACGCCAATTTTTGTCATTAAATCTCTAAACTGTTCTCTATCTTCGGTAATGTTAATAGCGTCGATATCAACACCAATAATTTCTACACCAAAATCTTCCCAGATACCTTTTTCATCGGCTTCTATACATAAATTTAATGCTGTTTGGCCTCCCATTGTTGGTAAAACAGCATCTATTTGTGGGTGTTCTTTTAGAATTTTAACTAATGACTTTGTTGTTAAAGGTAACAGATATACATGATCGGCCATGGATGGGTCGGTCATAATAGTTGCAGGATTGGAATTAATAAGAATGGTTTCAATTCCATCTTCACGTAAAGAACGTAAAGCTTGCGTTCCAGAATAATCGAATTCGCACGCTTGGCCAATAATAATTGGTCCAGAGCCAATAATTAATATAGACTTTAAGTTTGAATTTTTAGGCATTGTGTTGTGTTGTAAGGTATTGCAAAATTAATTAAAATGAGATATAAAAAAAGGCGCTACTATTAGTAACACCTTTAAATATATTAACAATTGTTAATTCATTATTTTTTATGTCTTAATTCAGAAGATACAGATAATTTCTTTCTTCCCTTTGCTCTTCTGCGAGCAAGGACTTTTCTTCCATTAGCTGAGGCCATTCTTTCTCTAAAGCCGTGCTTATTCTTTCTCTTTCTCTTAGATGGTTGAAACGTTCTTTTCATTTCTTTATATCTTTAACTTCTTAATTAATTCTTTTTATTATTTTAAGACTATAAGTCTCTAAAACTGCGGCGCAAATATACAAAGCCTTTTTTATTTGACAAACCTTTATTTTAAAAATATTTTTCAATAAAATTTTAGTTTCTTTGTAACCTGAATTCACATTAGGTGAATATTGAAGTTTTTTGCTTCAAAAAATTTACGTTAAATATAAAATATCAACATAAAAAAACAATCATGTACAATAAAATTTTCAAATTAATCATCGCCGGTTTAATCATAGCTTTTGCTGTTTACCAATTTACTGAAGGTTATATTGGAAATGGTATCATGCTTATTTTATTGGCTGCGGTTTTTGTGTTTTTCTATTTTAAAAACGAATTTATATTATTGGCCTTTTTAAGATTGAGAAAACAAGATTTTGAAGGTGCCAAAAAATGGTTAAATAAAATTAAAAATCCTGAGGCTGCTCTAGTAAAGAAACAACAAGGTTACTATAATTATCTACATGGTATCATGGTTTCTCAAGATAATATGAATGCTGCCGAGAAATATTTTAAAAAAGCGATTTCTCTAGGGCTTTCTATGGGGCATGATTTAGCAATGGCTAAATTAAACTTAGCTGGTATTGCTATGGCTAAAAGACGTAAAAGAGAAGCTCAAGTTTTACTTAAAGAAGCTGAAAAATTAGACAAGCACGGTATGTTAAACGAGCAAATTAAAATGATGAAAGAAAACATGAAACGTGCTCAAATGCCTAATCAACATTTTGGTGGGCACAGACAGCAAAGACCAGGTAAAAGACGATAAACTTTCTATAATAAAGGCGACCAAAGCCTACAAAGCGACTCTTGAAGCCTAATAAAATTTGAACGTTTTTCCCAAACGTTTATATCTATTTTATTACAATCTTGTAAATCTTTTAAAAACTGATTTTTAAGATCTACACTTACTTGTTCATTGTAAATAATAGCATTAACTTCAAAGTTAATATTAAAGCTTCTATAGTCCATATTTGATGTTCCTACGGTACAGAAAATATCGTCTATAACAACTGTTTTGGCATGCACAAAACCTTTTGTATAGTGGTAAACCTCTACGCCTGCTTCTAATAAAGGTTGTAGAAAAGAATTGGTAGCATGTTTGGCTGTCCAAGAATCCGATTCGTAAGGCACTATTAATTTTACATCAACACCACTCTTATCTGCAATTTGCAAGGCTGTAACTATTTCATCGTTTGGTATAAAATAAGGTGTAGTAATATATACGTAATCTTCGGCTGTTGTAATGGCTAACATAAGAACTTCTAGAATATTAGCCCAATCTGTATCTGGGCCACTTCCAGCTATTTGCACTGCAACATCATCATTACAATTTGTTTCTGGAAAATAGCTTGTTGTTATATTCACGGTTTCTCCTGACACAAAATCCCATGTTGTTAAAAAATGAATTTGAAGTTGCTTTACAGCTTCGCCAACAATTCTAACATGAGTATCTCGCCAATATAGTTTGGAATCGGTATAATTCATATACGTGTCGGACATGTTAATGCCGCCAACATAACCTACCTCTCCATCTATTATAGCAATTTTCCTATGGTTTCTGTAATTCATTTTTCCTGCAAATCGCGGAAACAGCACAGGCATAAAAGGGAAAAATTCAACTCCAGATTGTTTTAGTTTGTGTTTGGATTTTTTAGATATTTTGCTCCCTACATCATCGTAACTAACTCTAACTTTTACACCTGATTTTGCTTTTTTACATAAAATATCGATTATTTGAGAACCTATTCTATCGTCTTTAATGATGTAATATTCTAAATGAATATGATGTTTAGCGTCATCTAAATCTTTTAATAAGCGCTTAAATTTTGCTTCTCCATTAAAAAGTAATTCGACTTTATTGTTTAGTGTTAATGGTGAATTATCGCTATTATGAAGTAATTTTACAAGCTTAACTTTTTTATCTAATTGCTTTTTTACCTCTTCTAATTCTCTTTTATTTAGTTCTAATTCTTCACGAACCCTTTTAACTACAGATTTATTTAAGATTTTCTTTCGATTGAAAATTTTATTTTTTCGGTATTCTTGACCAAAGAAATAATATACGACTAATCCAAAAAATGGAAAAAGAACTAATACTATAATGTAAGTTAGTGTTTTTGAAGGGTTAATGTTTTTAAACAGTATTGTTATGGCCGCAGAAATAGCTAAAACATAGTTTAATACGATTAAAATGTTCCAAAAATTATCCTTTAAAAACTCCAATTCATTGTTACTTTAAGTAGACACCGTCTTTAGGTATATCGATAAAATACTGCTTACGCGACTTATTATTTAAATGTTTTTCGCGCAACCAAGGGTTGTGTATTTTTAATATTTTATAGTTAATCCCAAATTTCTCTGAAAATGCTGTAAAGTCTGTAACAGCGGTATCTACCCCAACCTTATAGGTAGGTATATTTTTATACAAATCTTTATCTCTAAAGTTAAAACCATATTTATCTGGATGGCTTAAAATTTCTTTTAAAGCTAATATTCTAAACACATAACGCCCTGTTTCTTGCCCTAACAATAAATCGTAATAATCGGATACGTTTTGTCTTTCTAATTCTTTTGAAACACCATAATTCCCCGCATTATATGCTGCAGCCGCTAATGTCCAAGACCCAAAACGCTCTTTAGATTTTTTTAAATACTCGCAAGCTACTTCTGTAGCCATTTCTAAATTATAACGTTCATCTACATTATCATTAATTTCCAATCCATATTCGCGTCCTGTTGTTTTCATAATTTGCCAAAAACCACGTGCTCCAGCAGGCGATACAGCATTGGTTAAACCACTTTCTATAACAGCTAAGTATTTAAAGTCGTCTGGAACACCATGTTTTGCTAAAATAGGCTCTATAACAGGAAAGTACTTTTTAGCACGTTTAAACATTAATAATCCATTAGATTGCCAATAAGTGTTTACCAAAAGCTCTCTATCTATACGTTCGTATATATCTGGATTATTTAGAGGTACAGGTTCTCCAGAAAATTCTAAGTATTCAGGTACTTGAAGTGCATAAACATTATAATCGTTCACCAGTTTTTTTTCAAAATTCTCGTCGGTTGGGGCATCTTGAAAGGCATTCACAAAAATAGATACCACAAAAAACAGCCCTAAAAGTGCCATTACATTTTTAATCCATCTCATAACTATTGTGTTTTTTATAAATTTAATAAAAGCTTTTTAATTATAGTTTATTTTCGCTTAAAATAAGTTTTGGTAAATGTTCATTAAACCATTTATATCTATTCAATATCATAATATGTGTTCCTCCTTTAACAGTAATACAGTTTTTTATGTGATAATACGGGAACACAAGGTCTTTATCGCCGTGAATATGAATAACATCTTTTAAAGGCGTTTTAACGTTCCAACAAACAATTTGTTGTATAGACCATCTCATATAATGGGCATCGTTAACAGATAAGTATTTCTTATATAATTCTACCCGTTTAGTAGCCCTTTTACCAAGTGCAAAACGTGCTAAAAAATCTAAATCTTTAAATGCTCTAGCTGGAATAAGCTTATATACTTTAATATATTTTGCAAATTTTAAGCGTTTAGGGAGTTCGTATTTTGTCTTTACTGTTGAAACAATAATTACTTTTCTTGCGTGAACATATTTTTGCATTTCTTGTACCAAAATGCCTCCAAAAGATACTCCAAGAAGCACAACATTATCATGAGTTACTTTTTTTGAGAGACGCTTAGCATAATTGGTTAAACTTTCGTTTTTAAATGGAATTTCCCATTCCAACCAATGCGATTCAAACTTATCTGAAGGTAATTCTATATTCTCAAAAATTTTAGGATTTGCCGCCATTCCAGGCATAAAATAAACGTGTATAACTTCGGTATTCATGGGAGATAAACCGTTAAATATGTTTCTATTAACAATAATTTTTCGTAAATTAGCGTTACAAAACTATTGAAAATAGTACTTACTCCTAAACATTCCTAGTAAATAAAATATTTTATTATGATTGATGCAGCTGATCTTGTAGATAATGACTTTTTACGCCAATTTGAATTAAAAATTGATGACCATTTAGCAAAAATTGAATATTCGCTTCAAGAACGAAAAATATTCTTAACCAAGCTTGTTGTTCCTGAAGAAATTGATTCGGCAGAATTTCAAAACGAGTTTATAAAAATTGTGTTCCAAAATATTGAAGAACGTAGCTTAAGTGTTGTTCCTACAAGTCCAGAGATAGCCAAATTTATTAGGAAAAATAAGCGCTATAAAAGCATGTTGCCTGTTGGTGTTAGAATTTAAAAACGGCTTATTATTTATTTTACAAATGTATAAGTCAAGTTTTGAGATACCGATATATCTCCTGTAATCTGGTCTCTTGCTATAAAACCATTCGCAACAGTTATAGATAACACATTTTCACTTACTATAAAAGACGATTCTACACCATCATAATTAATAATTCCAACACCATCTTCTAAGGTGTAATTTATAGGTTCGTCTACTCTATCGTCATTTGTAGAACTAGTAATCATAAAAAATAATTTCCCATCATCATCTCTAGTGCTATATGTTGTTTGGGCACTAAAATAAATAGTCCCACTTGTTTCATTATTTATAATTAATTCCGAATGACCTAAATACCCTGGCGCTTCAAATAAAATAGCACTAGCAACACCATCATTATTAATATCTAAAGGGGTTTCTAAGGTTATTTCGTTCAATCTCCAAACACCTTCAATGCCAGATGCTTCATTATTAACAACATCATCTTGATCGCTTGAACAAGCAAAAACGACTGTAAGTGATACTAAAAAAAATAGCTTATTTATAAATTTATGCATGGCAATATAATTACTGGAAATAAAAGTAATTTTACACCTAATAATTACCCAAAAAAATAGCTGAAAGACTACTGAAAACCGATGAGTTACAAAAAATAAGGAGATTTAATTTACCGAAACACTTAAAAACTCAAACCTTACCAAACCATCCTCATCTATCTTGGTAAGTTCAACATCATGTAACGTGTTAACAAGTTCTGGATTCCATGGTGCTTTAACTTTAACATAATTTTCGGTAAACCCATGAATGTAACCTGCTTTGTTTTCTCCCTCAAACAACACCGTACGTTTAGTTCCTAATTGGTTTTCATAAAATGCACGGCGTTTTTTAACAGACAAGCCACGCAGCATTTTACTACGTTTAGAGCGTACTTTTTTAGGCACTACGCCATCCATTTCGGCAGCTTCGGTATTATCACGTTCTGAATAAGTAAAAACGTGCAAATAAGAAATATCTAATTCATTTAAAAAATTGTAAGTCTCTAAAAAATGCTCGTCGGTTTCTCCAGGAAAACCAACAATTACATCTACACCAATGCAGGCGTGCGGCATAACTTCACGAACTTTAGCTACACGATCTACATAAAGCTCTCGCATATAACGACGCTTCATTTTCTTTAAAATAGTATTACTACCACTTTGCAACGGAATATGAAAATGCGGCACAAAAGCTCTAGATTTTGATACTAAATCTATGGTGTCGTTTTTTAACAGATTAGGCTCTATTGAAGAGATGCGTAAACGTTCTATTCCTGCTACTTTATCCAGTTCGGTTACTAAATCTAAGAAGGTATGTTCATGTTTTTTATTACCAAACTCGCCTTTTCCATAGTCACCAATATTAACACCTGTTAATACAATTTCCTTGATACCTTTTTCTGAAATCTCCTTGGCGTTCTTTAACACATTGTCCATCGTATCACTACGCGAAATACCTCGTGCTAACGGAATGGTACAATAGGTACATTTGTAATCGCAGCCATCTTGAACCTTTAAAAATGCACGTGTCCTATCACCAATAGAATAACTTCCCACATAAAAATCGGCTTCATTAATTTCACAAGAATGGACTTCGCCTAAATCGTTTTTAGATAAATCGTTTAAATAATCGGTAATTTTGAACTTCTCGGTAGCGCCAAGTACTAAATCCACGCCATCAACATCGGCCAACTCCTGTGGTTTTAATTGCGCATAACAACCAATGGCAGCGACAAACGCTTCTTCATTAGCCTTCTGCGCTTGCTTAACAATGGTTTTAAAACGTTTATCGGCATTTTCGGTTACCGAACATGTATTGATCACATAAATATCTGCTTTTTCAGAAAATTCTACGCGATCAAACCCTTCATTAGTGAAGTTTCTAGCAATGGTTGATGTCTCCGAAAAATTAAGCTTACAGCCTAATGTATAAAATGCGACTTTTTTACGTTCCATATTTATTTAAGCAAACTTTGTTTTAGGACGTGCTAAAATTTATCTTTACAATTAAATGGCTGCAAATTTACAACTAAATAATAGAATGATAAAACCCTTACTACCAAACTTAAATGCTTTAATATATTATTTTACAATTAGTTGTGCTGTACTATGTCTTATTTCCTGTGAAAAAAAAGCAACTAATAACAATGATAATTTAGTTTTTCGCTATAACGAACATAAAAATATTGGTTCTCTGGACCCTGCATTCTCTAAAGATCTGGCCGATATTTGGGCTACCAATCAGTTGTTTAACGGTTTGGTTGAAATGGACGACAGCCTTAACGTAAAACCAAGTATTGCTAAACATTGGGTAATAACCGATAGCGCCAAGACGTACACGTTTACTTTACGACATGATGTTTGGTTTCATAAGCATCATTTATTTGGAAAAGATTCTACGCGAACAGTTACTGCTTATGATTTTGAGTATAGTTTTAACCGGCTTATTGACCCTAAAGTGGCTTCTCCTGGAAGTTGGGTTTTAAATAAAGTTGAAGGGTTTAAAGCGGTAAACAGTTCAACCTTTCAAATACAATTAAAACAACCTTTCCCTGCGTTTTTAGGATTGTTAACCATGAAGTATTGCAGTGTTGTTCCAAAAGAAATTGTAACACATTACGGAAGTAAATTTAGAGCAAACCCAATAGGGACTGGGCCATTTAAGTTTAAACGCTGGGAAGAAAACATCAAATTGGTATTTAGGAAAAACCATAACTACTTTGAGGCCGATTCTAAAGGTGAAAAACTTCCTTACTTAGAAGCTGTTGCTATTACATTTTTGCCTGACAAACAAAGTGAATTTTTGCAATTTGCGCAAGGTAACATTGATTATGTTTCTGGACTTGATGCATCTTATAAAGATGAGATTTTAACTGCAAAAGGCCAACTTCGAAACAACTATGCTAAAGATGTAAATATGATTCGCGGGTCATATTTAAATACCGAATATCTAGCATTTTATATGGATTCTGAGATTCCTGAAATTCAATCTAAATTACTTCGGCAAGCTGTTAATTATGGGTTTGACCGCAAAAAAATGATGACCTACTTACGCAACGGTATTGGTATTCCTGCCAATGGTGGTTTTATTCCAAAAGGATTGCCTGGTTATAATGAAGATATAGGATATGATTATCAACCTGAAAAAGCTAAACAATTAGTCACTCAATTTAAAACCGAAACAGGTATAACAGCTCCAGAAATTACCATAACCACTACTAGTAATTACCTAAGTTTTTGCGAGTATATTCAACGTGAATTACAAAAAACAGGGTTAACCGTTACTGTTGATGTTATTCCTGCTGCCACTTTAAAAGATGCCAAAGCCAATGGCAAATTGGATATGTTCCGTGCCAGTTGGATTGCCGATTATCCTGATGCCGAAAATTATTTATCCCTGTATTACAGCAAAAATTTTGCGCCAAATGGCCCAAATTACACACATTTTTCTAGCAAGATTTTTGATCAATTATATGAACAAGCTTTTAACGAAACCAATACAAAAGCTCGTGAATTGCTTTACACAAAAATGGATAGCCTTGTAATGCAGGAAACTCCCGTTGTAGTCATGTTTTATGATGAAGTTGTACGGTTTACTAGAAAAAATGTTACCGGTTTAGGGATAAACCCAACCAATTTGCTAGACTTAAAACGTGTTCGTAAAAATTAACTTCGTCTAAACTTAGCCGTTTCTTCAAAAACGTGCTCTAGAATGGCTTTGTCTGTATCGGAAAGCTCTACATTTCTGCGAGACATAACTACTTTAGCAACTTCAAAAGCTTTTTTAGTTAAATACGTTGTAAATCCGTTGTTGCCTCCCCATGAAAAACTAGGCACAAAGTTTCTTGGAAAACCACTACCGAAAATGTTAGCACTTACACCAACTACTGTTCCTGTATTAAACATGGTATTTATGCCACATTTACTATGATCGCCCATCATTAAGCCACAAAATTGTAAGCCTGTTTTAGCAAAACTTTCGGTTTCGTAATTCCATAAACGGACTTCGGCATAATTATTTTTTAAATTAGAATTGTTACTGTCGGCACCAATATTACACCATTCGCCAAGCACAGAATTTCCTAAAAAGCCATCATGTCCTTTATTAGAGTAGCCAAAAATTACCGAGTTATTAATTTCGCCACCAACTTTACTGTAAGGTCCAACTGTGGTTGGTCCATAAATTTTAGCCGACAACTTAACCGTAGCATTGTCGCACAAGGCAAATGGCCCACGGATTACGCTACCTTCCATAATTTCGGCGTCCTTACCAATATATATCGGCCCATTTTCGGCATTTAATGTTACAAAATTTAGTTTAGCGCCTTCCTCTATAAAAATATTTTCTGAGGATAAAGTATTTACTGTTTTTGGTATAGGCTGTGAGGTTTTATTTTTAGTTAATAAATCATAATCGGTTTCAATTGCAGCACCGTTTTTACTAAAAATATCCCAGGTGTGTTCAATTTTTAAAACATCTTCTGAAAACTCTATAGCTTCATAAGCTTGTAAAGCTACATCGTCTTGCGAATCTTTGGTGTAAAAAGCAATGACATCTTCATCTTGAAAAATGGCTTGATTTTCTTTAAGGTTTTTAATCATTTCTATCAACTCATAATTTGGTAAGAAGGAAGCATTTATCATAATATTGTCTTCCATCTCTACCATAGGAAACTTATCAGACAAGTAATCCTCGGTCACCGTTGTTGTGGTAATTCCTAAAAAGGCTTCCCACTTTTCGCGTATGGTAAGAATACCTACTCTTAAATCTGCTACAGGTCTTGTATAGGTAAAAGGCAACAAGTTATTTCTTGAAGGACCGTCAAAAAGGATGTAGTTCATTTGGTTGAAAATTTAGGTTGATATAGAACGTTGTATTATCTCAAAAATAGCTTAATTATAGCAACAAAAAAAAGCCTTCAGTAAAAAACTGAAGGCCTAACAAAAATTATATTTAACGCTATATTACTTTTTAAATTTAGCGTATTTGTTTTTAAACTTATCAATACGACCAGCAGAGTCTACTAACTTAGACTTACCAGTGTAATATGGATGTGATGTTCTTGAAATCTCCATTTTAACCAATGGATACTCAACACCATCAACCTCAATAGTTTCGTTTGTATTGGCTGTAGATTTTGTTAAAAATACATCTTCATTTGACATATCTTTAAACGCTACCATTCTATAATTTTCTGGATGTATTCCTTTTTTCATCACTAAATTCTTTAATCGTTTCGGTTTTTTCGAGGTGCAAATTTAAGCATTTTTTACAATTGAACAACTCTTTTTTATATTTTTTATTATGTTAAAGTTTTGTAACGTTTTGGTATCTTTGTTTACTAACTAAACATAATCAACTAAAAACACAAACATAATGGAAAAATCAGTAAAATCAATTGCAATTAATTACGGTCTATATCTTGGTGGTATCTTAGCCTTATTTTCTGTTTTAGCTTATGCTATAAATTTAGATTTATATACAAAAGTGTGGTATGGTATTGCGTTACTATTAATTGTTATTGTATTTGGTATTATCTCTACTGTAAAAACCAAAAGTGCCTTGCAAGGTATTATCAGTTTTAAAGAAGCGTTTACATCGTACTTTTTAACGGTTCTTATAGGAATTGCTATTAGCTCTGTAGTGAGTATTTTAATTTTTAATGTAATCGATCCCGAAGCTGCTATTGTATTAAAAGAAAAAATTGTTGACTCGCAAGTGCAAATGATGAGAAACTTTGGAGCTCCAGAAGAAGCCGTAGCCGAAGCTGTAGAAAAAATGGAAGCTGAAAGCAATATGTTCTCTATAGGAAATGTTCTACAATCATTAGTTTTTCAACTAGTAGGATTTAGTATTGTAGGCTTAATCGTTGCTTTAGTTTTGAAAAAGAACGAAGAAAACGCTTAAAATTCTTACTTTTGAATATTGTTTTATTTAAACGCATTCAATGAACATATCAGTAGTCATACCACTACTTAACGAACAAGACTCTTTAAAAGAATTATACGATTGGATTGCAGAGGTTATGCAGTCCAATCGTTTTTCTTATGAAATTATTTTTATTGATGATGGTAGCACCGATAATTCATGGAACACCATTCTACAGCTCTCCAAAGCTAATAAGCATGTAAAAGGTATTCGCTTCTTAAAAAACTTTGGCAAATCGCAAGCTCTACACGCAGGGTTTCATGAAGCTAGTGGCGATGTTGTTATAACGATGGATGCCGACTTACAAGATAATCCTGAGGAAATTCCAGAACTGGTTTCCATGATTACTAAAGACGGTTTCGATATGGTTTCTGGTTGGAAAAAGAAACGTTACGATAATACCTTTACAAAAAACCTTCCGTCTAAATTATTTAATTGGGCAGCACGAAAAACATCTGGTGTTAAGCTACACGATTTTAATTGTGGTTTAAAAGCTTACCACATTAATGTGGTTAAAAATATTGATGTTAATGGTGAAATGCATCGCTACATCCCCGTATTGTCTAAAAACGCTGGATTTATAAAAATTGGTGAAAAAGTAGTGAAGCATCAAGCCAGAAAATACGGCGAAACTAAGTTTGGCATGGATCGTTTTATACATGGTTTTTTAGACCTAATTACCATTTGGTTTTTATCGCGTTTTGGCAGAAGACCCATGCATTTATTTGGCGCTTTAGGTGTTATTATGTTTGCTATTGGGTTTAGTTTTTCACTATATTTAGGTATAGATAAACTCATTTTAAACCCTTCTGGAAGATTAATTACACAAAAACCACAATTTTACATTGCCTTAGCCACGATGATTATTGGAACCCAATTTTTTGTCGCTGGTTTTTTAGGCGAAATCATCCTAAGAACAAAACAAGACAAAAAGCGCTATTTAATTAAAGACAAACTTAATTTTTAACCACCTAACAGTTCTTTTTACAAGTTGAACAACTCAATTTTTTTGTATTAAACCTTAAGAAATGACACATTTAAAACCTGAAATACAAAACCAAGTTAACACCTGGTTAACCCCTACTTTCGATGAATCAACTCAAAACGAAATAAAAGAGCTCCTTACTAACAACCCTAAAGAACTAGAAGAAAGCTTTTATAAAAATTTAGAGTTTGGTACAGGCGGCATGAGAGGTGTTATGGGCGTTGGAACCAATCGTATTAATAAATATACGCTTGGAAAAAACACCCAAGGGTTAAGTAATTATTTAAAAACACAATTCCCTGGTGAAGACTTAAAAGTGGTTATTGCTTACGATTGCAGAAACAATAGTAACACGCTAGCAAAAGTAGTAGCCGATGTCTTTTCGGCAAACGGTATACAAGTTTATTTATTTGAAGACTTACGCACAACACCAGAATTATCCTTTTCCGTAAAATATTTAAACTGCCATTGCGGTATTGTTTTAACCGCTTCGCACAACCCACCAGAATACAACGGTTACAAAGTATATTGGCAAGATGGCGGCCAATTAGTTCCACCTCAAGATGGAGAGATTATATCAGAAATTAACAAATTAGATTATGCTGAAATTAAATTTGAAGCTAACAATAATTTAATTGAATATATTGGCGAAAAAGTTGACAATGCTTTCATTGATGCATCCGTAAAAAATGCGAATTTCACTTCAAATGAAGCCAAAGACAACCTTACAATTGTGTTTACCTCGTTACATGGTACATCCATAACTACGATTCCAGAAACTTTAAAACGTGCTGGCTACAAAAATGTTCATATTGTAGAAGAACAGGCTACACCAAACGGTAATTTCCCTACGGTTAAGTCGCCAAACCCAGAAGAACCAGCAGCCTTAAAAATGGCTTTAGATTTGGCTGAAAAAGTAAAGGCCGATATTGTTATCGGTACAGATCCCGATAGCGATCGTCTTGGTGTCGCAGTTAGAAACTTAGAAGGCGAATTAACCCTTTTAAATGGTAATCAAACTATGGTTGTCATGACAGAGTTTTTACTCAACAAAGCAAAAAACAACGGGTTACAAGGCAATGAGTTTATTGGTTCAACAATTGTGTCAACACCAATGATGGAAGTTCTTGCTAATGATTATGGCGTGGAATATAAAGAAGGACTTACCGGGTTTAAGTGGATTGCCAAAATGATAAAAGACTTCCCTAATCAAGACTTTATTGGTGGTGGTGAGGAAAGTTTTGGCTTTATGGTAGGCGATTTTGTTCGCGATAAAGATGCTGTAACTTCTACCCTTTTAGCTTGCGAAATAGCGACAAAAGCAAAAACCGAAGGAATTTCTTTCTATGAAAAATTATTACAACTATATGTAACACAGGGGTTTTATAAAGAGCGTTTAGTTTCCATAACCAAAAAAGGGATTGAAGGCGCTCAGGAAATCAAACAAATGATGGTTGATGCTAGAGAAAATCCTAAATCTGAAATTAACGGTTCAAAAGTAGTTACTCTAGAGGATTACAAAATAGCAATTGCTAAAAATTTAATTCAAAATACAGAAAGCCCAATTAATGTCCCTAAATCTAATGTCTTAATTTATTACACTCAAGACGGTAGTAAAATAGCATTAAGACCAAGCGGCACCGAACCTAAAATAAAGTTTTACATTAGTGTAAACACCAAATTAGACAATGTGGCAGACTTTAAACAAACGGAACAAGAATTGGAAACTAAAATTGATGCTATCCTAAAAGATATGCAGCTTAATTAGATGAAAAAAATAATAAACCAATTACTTCCCTTTATCAAGAAATTTAAAAGACACGTATTTTTTAATGTGTTTTTTAATTTACTCTATGCCTTTTTTAGCGCTTTAGCATTTATCTCATTAATACCAATGCTAAATGTATTATTTGATAAAACAGCCATTGTTAAAGAAGCCCCAAAATGGGAAAGTATTTTAAAAATAAAAGACTACGGCGAGCAATTATTAAACTATAAAGTAAGTGGTTATTTAGAAGATGGAAATCCACAAATGGCCTTAGTAATTGCCGTAGTTATTGTTATTTCCACTTTTTTATTAAAAAATATGTTTGGTTATTTTGCCATGCAACATGTTATGTATCTTAAAAATGGTGTTTTAACCGACTTAAGAAAAACCATGTACAACAAAATTATTAGCCTTCCTATAAGCTTTTATTCCAAACGACGAAAAGGCGATGTTATGGCTAGAATTTTAGGCGATATTAACGAAATGCAAAACTCCTTTTTTATTGTATTAGAGTTAATTGTAAGAGAGCCAGCAACCATTATTTTTTCCTTAATACTTATGTTTACTATAAGTTGGGAATTATCATTATTCGTACTATGCTTTATTCCTATAGCTGGTATTTTAATTTCAAGAATAGGAAAAAGCTTAAAAAAGAACTCCTTAAAAGCACAACAAGAATCTGGTAGATTAATTTCAATTGTTGAAGAATCATTAACAGGATTAAAAATTGTAAAAGGCTACAATGCCGAAAATATTTTTAAAAAGAACTTTATTACTTCAGCCGATAAAATTTTAAAACTGAAAAATAAAATTGGTCTAAAAAATAATTTAGCTGGACCCATTAGTGAAGTTTTAGGTATTATTACCATTGCAATTTTATTATGGTATGGTGGTAAATTAGTCCTAGTAGATAAAGTTATTGAAGGCACAACCTTTATTGCCTTTATGGGACTTTCATACGCTATACTAACACCTGCAAAAGCTATTAGCAAAGCGTCTTACAAAGTTAAAAATGGTATTGCTGCTGCAGATCGTGTTTTCGAAATACTAAAAGAAGAAGATAGCATGAAGGATTTACCAAATGCGACAAACCTTGAAACGTTTAACGATAAAATATCTATTGATAATATTTCCTTTAAATATGACGATGATTATGTTTTAAAAGACTTTTCAGTAGATGTTCACAAAGGAAAAACTGTCGCTTTAGTTGGCCAATCTGGAAGCGGAAAAAGTACGATTGCTAATCTTGTAAATAGATTTTACGACGTAAATAAAGGCAATATTTCTATTGATGGTATTAACGTTAAAAACGTAACAAAAAAGTCATTAAGAGACTTAATGGGACTTGTCACACAAGATTCCATCTTATTTAACGACACAATAAAAAACAATATTTCTTTAGGAAAACCAGACGCTACAGAACAAGAAATTATAGAAGCCTTAAAAATTGCTAATGCTTGGGAGTTTGTGCAAAGCTTACCAAACGGTATTGAAACTAATGTTGGCGATGCAGGAAATAATTTTTCTGGTGGGCAAAAACAGCGTTTAAGTATTGCAAGAGCTGTACTTAAAAATCCACCAATTATGATTTTAGATGAAGCAACTTCTGCTTTAGATACCGAAAGCGAACGCTTAGTGCAAGATGCGCTTGAAAACATGATGCGTAACCGCACCTCTATTGTTATTGCACATAGATTATCAACTATTCAAAATGCCGATACTATTGTAGTTATGCAAAAAGGAAACATTGTAGAACAAGGAAACCATAACGAATTAATGGTCAAAAATGGTGTTTATAAAAAACTGGTAGAAATGCAAAGTTTCGAATAACCTTTAAACAATACATATTAAAAAAGGACAAATCCATTTAAGGTTTGTCCTTTTTTGTTTACTGCTAGACTTGGGGCAGACTAACAATAAGTAGGTTTTCTGGTGTAAACATAACGTAATAAAATGTAAAAAGCAAGGAAAAAGTGCTTTTCATCGGTTTTTTAACGCATTTCAACGATTGTTTTCTAATGCTAAAAATTAAAAATACTTCAGAAAATAAACTTTTAATAGTTACTTTAGTCTTAATAACAAAGTGTTTAATTGATTACAGAAAAAGACTTAATAAAACGGTTAACTAATAAAGGTACAAAAGACGAAGCCTTTAAAGAACTATTACACCAATACAAAGAGCGTTTGTATTGGCATATTAGAAAAATAGTTCTGTCGCATGACGATGCAGATGATGTGCTTCAAAATACATTTATTAAAGTCTTTAAAAATATTGATAAATTTAAAGGAGATAGCCAATTATACTCTTGGATGTATCGTATCGCCACAAATGAGTCGTTAACATTTTTAAAAAAGAAATCGAAAATATTACAAATATCAGACGAAGAGTTACAACAGCAAACGATTAATAATCTAGAGGCCGATGTATATTTTAATGGAGATGATATTCAACTAAAATTACAAAAAGCCATAGCTACTTTACCCCAAAAACAACAATTGGTTTTTAACATGAAGTATTTCGATGATATTAAATATAAAGATATGGCCAAAATACTAGACACTAGTGAAGGCGCATTAAAAGCTTCTTACCATATGGCAACAAAAAAAATTGAAACCTATTTAAAGTCAAAATAAACCATTTAACAAAAAAACAGTCTAAGTATTAGATGAGTAACAATTTAAAACATAGTAAACAACACGGATTTTCAACTCCAAAAAATTACTTTGACTCTTTTGATGCTAAAATATTACAGCAATTAAAGGAAGAGGAAACGTTACACCAAGTTAAAACGCACGGTTTTAAAGTGCCAAATCATTATTTTAACGAAGTCGACAATCTTATAATTAAAAGCACATCCAAAAAAACTAAGGTTATTGCTATGCCTTTGCTTAAAAAGGCTCTCTACACAACAGGAATTGCTGCTAGTTTGTTATTAGCTTTTACGGTATTTTTTAACCAGAACAATATAAGTTTTGACGATGTAGAAACCACCTCTTTAGAAACATACATTGAAAGTGATTTTGAACTTCAAGATTTCACTACTTTTTTTACAAATGAAGACTTAGAAAACAATAGTTTTTCAGAAGTTCGTTTTTCCGAAGAACATTTAGAAAATTATATATTTAACAATACATCAATTGAAGATTTAATGCCAGAATAACATGAAAACAGTAACTATATATCTTTTCATATTAGGAATATCTTTTTCTAGTATGGCACAAAATAAAAGTAAAAAAGAAAAAATTGATGCTTTAGAAATTGCCTACATCACAGAACATTTAGACTTCACAAAACAAGAAGCACAAAAGTTTTGGCCCATTTATAATGCTTTTGAAGACAAAGAAGACAAATTACGCTATAAAATGAGAGACAAAAAGCATAATACAAACTTAAACTCTTTAAGCGAGCAAGACGCCAAAAAGCTTATTACAGATTATAATTCACTAGAAGAACAAATGCATAATCTACGTAAAAACTACACACAAGATTTGCTACAAATACTTCCTGCGAAAAAAGTATTGCTTCTTAAAAAAACCGAAGAAGATTTTAGACGCAAAATGTTTGAAGAATTTAAAAAACGTCGAAGTCAGAATTATAAAAGAAGAGATTAATCTTAATCTCTTCTTTTATGGAATAAATGTTAGTTTACATATTCTTCCTGCGCCTGCAGCATAAGCCACACTATCGTTTAAAAATCTAATGGTATAAAACCCTTCATTAGTTAAATGTGACCAAGATTCACCTGCATCGTTACTGTAATCAACTCCCTTAAATCCAACCGTAACAAGCTCCTCTCCTGCTCTATTAGGTAAATACTGAACACAACTGCGGTATCCTGGATTTTTATTTTCTGCTACTAATTGCCAGGTTTTTCCACCATCAATCGTTTTCATTTTATTGGCAGAATTATCTTCTGGATTGGTATAATCGCCACCAATAGCAAAACCAAGTAATTCATTATAAAAATCGATAGAATAAATACCCTCGGTATCTTTGTCTTTTACAATTGGAGCTTCAAAAACGTTCCACGATTTCCCTTTGTCTGGCGAATAGTAAACTCGTCCAGCGGTAGTGGCTACCCAAGTATGGTTCCCAACAATAGCAATATTGGTATTACTTGCAGCAAAAGCACCTTCATTCTCAATAGTATTTGGCAAAACATCACAAGGTAATTTGGTCCACAATTCTCCTCCGTTACGGGTAATAATTATGCTTAAACAACCATGTGTAGCATCGCCAATGGCAATCCCTTCTTTTTCATTCCAAAAAGCCATCGCATCGTAAAAAACGCCGTCGTTTTCTTCTTTGTAAACCAACTCCATATCGCCCGAATTACTGGTTTTATATAACAAAGATGGATTACCTACACTTAACATAAAAAAGTCTTCATTATTATTGGCGACTGCTCTAAATTGGATGTCAAGAGAATCATATTCTTGTTTTGAAAGTAACCATTTATCATTTTCGGCATGATACAAACCATAGGTATTATTATTGGCAGCAAAAGCTAAACTATGCTTGTCTAAAATTTCAATAGCTCTAATGCTTAAGGTGGAATCTTGTAAAATAGTTTCTAGGGCAACATTTGAAAATTGTCGTGGCTTAAACTTCCCCTCTTCTTTACAAGACCATAGAAAAACCAAACTGAATAAAGCAATATAAACACGTTTCATAAGGTGAATTTTGAAGAAAGATACATCTATTCGTTCTAATAATAAAAATATTCGTCTATTCGTGTGATTTAACGTAACTTTGCACGCTTATATAATTGAAATGCGATTACACAGAAACCTATGTTTTGCCGTTATAGATGGCTTAAACAATATATTTAACGACGGTGAATATGCCGACAAGGTTATTCAGAAACTTTTAAAGCGTGATAAACGCTGGGGAAGTCGCGACCGCTCCTTTATTGCCGAAACCACTTACGACATTGTACGCTGGAAACGCCTTTACGCCAAAATTGCCGATGTAAAAGAACCTTTTGATCGTGATAATCTTTGGCGATTATTTGCCGTATGGGCAACCTTAAAAGGTATTCGTTTACCCGATTGGAAGTATTTTGAAAACACCCCAACTCGCAAAATAAAAGGCCGTTTTGATGAACTTTCTAAAATTAGAAAATATCGTGACTCTATTCCAGATTGGATAGATGAAGTTGGCCTAGCAGAACTTGGTGAAGACCTTTGGACCAAGGAAATTGCTATGCAAAACGTGCTAGCTGATGTTATTTTAAGAGTCAATACTTTAAAAACCACAAAAAAAGAATTACAACAACGCTTACAATCTGAAGATATTGAAACCGAATTTTTAGACGGTTATCCATCAGCATTAAAACTAAAAGAACGTGCCAATGTATTTAAAACTACAGCCTTTAAAGATGGCTGGTTCGAAGTACAAGATGCGTCATCGCAATTAGTTGCCGAATTTTTAAATGTAGAACCAGGCATGAAAGTGGTTGACACTTGTGCTGGAGCCGGTGGTAAAACCTTACATATAGCGGCTTTAATGCAAAATAAAGGGCAAGTAATCGCTATGGATATTTACGAAAGTAAATTAAGAAAACTAAAAACTCGTGCTAAAAGAAATGGCGTTCATAACTTCGATATGCGTGTGTTAGATTCTACAAAACCTATTAAAAAATTATATGATAAAGCCGATCGCGTTTTAATTGATGCGCCTTGTTCCGGTTTAGGTGTTTTACGCAGAAACCCCGACGCCAAATGGAAGCTAGAACCAGAATTCTTAGATAGAATACGAGTAACCCAACAAGACGTTTTACAAAAATACTCAAGAATGGTAAAACCTGGTGGAAAACTAGTTTATGCGACTTGCTCTGTATTACCATCAGAAAATCAAGAACAAGTTGACAAATTTTTAACATCAGAATTCGGTAAAGACTTTACTTTTGTAAAAGATAACAAAGTTTTAGCACATCAATCTGGTTTCGATGGCTTTTACATGGCTCTGTTAGAAAAGAAAAAATAATACTATGAAACAATTTTACACGCTCCTTTTAACCCTAATAACAACTACCGTGTTTGCTCAAGCACCAGCAGGTTATTACGACTCTGCTACAGGAACGGGATACACACTTAAAACACAGCTTAAAGAAATCATTGATGATACTGATGATAATTTAGCAACAGAATACCTACATAACGACCAAGGTTATGATGCCATGGATGGTTTTATAGCCTCTTATGATTTAGATAATTATTACGAAACGGGTAGCAATACCATTCTTGATCCGTATTCTGAAAACCCAACAGGAGCCGATCCTTATACATTTTCACCTGCAAATGATGAGTGTGGAGAATATAGTAGTGAAGGCGATTGCTATAACAAAGAACATGTTATTCCACAATCTGTATTTAATCAAAATTTACCTATGCGTAGCGATGCACATCATTTATTACCAACCGATGGTCGTGTAAATGGCTTTAGAAGCAATTTCCCTTTTGGGGTTGTAGATAATTCACAATTAGTGTCGCAAAGTGGTATTTCAAATCCAACGCAAAACGGCTCAAAACTTGGTGGTAATTTAAATAGCGGATACTCTGCTGGATATTCAGGTACTGTTTTCGAACCTATCGATGAATTTAAAGGCGATATCGCACGTATTTATTTTTACTTTGTAACACGTTATGAAGATCAAATCGATAATTGGGGGGCTTACGCCATGTTTGATGGTAGTAATAACAAAGCTATTGCCGATCCGTTTTTAAACATTTTAATTACTTGGCATCAAAGCGATCCAGTTTCACAAAAAGAAATAGATAGAAACAATAATATTTTCAATAATCACCAAAGTAACAGAAACCCTTTTGTTGATCATCCAGAGTGGGTTGCAGAAATTTGGGATGTGACACCAGATACCGAAGCACCAACGGCTCCAACAAACTTAGTTGCTTCAAATCCAACAGATACTTCTATTGATTTAGATTGGGCTGCTGCTACTGATAATATTGCTGTAACATCTTACGATATTTATGTGGATGGCGTTAACACCTTCAATACAAACACAACAAGTTTTACAGCTACAGGGCTTCAACCTAATACTAATTACTGTTTCACTATAGTTGCTTTAGATGCCGCTGGAAACGAATCTGGTTTTAGCAACCAAGATTGTGAAACAACAACTAATAATGGCTCTTCTGGAGGCGTCGATATTTTCTTCTCGGAATATATTGAAGGTGGCAGCAACAACAAAGCTCTAGAAATAGCTAATTTTACAGGTACTGACATTACAGATATGTCTAGCTACTCGTTAAAGCTTAGTAGTAATGGTAATGCAAATTGGACAACAACCTACAGTTTCCCTGGAAATGCACAAATAGCTCATGAAGATGTATATGTTATTGCCAACGGAAGTGCCTCAATTTGCACTTCAGAATACGACGATTTAAACAACGGTATTACCGGCTTTAATGGAAATGACGCAATTGGACTATTTAAGGACGATGTTTTAATTGATATTATTGGTGCTTTAGGTGACGATACCACTTTTGCTCAAAACACAACGCTAGTAAGAAAACCTACAGTAAGCGAGCCAACAACAACATTTGATATAAATGAATGGGATAGTTATCCACAAGACAACTGTGACGATTTAGGAAATCATACACAAACGTTAAGTATTAAAGAGAATCACCTAACCAATGTAACTATTTATCCAAACCCTATAAAAGGCAGCCACATTAAGGTGTCTTCAAATAAAACCTTACAATATGAGATTTACAATATTTTAGGACGATTAGTAAGTAAAGGAGAAACAACTAATGGAAATATTGCTGTACAAATGTTGAATTCTGGTGTTTATATTTTAAAACTTTCAAACGGAAATCAGCAAATCACCAAAAAGCTAATTAAGAAATAAATTATAGCTTAACCATATTTTTAAAGGCCATCAATATTTTGATGGCTTTTTTATTTTTACAACCTTTGATTTTCAATGGAACAAGCCTTTTTTAAACATATTGAAAATAAACTTAGTGCCAAAATTAATAGTATAACGTCTGTTTCAGGCGGTGATATTTCTTCAGCTTTTAGAATCATAACTTCAGATCAAAGTTTTTTTCTTAAAACAAATACAGTTTTAAATGCGTTAAACATGTTTCAAACCGAAGCAGAGGCACTAAAAACCATAGCCAATACTAATACAATCTCTACTCCAAAGGTTATTGATTGCTCTAAATTTGAAAACATATCATTTTTACTTATGGAATTTATTGAAAGTAAATCCCCTTCCTCAAAAGATTTCAAAACCCTGGGAAAGCAACTAGCCCAACTTCACCAAAATACTAACCCTTATTTCGGTTTAGAACAAGACAATTTTATTGGAAGCCTCAAACAATCTAACAAACCAACTAATTCTTGGAATTTATTTTACGTTAACGAACGGCTGTTTCCTCAACTACAATTAGCAATTCAAAACCAATTGTTAATAGAATCCGAATGCCCTTCAAAAGAACAAATGTTAAACAAGCTAGAGCCAATCTTTCAAAATATAAAACCTTCGCTTTTACACGGCGATTTATGGAATGGAAATATTTTGATTTCAGAAAATGGTTCACCCTACCTAATTGACCCAGCTATTTACTACGGAGACCGTGAAGTCGATATGGCCATGACCAAACTTTTTGGAGGTTTTTCAAATAGCTTTTATGACGCTTATTATACTATCCATCCAATTACCGAAAATTCAGCTATAAAAACAGAGATCTATCAACTCTACTATTTATTGGTACATTTAAATTTATTTGGACGCTCATATTACAACGCAGTTATCACTATTCTTAAAAAGTATTTTTAAGCCCTGTTAAAAAGCTTGTTAACATTCCTTAGGGTTTGCTAAAAAAATGCCTGCTTTTATGACTTAAAAAGTGTATTTTTGCACTTTCTAAACACAACTATAACATTTACATAATGATTCATTTCTTTGGAAACCAAAACAGCAAAGTTTATGCTGTTCAAGCAACAAAAGAATTCTCCCCAGAAACCATACAAAAACTGTCATGGTTATTTGGCAACCAACCTAAAATAGAGCAAGCATCGCTGGATGCTTTTTTTGTTGGACCACGTGCTGCTATGATTACGCCTTGGAGTACCAACGCTGTTGAAATCACTCAAAACATGGGGATTACAGACATCATTCGAATTGAAGAATTCGAAGCTGTTTCTAAAGATTTTAAAGGTTACGACCCGATGATTTCTGAAAAATTCAACGGGTTAAACCAAGAATCATTTACCATAAATATCAAGCCAGAACCTATTTTGGATATTGAAGATATTGCAGCTTATAACATTCAAGAAGGATTGTCTTTAAGTGATGAAGAGGTGACTTACTTAGAAGGTGTTTCTAAAAAAATTGGTCGCCCGTTAACCGACTCTGAAGTTTTCGGTTTCTCTCAAGTAAATAGTGAGCACTGCCGTCACAAAATTTTTAACGGAACATTCGTAATTGATGGTGAAGAAAAACCGACGTCATTATTTAAAATGATTCGTAAAACGTCTGAAACACATCCTAACGATATTGTTTCAGCTTATAAAGATAACGTCGCTTTTGTAAAAGGACCTGTTGTTGAGCAATTCGCACCTAAAAGCGCAGACAAACCTGATTTTTACGAAACTAAAGATTTCGAATCTGTGATTTCATTAAAAGCGGAAACGCACAACTTCCCTACGACTGTAGAGCCATTTAATGGTGCTGCAACAGGTTCAGGAGGTGAAATTCGTGACCGTTTGGCTGGAGGAAAAGGCTCCTTACCTTTAGCTGGAACTGCAGTTTACATGACATCTTACTCGCGCTTGGAAGAAAACCGTCCTTGGGAACAAGCCATGGAGGAGCGTAAATGGTTATACCAAACACCAATGGATATCTTAATTAAAGCCTCTAACGGAGCTTCAGACTTTGGTAACAAATTTGGACAGCCATTAATCTGTGGTTCGGTATTAACGTTTGAGCATGATGAAGCCAACGACGTCATTGCGAACAACGTGAAGCAATCTGCTAAAAACGATGAGATTACTTCGTCGCAAACTCCTCGTAATGACGGTAATCAACCTCGAAAACTCGGTTTCGACAAAGTGATTATGCAAGCTGGAGGTATTGGTTATGGTAAAGCCGAACAAGCTTTAAAAGACACCCCTAAAACTGGTGATAAAGTGGTGATCCTTGGTGGTGAAAACTACCGTATTGGAATGGGTGGTGCTGCGGTATCATCGGCCGATACAGGTGAATTTGAATCAGGTATCGAATTAAATGCGGTACAACGTTCGAATCCGGAAATGCAAAAACGTGCTGCTAACGCGGTTCGTGGTATGGTTGAAAGCGATGAAAACTACATTGTTTCTATCCACGATCACGGTGCTGGTGGACACCTAAACTGTCTATCGGAATTAGTTGAAGAAACTGGTGGACACATCGATTTAGATAAATTACCTGTAGGAGACCCTACTTTATCAGATAAAGAAATTATCGGTAACGAATCTCAGGAACGTATGGGATTAGTAATTGCCGAAAAACATATTGAAACATTACAAAAGATTGCCGATCGTGAGCGTTCTCCAATGTACACCGTTGGAGACGTAACCGGTAATCACCGTTTCACATTTGAGTCTAAAACCAACGGTCACAAACCTATGGATTTAGCCATGGATGATATGTTTGGAAGTTCTCCAAAAACATTCATGTACGATAAAAAAGTAGCTCGCAATTATGCCGATGTTGCTTACAACAAAGAAAACTTCTACGATTATTTAGACCAGTTATTACAATTAGAAGCAGTAGCGTCTAAAGACTGGTTAACCAATAAAGTAGACCGTTGTGTTGGTGGAAAAGTAGCCAAACAACAATGTGTTGGACCATTACAAATTCCATTAAACAACGTTGGTGTGATGGCCTTAGATTACAAAGGTAAAGAAGGTATCGCAACCTCTATCGGGCATTCTCCTATTTCAGGATTAATTAATCCAGTTGCAGGAAGTAGAAACTCGATTACCGAAGCTTTAACAAACATTATCTGGGCGCCATTAAAAGACGGAATACAAAATGTGTCTTTATCGGCAAACTGGATGTGGCCTTGTAAAAATGAAGGTGAAGATGCGCGTTTATATGAAGCTGTTGAAGCGGTTTCAGAATTTGCCATTGATTTAGGCATCAACGTGCCAACCGGAAAAGATTCCTTATCAATGAAGCAAAAATACCCTAACGAACAGGTTATTGCTCCTGGTACGGTAATTATTTCGGCTGCGGCTAACTGTACAGATATCAATAAAGTAGTTGAACCTGTTTTCCAAAAAGGTTCCGGTAATGTGTATTACATCAACCTTTCACAGGATAACTTTAAACTGGGAGGAAGTTCTTTCGCTCAGGTAGTTAACAAAATTGGTAACGACACGCCTAATGTTCAATCTGCAGGGTACGTAAAAACCGTATTTAATACCATTCAACAACTCATTCTTGACGGACAAATTGTTGCTGGTCACGATGTGGCTTCTGGTGGTTTAATTACGACGTTATTAGAACTTTGTTTTGCTGATAACAATTTAGGTGCTGAATTAGATATCACAGCTTTAGCTGAAAACGATTCATTTAAAGTGTTATTTGCTGAAAATGCAGGTTTAGTAATTCAGTCGAAAGATGCTTCAATCGAAACTGTATTATCTGCTGCTAATATCGACTTCTTCAACATTGGTAAAGTAACAGAATCTGATACGCTAAGCATCATCAACGGAACAGATGTATTTACTATGACAATCTCTAAACTAAGAGATATGTGGTACAAAACATCGTTCTTATTAGATCAAAAACAAACCGCTAACGGTTTAGCACAAGACCGTTATGACAACTATAAAAATCAGCCATTACAGTTTAAGTTTCCAGAACATTTTACGGGTAAATTATCCGATGTCATTCAGAGCGCTAGCGAAGAATCTAAGATTGCCACGTCGCAAACTCCTCGCAATGACAAAAGACCAAAAGCGGCGATTTTACGTGAAAAAGGAAGTAACTCAGAGCGTGAAATGGCAAATGCGATGTACTTAGCAGGATTTGATGTAAAAGATGTGCACATGACCGATTTAATTTCTGGTCGTGAAACGCTTGAAGACATTCAATTTTTAGGTGCTGTTGGTGGATTCTCAAACTCAGACGTTTTAGGTTCTGCTAAAGGTTGGGCTGGGGCTATCAAATACAACGAAAAAGCGAATGAAGTGATTAAAAACTTCTTTGAAAGAGAAGACACACTTTCTGTAGGTATTTGCAATGGTTGTCAGTTATGGATGGAATTAGACCTTATTAACCCTGAGCACGATGTTCATGGTAAAATGGTTCACAACGATTCTCATAAACACGAAAGTTCATTTACTTCAGTGAAAATTCAAGAAAACAACTCTGTAATGTTATCTAGCCTAGCCGGAAGTACTTTAGGTGTTTGGATTTCTCACGGTGAAGGTAAATTTAACTTACCAAAATCTGAAGATCAATACAACATTGTTGGTAAATATGGATATGCTGAATATCCACACAACCCTAATGGTTCTGACTATAACACAGCCATGATGTGTGATGCAACAGGCCGTCACTTAGTAACGATGCCGCACATTGAGCGTTCTACGTTCCAATGGAACTGGGCACATTACCCAAATAACAGACAAGACGAAGTATCGCCTTGGGTTGAAGCTTTCGTTAATGCCAGAGAGTGGATTGAGAACATTTAAATTGATTTAGATATAGTCATAAAACCCAGATTTAAATTTAAACCTGGGTTTTCTTTTTTTATCAATAGAGTATATTACTTAATCCAAAGGTGGTTATTTTAACCTACCGACGGTTACGGTTTTAATCTCTCCAGTATCCATATCTTTAAGGGTCATGACTATTTCATCCCCTATATCATCATTCTGATGAACTACCAATTCACAAAAATTTTTATCTTCATAGGAAAACTCATTGACTTTCAAAATATAATCTCCTAATTTTACTTGCTCGCTAAGTGTTTCATCCCAAATAATACCAACGACCAATTGTTCGTCTTTCATGGTTGGCTGCACAACAAACGGTGGTTTCACAAAGGTTCTTAAATCTACTAAATCATAGGAATCAAAATAGAAACGTTGCTTGTCATAATCCAGTGTCACTTTTCCAAAAGACAATACTTTGGCGCCAAACCGTGACTCATTGCTGGTGGTAGTATTCACAAAGACATCTTTAAATACCTCCGTATTAATAATCATTTTAGGGATTTTAAGTATCAATTTCTCATTTTTTTTGGCAAATCCATGCATTCCCCAACTATTGGCTCCGTTGGCTTTAGCTAGAACGTCCAACACATCTGTTTTTTCTTCAAAATACTGACACGCCTTCTTAGACATCGCATAGAAGTCATCGGCTCCAGTATCAAACAATACCCGATCTGCAGCACTAGCTTCTCCTTTCTCCAATTTAATATGAATAAATGGATTGCTCTGTGTTTTGGAAAGTTCCATGGTTGAATAAAACTCCGTATTTATTTCCAAATTCTTGGCCTTGTCTGTTATAATAATATGTTTCTTTTGATCATCTATCTGTACCACAGAATTCCGCAACATATTACTCCCTATAATACCATCAATCCCTATACACTGGAAATAAACCTCTGCATTTTGTTGCAATAAAAAACCTGGCGTATCTTCAAAAGTTAATGCTCCCAACTGTAACTTTGGTAAAGAAACAATGTTAATAGCAGCTACATTTCCCGATGCATCATGCACGTCTATAACATCAATAATATCAGGCTTAAATTCCTGATAAAGAGCTTTTGATAAAGAAAAAGGTGCACCTGTATCAAATAAAAATGTATAAGATTTCCCTTCAATAATGACAGGTACTAACATTTTATCTTTAAACATCTTGTATGCGATTGTATCGTGATAATGTTTTTGAGAAATTTGTCCATGATTGATATTAGAAGGCTTTTTTTGAGCAAAGCCAACAAGCGTCAAACAAATGGTAAAAACACACAGAATTTTTTTCATTTCGAGATAATTTTAAGAAAGGGGAAGGTAGAAAAAAAACTCCTTTTATTCTATTAATGACAACGAAAGATTAGGGTAACACGTTATATTACATGGAATTAGGCACACTACCCTAGCAACAGACAAGATGAAGTATCGCCTTGGTTGGAAGCTTTTGTGAATGCTAGAACATGGATTGAAAGTAGGAAATAACGTATTTTTTAGTAATTTAGATTCGGAAATCTGTTCTAAATGAAGCCACTATTAACCTCTATTTTTTTGCTTGTTGCAAGTATTATTTGCGCACAAGACTTGAAAACACAACCAATTGTTAACGAGTTAAACACTCAAATACAATTAGAAAAAAGCAAAGCGAAAAAATTAAAATTGCTAGATAGTTTAACAGCTACTGTAAGAAACAAAACAGATTTTGCATACGATTCTATCGCTCGTAAAACTATAGATTATGCCATATTATTAGACTCGTTTAATATAGCTGCTTACAATACTACAAACCTAATTAACTACCATAATAACATCTTAGGAAACCCCGAAGAAGGCATTGTTATTTTCAACAACTATTTTAATACTTTAAAAAATAAAATAAGTTATAGAAATATAGCAAGTCTTTATATCGATTCGGGAGACAGTTTTTACTTTATAAAACAAGTAGATTCTGCCATGTCTCATTACAGCAAGGCTATAGCCTTTGCAAAAAAAGCAAAAGATCAACGTGTTGAAGCAATGGCTACCTTATATCAAGGTTATGCCTATACTGACGAAGGCAATTTTGTAAAAGCATCGCAAACACTACAAAAGGCTTCAAAAATATTTAATACCGTAAAAGACACATTTAATATTATTGCTTCAAAAAATGCGCTATCACTTTTATACAGTTCTAACGGGTTTTTAACAGAAGCCAGAGAAGAACGTATTGAAGCGATTTCGCTTGCCGAAAAAATAAAAAGCTACGGGCAACTTATTCCGCTTTATGTCAATGAGGCTACTGATAACAAAAAACAAAATCTAGAAACACAACGCATTAAGTATTTACATAAAGCTATTGCTGCAAATAAGAAATCGAATTACTTCGATTATTTTAAACCTATTTTATTGAATGAATTAATTGTTGCCTACGCTGAAAATGATAGTATCAACAAAGCAAATTTCTACTTAAAAGAAATAGAAAAAGATAAACGTAATACCGAAGGCATCTACAAAGTTCATTATTATAATGCTTTAAAAAGTTTAGCCTATGCTAATAAACAATATTCTAAAGCCGAAACATTAGGCAACGAGCATCTTAATATGCTAATTAAAACTAACGATATAAACACCATTCAGAAAGCAGAAGAGTTTTTGGGTAAAGTTTACGAAGCTTTAAATAAACCTAAACAATCATTGACACACTATAAGGTTTCGCAACATATTTTAGACTCTATAAAATCGGTACAAAAAACAAAAGCTCTTGCCTACTACCAAACATTATATGAAACCGAAAAACGTGACCAAAAAATAAAACTGCAAAACAGTAAAATAACTTTACTAGACGAACAAAACAAGCGTAAAAAACAATTACTTTGGTTTGGTGGTCTATCGTTAGTAGCACTATTTATTATTCTTTATCTGTGGCGCTCTAACAAGTTTTCTAAAAGAAAAGCCAAATTAGAAAAAGCATTTGCTCAGGATTTAATTAGAAATGTTGAAACCGAACGCAAACGCATTTCCAGCGAATTACATGACAGTGTTGGCCAAAGTTTACTACTAATTAAAAACAAAATTTTATTAGATTCTGACGAAACTACCGATATGAATTTAATAGATAATACCATAGATGAAGTTAGGAGTATTTCGCAAAACTTACATCCGTTTCAATTTGAAAAGTTAGGACTAATTGCTTCGATAGAAAATACCGTTGAAAGCTTTCAAAAAAGCTCCGATATTTTTTATTCAGAAGATATAGACATACAAGACTTAAATATCCCTAAAGACAAAGAAATATTTATTTATCGTATGATTCAAGAATGTTTAAACAATGTTGAAAAGCATTCGCAAGCTAAAGCTTGTAATGTTATGGCTAAAGATGCGGAGAAATATGTATTATTTCAAATAAAAGATAATGGTATTGGTTTCGACCTTACCGAAAACAGCCAACTTTTAAATAGCCTTGGGATGAAAACCTTAAAAGAGCGTGCACAAATTATACAAGCACAATTAAGTATAAATTCTGAAAAAGGAAAAGGTACAACCATCCAAATACAAGTTCCCAAAAAATAAGTTATGCCTACAACTATTTTATTAGCCGACGATCACCCTTTATTATTAAATGGCACCAAAGAGTTTTTAGAAAAAAAAGGATATCATGTAATAGCAACAGCCATTGATGGAAATGACGCCTATTTAAAAACCCTAAACTTAAAACCAGATATAGCCATCCTGGACTTCGATATGCCAAAACTTAATGGTCTTGAAGTTGCCATTGAAATAGAAAAAAATGAATTACCCACCAAAGTAGTCATCTTAACCCTACACAAACAAGAATCAATTTTAAATGAAATAGGCCATTGCATTCATGGATACATCACTAAAGATAGTGCTCTGGAAGAATTAGAGTTATGCCTAGAAACCCTAAAAAAAGGCGACACATTTATTAGTAGCAAATTAAAGAGTAACATACATTTTGATACCGATGACAACAGTAACATTGAACAATTATCAGTTACCGAAATAAAAATCTTAAAATACCTCAACAAAAACCTTAACAGTACACAAATAGCCGAGGAATTATTTATCTCTAAACGCACCGTTGAAAAACACCGTAGTAACATTATAAAAAAGCTACAAATAGACTCTAGCAAACAAAACGCCCTAATTATTTGGTTAAAAAATCACCCAGAAGTTTTTAACTAATACTCTACACAATACGTAGGTCTACGTATTGATTTTAAAACAAAACTTTCACTCCTTTGCAGTTATAGTCTATTAAAGGCTATTAAAATAGAAGGGGTAGCTATTTATATGAAAAGGTCAAGTATTACACTTGGCCTTTTTTAGTTTCAATACGTAGGTCTACGTATTGATAATGGTTAGCAGCATAAGTAATTTTACATACCAAATAGAACTTAAAGAACATTAACAATGACTTATCTTACTCAATTAAAACATCGTCTTTTTAAAAAACAGCATTTCCTTACATTAGCCTGTTTTATTTTTATACAACTATCCTATGGGCAAGTTGTTCCCTTAAACATTAACAAACATTTTAGTCAAGCCAATGTTATTGTTGAAGGAGAAATTACGGGCTCCCAAAGTTATTGGAATGCCAAGAGGAGTAAAATTTACACCAGCTACACGCTAAACGTAGCTCAAGTTATAAAAGGCAACATTAACCAAGACCAGATACAAATTGTTGTACTTGGTGGACAAGTAGATAATAAATTTTTAAAAGCAAGCCACACACTTAATCTAAAAATGTATGATAAAGGGGTGTTTACATTAAAGTCGTTAACCTCAGCACACCCCAACCCTAACTTTCCTACGAACCTTCAATTTCAAAGTTATGCTGGTTCGCAATCAGCTTTTAAATACAATGATATAGATAATCGTGTTACAGGTCTTTTCGATCAATTTCAATCAAGAGAGGCATTTTACAATACTTTAAGACAAACTTTCACACAAGCTTCTCCGCTATTACAAAGAACAACCTCTTCAACACAAAACCAAAATGCAAATATTTCATCTATATACCCACCTTCTAACATAAGTGCTGGTACAGAACAAGTAATTACAATTAACGGTAATAACTTTGGAAGTAGTACAGGAACTGTTTATTTTGACGATGCCCAAGATGGTGGGATTAGCCAAGTTGAAGGAACTATTGTATCTTGGTCTGATACACAGATAGAGGTAGAAGTTCCCTCTGATGCAGCAACTGGCACCGTATACGCAAATACGTCTAATGGTACATTTACTAGCGCTATAACCATCGATTATAACATTAAAGACTATTTTAACGACACAAGGTTTATAAATGACGACAATAGCCATGGATATACTTGGCGAATGGAAAGTGGTTTTAACAATAATACGCCTGCCAAAACAGCTTTCATGAGAGCATTTAATTCGTGGCGTTGTGCTTCTAGGTTAAACTGGAAAGTAGGAGAAGCAACCTCTTTAAATGAAACCGATTGGGACAACACTAACATTATTCGTTTTGCTAACCCTGGAGAACTAAGTGCTGGTATATTTGGACAGTCTATAATGATGGGAGAATCTTGCCCCGACGTTGTTAATGGAGATTTTATTGTTTCTGAAATGGATATTCATTTTAATCCAGATATCGATTGGAATTATGGAATAGAAGCTCCCGCTTCTAATCAAGTTGACCTTGAAAGTATCGCTTTACGTGAATTAGGTCTTGGCCAAAGTATTGGTTACGTAATAAATCCTAATTCCGTGATGCATTACGAAGATATTACACCAGGTGAAGTAAGAAGAACCCTAAATGAAGGTGACGTCGATGCCACTGAATATATGATGTGGAAAAGTATTCAGTTTTTACCAGATGGATGCAGTCAGTATAGCCGCATGAGGCATAGAAGCCTTAATACTACAGTATATGTTAATCAAAATCAAACGACAGGGCTTAAAAATGGTACATCATGGGAGAATGCCTATACCAGCTTACAAACAGCATTACAAAACTCGACCTCTTGTGGAGATAATATAAAAAATATTCTAGTGGCATCTGGTAATTATAAGCCAACTGATGGCAATGATCAAACAGCCTCTTTTATAGTTCCATATGGCATAAGACTACTAGGCGGGTTTAATGGTACAGAAACCGATATAGATCAACGAGATTGGGTTGCTAATCTAACTATATTAAGTGGAGGAATAAATACTTTTGTTTCAAATCCAGGTAACAGTCATACTATTATAACCATGCTAAGTAATGAAGCAGAAATAAACGGATTTACTATAAGAGGTGCATATGCCGATGATAGCACAGATAACTCACAACCAGCCATTGGTCGCTCTGGCGCTGCTATTTACAACAACGGTAACAATAAAATTTACAATTGTATTATAACAGATAATACCGCAATAGATTCTGGTATTGGGGGTGGTATCGTATCTTTTGGTGGCACTCTAGATATCGTTAACACCTTGTTTTATAATAACTCGGCCTCAGAAAATGGTGGAGCAATCTCTGTTGAAAGCGGCACTACAAATATTATAAACTGTACTATTGCAGACAATACCGCTAATAAAGGTGGCGGTATACACTTTTTCAATGGTAATGTTAATGCTACAAATACCATATTCTCCAATAATAGTGGCACTAATGGGAATATAAATGATGATGGTGGTGCTGGTACAGGAACCGCCAACTATTGTTTGTTCTACAATACAACTAGTGAAAATGACGGTAATATCCCACCTAATATTACAGGTAATAATAATTTAGAAAATACAGATCCAGATCTTAGACCTGATTACAAACTGACCTATACCTCTGCAGCTATTGATGCTGGAGACAACACAGCCAACACCTTAACAAAAGACTTAAGTTTTCAAGATAGAATACAAAACAGCACTATAGATATTGGCGCTTATGAGACAGGAAGTTTATGCGATCTTAACGTAGGTAACACTATCTATGTAGATAAAACAGCCACAGGATATAGAACTGGTAATAGCTGGGGGAATGCCTTTAGAAATTTAGAAACAGCATTAGCTTTACAGGAATGTGGCTTTACAGGTGAGATACTTGTGGCAGGCGGACAAACCTTTACCCCGTCAGCATCTAGATTATGTACCCAAGGTTGTGAGACCCCTAGAGGTTACTATTTTTTAATTCATGAAGATATTCAACTTAAAGGTGGGTATATCCCTCATACATTTACACAAGACTATACCAATCCTACCATATTAAGTGGTGATATTGGTATTATTAACGATAATAGCGATAATACCCTGACAGTAGTTATAACTGCTAACCTAACCAATGCTGCACAAATTGATGGTTTTGCAATTACTAAAGGAAATGCTAATGATAGTAATGTTTATCAAACTATTGGTGGCCTAACCTATCTACCAACAGGTAGGTATGGCGGAGGTCTGTACAATGCTTCTTCTAATATTAACATGACCAATACGGTAATTTATGAAAACTCAGCGGCGCAGGGTGGCGGTATGGTGAACGGTGCATCCAATCCAAATATTATCAACACCGTAATTTATGAAAATTCGGCCGCACTTGGAGGAGGTATTTATAACGATAACTCTGATCCTAATATTACTAATACAGTGTTTATTAATAATTCATCAACATTAGCGGGCGGTGGTATAATGAATTCAGATTCCTCCTCTCCAAGTTTAATAAATACTACTTTTTATGGAAATATAGGTGGTTCTGATGGTGGTGGTGCTATTTATATTGGTATAGGCGAAAATAATAATCCTGAAGTATATAATACGGTATTTTATAACAATACCCCTAATGATATTGATCATTTTTTAGCAGATGGTTCTATAACAGATAACAGTGCTAATAATTACAGTGAAAACTATACAGGTTCTGGTTTCAACGCTCTTACAGTAGACCCGTTTTTAAATAGCAGTTCCCCTATTGGCGATGATGGTATTTGGGGTACAGCAGACGATGGGTTACATCCAACTTATTATAGTATCCTTATAAATGCTGGTGATAATAGTTTTAATATTGAAAATAGCGATATTACAAGAAACCAAAGAATTTATGATAACACTATTGATGTTGGTGCTTATGAGAGCCAATTGACTACAAACGATATTTACCCAAGTGCCAACAATATTTTATATGTAAATAAAAATGTAAGTGGCGGTAATGGTAGCGGAAACTCTTGGGCAAATGCCATTATTGAATTGGCAGAGGCTTTACGTTGGGCTAATAATAATCAAGATAATGCTTGGCAAACTACGCCTTTACAAATCTGGGTAGCAGACGGAACCTACACTCCTGGAACTTTGCAAACCGAAAGCTTTACTATTCCTAGCAACGTAACAGTACTTGGTGGATTTAATGGCACAGAAACCACTGCCAATGAACGCAACTGGGCAGAAAATCCAACCATTTTAAGTGGCGATTTAAACAATAGCCAAACCGCAAATGAAGGTGACAGCCATACCATTGTCACCATGCTGGGTGACAATGCCGAAATAAATGGCTTCTTTATACAATGGGGGTATGCCGATGCTGAGACTTGGATTAGCTCACCATATGGTATTGGCTTAGCTGGTGCTGGTGTGTATAATAATGGTGATAACCGCATTTACAATTGCAGTATACGAAGCAATATAGCAGGCGGTACAATAGGTGGTATTGGTGCTGGTCTAGGATCCTATGGAGGAGAATTAGAGGTTATAAACACATCTTTTAGTTCCAATACAGCCACAAATGGTGGTGCTATATCTGCCGAAGGCGGTACGATAAATCTTATTAACTGTACCATTGCCAACAATAACGCTAATAGAGGTGGCGGTGTTCATTTTTATAATGGAAATGTAAACGCTACAAACACTATTTTCACCAATAATAGCGGCACTAACGGTAATATAAATGATTATGGTGGCGCTGGAACAGGGACCGCCAACTATTGCTTGTTCTACAATGCAACTACAGATAATAATGGAGGTGTACCTCCCAATATTACTGGAAACAATAATATAGAAAATACCGATCCAATCTATACTAACGGCTATGCAATAGCAAATAACTCTCCTGCAGTAGATGCTGGCGATAACACGGCCAACCCTTTATCATTAGACCTAAATGCGCAAAATAGAATATCTAATACAACTATAGATATTGGCGCTTATGAGTT
This sequence comes from Mangrovimonas cancribranchiae, assembly GCF_037126245.1. Classification (NCBI taxonomy): domain Bacteria; kingdom Pseudomonadati; phylum Bacteroidota; class Flavobacteriia; order Flavobacteriales; family Flavobacteriaceae; genus Mangrovimonas; species Mangrovimonas cancribranchiae. Next base: position 1,782,091 of record NZ_CP136925.1, read on the forward strand.
TCAAAATTTATGTGGTGATTTAAGCATAGGAACTATAGTTTATGTAAACAAAAACGCCACAGGCAATAACGACGGTAGTAGTTGGGCAAATGCCCTTACCAGTTTAGAAAGCGCTTTGTCCTTGCAACAAAATTGTGGTTTTACTGGCGAAATGCGTGTTGCTGGCGGACAAACGTTTTACCCTTCCACTTCTCGTTTATGTACCAGTGGCTGTACTAGCCCAAGAGGTTATTATTTTTTAATACATGAGGACATTCAACTTAGAGGTAGTTATGTGGTGGGTACAGACACCCAAGACTATAGTAACCCAACCATTTTAAGTGGTGATATTGGCACACTAAACGACAATAGCGATAACATCTACCATGTTGTTATTACCATCGACCTAACTAATGCTGCAACTATTGACGGTTTTACCGTTACTAATGGGCATGCCAGTAATACTAATACTGCTGTAAATGGACTTAATTTTTCAGGTAATGGTGGTGGTATGTATAACAACTACTCCTCCCCAAGTATAACCAATAGCACGTTTTCTAATAATTCTGCTCCTAGAGGTGGTGCTATGTTCAATCGCTACTCAGACCCTAGCATATCCAATAGCTCGTTTTCTAATAACTCTGCTACCGATGTTGGCGGTGTTGGTGGTGGGATGTTTAACAACCGTTCCTCCCCTAGTATAACCAATAGCACGTTTTCTAATAACTTTGCTCCTAGAGGTGGTGGGATGTACAATCGCTACTCCTCCTCCCTTAGTATAACCAATAGCACGTTTTCTAATAATTCTGCTACCGATGGTGGCGGTGGCATGTATAATGATGAGACTTCAAACCCTGTACTTTATAATACGGTTTTGTATAATAATACTGGTAACGATATTTCTAATCACACCAATTCTTCTATTGATAACAATAGCGCCAACAACTTTAGCGAAACCTCTTATCTTTTAGGAAACCAAGGGGTAAGCTTTACCCAACTTACCGTAGACCCTTTTGTAGATAGTAGCAACCCTATTGGCGCCGATGGTGTTTGGAATACCGAAGACGATGGCTTATATCCAGCTAACGGTAGCGTACTTATAAATGCAGGCGATAATAGTTTTAATACAGAAAGCACAGATATTACTGGTAACCCTAGAATTTTTAATAGCACAATTGATGTTGGGGCTTATGAATTACAATCAACCTTAAGTAATAACTCTGTTAATAAAACAAATAATGAGTTCGTGGTTTACCCTAACCCAACAACCCATATGTTGTATATTAAAACTAACCTTAAACAATTTAGCTATGAATTGTACAACATACAAGGGCAAAAAATTATGGGCTCTAAACAAGCTGTAAATACCATTAACACCTCACAGTTAGCTACTGGTGTTTATGTGTTAAAGCTAAACAGTGGCAACAAAACACAAAGTATAAAGGTGATAAAGAAGTAAAAACAGAGTCATTAACTAAACTACCTTAAAAGGTCAAGTATAATACTTGGCCTTTTTTAATACGTAGACCTACGTATTGATAATGGTTAGCAGCATAAGTAACTTAGCACTCCAAACTATTTTAATGAACATCAAAATGACTTATCTTACTCTACTAAACCGTCTTTTTTTAAAAAAGCAATACCTTTTTACATTGGTTTGTTTTGCTTTTATGCAACTCTCTTATGGGCAAGTTATTCCCTTAAACCTCAACAAACATTTTAGTCAAGCCAATGTTGTTGTTGAAGGAGAAATCACGGCCTCACAAAGCTATTGGGACACAGATAAAAAAAACATCTATACTAGTTACACACTAAACTTGGCTCAAGTCTTAAAAGGTAATATTAACCAAGAGCAAATACAAATTGTCGTGCTTGGTGGCGAAGTTAATGGCCAGTTTTTAATGGCATCTCATACCCTTAAGCTAAATATACATGACAAAGGTGTATTTACGTTAAAACCGCTAATATCGGCAAAAGCCAACCCTAACTTTCCTGCTAATCAACAATTTCAAAGTTACGCCGGAGCGCAATCTGTATTTAAGTATAGCGCTATAGACAATAGTGTAAAAGGGCTATTCGATCAATTTCAATCAAGAGAAGCATTTTACAACACGTTAAGACAAACCTTTACACAAGCTTCTCCGCTATTACAAAGAACAACCGCTTCAACGCAAAATCAAAGTTCTAATATAACTTCTGTAACACCTAATACAGTAAGAGCTGGTGCTGGTGATATTATTACTATTTCAGGATCTGGTTTTGGCACAACACCTGGCACGGTAGCTTTCTCTAATGCCAACGATGCTGGCGCCTCACAAGTTGTCGCCTTAAATTCTCAAATAAGCTCTTGGACCGATACTTCCATAGAAGTAGAAGTTCCTTACAATGCAGGAAATGGTAGCGTATATGTAATTACAGATGGAGGTAGCAACACATTCTCTACACCAATAAACATTACATACAACTTGATAAATGTAAGTGCTGATAATAATATGGCGTACTTATTAAATCATATTGCTCAAAATAGTAGCGGTGGATATGTTTGGCAAATGGAAAACAGTTTTTATAACAATGTTGCTGCTAGAGAAACATTTATAAAATCTTTTAATCTATGGCGTTGCCAATCAGATATTAACTGGCAACTAGGAAGCACAACTACAGTAAATGAAAATGCTAATGACGATATAAACATCATTCGTTTTGCCAATTCTGGAGAAATGAATAGTACAACCTTAGGACAATGCCTTACAAGAGGATCTTATTGCTACCCTGTTGGAGAACCAGATAATAGAAATTACTTTATCGTTGAATTAGACATTCGTTTTAATCCAGATTTCGACTGGAATTATGGTCCTAGTAACCCAACATCTAGTCAAGTTGACTTTGAAAGTGTTGCCTCTCATGAGTTAGGTCACGGTCACAACCATGGTCATGTAATAGACAATACCGCTATGATGCATTACAGTATTGCTCCAGGACAAGTAAAAAGAACTCTTAATCAAAATGATATAGATGGTGCTAATTACATGATGAGTATTAACACACAAGCATCTAGTGGTTGTTATGATACAATGATACCGTTCGGCTCTAACCCTATTGTATATGTTAACGCTAACCAAACTACTGGAAATAACGATGGTAGTTCATGGAGCAATGCCTATACTAGTCTTCAATTAGCACTACAAAATACGCCCTGTGATAACAGTCAGGAAATCTGGGTAGCCGCAGGTACGTACACACCAGGAACAGAACAAACAGACAGTTTTACCATTCCAAGTAATGTAACCGTTCTAGGAGGTTTTAACGGCACAGAAACCACTGCTGATGAACGCAACTGGGCAGAAAACCCAACCATTTTAAGTGGCGATTTAAATGGTTCAGGAACTGAAAATGAAGGTGACAGCCATACCATTGTAACCATGCTGGGTGATAACACCGAAATTAATGGCTTTTTTATACAATGGGGCTTTGCCGATGATAGTACAGATAACTCACAACCAGCTATTGGACGTTCTGGAGCAGGTGTGTATAACAATGGCGACAACCGCATTTACAATTGTACCCTAAGAAGTAACGTAGCAGATACCACAGACGACCCAGAAATTGGTATTGGTGCTGGGTTAATATCCTTTGGTGGTATACTAGATATTATAAATTGTCTTTTTAACTCAAATACCGCTTCAGCTAATGGTGGTGCTATGTCTGCTGAAAGCGGCACTATAAATATTATTAACTGTACCATTGCCAATAATAACGCCAACAAAGGTGGTGGTGTCCATTTTTATAATGGTAATATAAACGCTACTAATACCATCTTTACCAACAATAGTGGCACTAACGGTAACATAAATGACGATGGTGGTGCTGGTACAGGAACCGCCAACTATTGCTTGTTCTATAATACAACTACAGATAATAACGGAAATATGCCACCTAATATTACTGGAAACAACAATATAGAAAATACAGATCCAATCTATACTAACGGATACGAAATAAATTACGATTCACCTGCTGCCGATGCTGGCGATAACACCGCCAACCCTTTATCACTAGACCTAAACGCTCAAAATAGAATATCTAACACCACTATAGATATTGGCGCCTATGAGTTTCAAAGTTCTTGTGAAGGGCTTAATGTAAATGAAATAATCTATGTAGATGCCAATGCAACAGGCACTAATGATGGTACTGATTGGACAAACGCGTTTACCGATTTAGAAGTCGCATTGTCCTTACAAGAATGTGGCCTTACTGGTGAAATTCGTGTCGCTGGCGGACAAACCTTTACACCATCAACATCTCGTTTATGTACTAATAATTGCGACAGTCCTAGAGACTACTATTTTTTAATTCATGAAAATATACAACTAAAAGGTAGTTATATAGTAGGTACAGACACTCAAGATTATAGCAACCCAACCATTTTAAGTGGTGATATAGGTAATTTAAATGATACTAGCGATAATACTTATCATGTTATTGTTACTAACCATCTAAATAACACCAATGTTATTGATGGGTTTATAATCACAGAGGGGCATGCAAATAGTAGCGACACCTTCGTTATTAATGAGCATCATATTTATAAAGACCGAGGAGCTGGCATGTATAACAACACCTCTTCTCCGATTATATATAACACAATTTTTTCTCAAAACACATCTCTATCAGAAGGAGGTGGGATATACAATTTCCTTTCAAACCCTAGTATTTATAACGCTGTTTTTTCAGAAAATGTAACCGGTATTGCTGGTGGTGGGATGTACAACAACTACTCTTATCCAAACATTTACAATGCTACCTTTTCTAAAAACTCGGCAGATTATGGTGGAGGTATCTACAATCAAGACAACTCCAACTCTACAATTTATAATACAGTATTACATAATAATACTCCTACTGATATTTACAATGATGTTACTTCTTTTATTACAGCCAGTAGTGCTAATAATTTTAGTGAAACCTCATACCTAGTTGGCAATAGCTTTACCCAACTTACCGCAAGTCCTTTTGTAGATAGTAATAACCCTATTGGCGCCGATGGTGTTTGGAATACCGCAGACGATGGTTTATATCCGGCTAACGGTAGCGTACTTATAAATGCAGGCGATAATAGTTTTAACACAGAAAGCACAGATATTACTGGTAACCCTAGAATTTTTGATACCACAATTGATGTTGGGGCTTACGAAATGCAAACAATGTTAAGCACAGAAGATGTAAGTTCTACAGAATTTATGGTTTACCCTAATCCAACAACCCATATGTTGTATATTCAAACTAACCTTAAACAATTTAGTTATGAGCTATATAGCATCCAAGGGCAAAAAATTATGGGCTCTAAACAAGCGGTTAACAACATTAACACCTCAGAGTTAGCTACTGGTGTTTATGTGTTAAAGCTAAACAGTGGCAACAAAACACAAAGTATAAAGGTGATTAAGAAGTAAAAACGAAATCATCACCTAAAATTATCTTAAAAGGTCAAGATTGTATTCTTGACCTTTTCAACATAGAAGTCTAATTAAAGTTAATCCCCTTCAAAAAATGAAAAGACTATTATTAATTACCGTATTGAGTTGTAGTATTTACTATGGTTATTCTCAACAAAATACGTTAACATCAGGTGGCGATGCTTCTGGCACTAATGGAAAAATAAGTTATTCTATTGGAGAAATAACCTATCAACATGCTTCAAGTGCTGATGGTAGTATAAACCAAGGCATGCAACAACCCTATGCTTTTGAAACGTTAGGAAAGGACGACCCAAATATAGCTTTAGAAATGGTGGCATACCCCAACCCAACAACTAACACATTACAATTAAAAACAACATACAATCCTAGCGAATTATCGTTTAAACTATTTAACCTTAACGGTAGACTAATACTAACTAAAAAGTTTACCTCACAAGCTATCACAGTAAACATGAGTACACTTACACATGCTACGTATATTTTAAACATTTACAAAAACAACCACCAACTAGAATCTTATAAAATCATAAAAAAATAAACATCATGAAAAAATTAGCTACGCTTTTTCTATTACTTACGGTGATTTCGCTTCACGCGCAAACACCCGAAAAAATGAGTTATCAAACCGTTGTTTGGGATGCCGATAACACCCTATTAGCTAACACACCAGTTGGTATACAGTTAAGTATTTTACAAGGTAATGCATCTGGTACTGCTGTATATATAGAAACGCATACCCCAACAACAAACCAAAACGGGTTAGTTAGTTTAGAAATTGGTACCGGGACAATAACCTCTGGAAATATAACTACTATAGATTGGAACAACGGCCCTTACTTTATAAAAACCGAAACCGATATTACAGGAAGTACAAACTATACTATTACTACAACCAACCAACTTTTAAGCGTCCCTTATGCGTTACATGCTAAAACAGCCACAACGGTAACCACACCACCCCTTATGGAACCTTATATTTTAGGTAGAAGTGCCATGTCAACTAGTGCAAGAGTCAATTATGGAGGACTAACAGGTTGGCAAGCAGCCAACCAAATGTGTAAGGATACTTATCCTAACGAGCCTTACGCAAGAGCTTTTACTGCAGAGCAGATAACACAAGCTATTGTTATTGGTAGTTATTCCTCTAATACAAATTATGATAATGTTTGGTTTTGGGTTATTACATCCTCTGTAACTAAAGGACTGTTTGATGGATCTGGTTTTAATACTTCAGAAAATTTTGGTGGCAATGCAGCAAATGTTTCTCGGGGAGTTAGAGGTATCATTAAATTTAACTATACAACCATAGGAAATGGTGGAGGAATAAATTTACCACGGTTTTTTAATGTAGAACAAGATATTATGAATGGTGATTATATGCCTTGTCTTTGTGGCACCTATGTCCCTGCTAATTAAATGAGGTGTTCTAAAAAACATAAAGGTCAAGATTGTATTCTTGGCCTTTTTTATAAACTATAAAGACATAAAACTAAAGAAACGTATAGATAATTTTAAAAGTATGTGCATCACCTAATGGTAGGTTATTAAAGTGTCTATATTTTTCTAAAAGATACCCCATACTAATTCTACTTTTAGTAAAGGTTTTTATCATATAAACCCGGAATTCTCTAGAATTTGCATAGCGTTCGCCTCTAGCTGGGTCTTTTAAAAAATACCAGGTGTAACCTGTATCTACTTGCCAATGTTTTAGTTTTAGTATATCTAAATCGTAAAGCACCCCTAACGAATAAGTGGTACGAATATAATTTTCATTTTTTAAGCCATCGTAAATAAAATTTCGCCATTCTACTTTTCCTAATTGGTTGGCCTTTAAACCCTCTATAATTTTTGTTTTAAGACCTATACCTAACCACGGACGCAGCTCTAAACCATTGCTTATTTCTTCATCAAAAATATATTGGGTTGTAAAACCACCTAATAAAGACCAAGTATTATATTTATATGTAGCAGATCCGCTAGCATTTATCCGACTCCAACTTGGGTGATCAAAAATTTGTTTATACGATACACTTGCATCATAATTAAACCCCATATCATCTTTAAACGTTTTAGCAACTGTAAGATCTATAAAAAGATCGTCTGTTTGACAAAAACTAAGTAATGGAAAGAAAATAAAAATAATGATAAAGAGGTTTTTCCCCATAATAAAATAGCTTGAAAAATAGGTTTTAAAGTTTTCTACAAAGTACAATACCTAGAATATAACTATCATAAGCGTTCCATCGTAAATCGTAACTAAGCGATAAGCCTACCTCCCATTTTTCAGAAATTTCTATACCGTATTCGTAAGTAAATCTATTTAAAAACAGCGTTTCTTCTTTTTCAAACTCGGCTCCAGCTCCTAATAAAATAGTATGGTGCCCTAATCTTCTTCCTAACATTGCAGCTGGCGCAATAGGATAGCTACGTTCTATAATTTCTTCATCGCTATCTAAGTTTTCTTGTACGGCAAACTTTTCTATAATAATATCGGTATGTAAACCAACACTCCATTTTTCAGAAAATACATAGTCATAATCTAAGCTAAAACCAGGTAAGGTTATCCATTTGGTACCAGCATCTTTTATACCACTAGACATATTTACATGAGTTAAAGCGACACCTATTTTATGAAAAGGAATGTCCTCGCTGTCGTGTTCCTCATGCTCTTGGGCAATAGCCTGTGTGCCTATTAGTAATAGTATTAAAAGTAATTGGTGATTAAGTATTTTCATAACGATATCTATTTAAAGATATTTTACTATTTAGGGAATAGAAGAATTAAAACAGCTCTAAACCCTAAATCGGCATCTTGACCATCTGGTGCATTAAGATTAAATCTTGGACCTACGGCAAAAGAAATTTTTTGTTTTCCAAAACTTGAAAGGCCACTAAAAGTAGGATTTAACCAAACAGTACTTGTATCGGCTTCCCAGTTTTGAGTCCATTCCATATTAAAACCTACACCGCCGCCACTAGACCAGTTATAAGTAAAAAAGGGCTGTAAAAACATTTGATTAACATCTGCTCTATCTTCATTTCCAGCAAAACTCCATATTTGGTTCACTAAAGCACCAAAAGTAATTCCTTTAGCTTGTTTTAAAATAACAGCGGTAGGACCAGCACCAAATTTTTTAGTAGTTAAAAAATCGTCTGTTCCCGTTGGAAATAATAAGGCTGGACCAACACCCCATGTAAGTCCATTTTTTGAAGCTTTAGGGCTAAAAAAACCACTAACAACAGCATCGCTTAAGCCACTTTCGTTAGTGCCTTGTCCTGTAATATTATATTGTGAAATAACTGGTAAAACAACACGACCAATAAGATTCCATTTTTCGTTAATGCTAATAGGAAGTACAGGTTGAATATTTAACGTATAGCGTGTTCCATTATTATCACCAATACCAAAATCGATATTATTTTGAAACGGTAAACTAATTAAAGAGGCTACAGGATTTGCTAATTTTTTGGCTAATTCTTCATCAGAATGTTGTGCCTGAGCTGTTGTAGCAAATAGCACAACAAACAAAAGTAATAGTTTTTTCATATTTAGGATTTTAGGTAAATGCGATTTATTTTCTTTTGTTAGGAAATCAAAGATAAGTGTTTTTACAAAAAACGTTGTTTTTACTCATACTGATTTTCACTATTTTAAATTTCAAAAAGTAAAACGTTTTCTAAAGAATAAAGGATATAAAAAGTCGGGATGACAGGATTCGAACCTGCGACCTCACGGCCCCCAGCCGTACGCGCTAACCGGACTGCGCTACATCCCGAAAAAACAATAAGTAAGAAAGGCAAAAATAAAATTTTAATTAAAAAAGTTCCTATAAATTATTACAATTTCATTCTAACAAAAATATACCTCTGAAAATCAGTATAACACAAATAAACCACCATGTTATTATTAATATTTAAAAATCTTGTGTAATTTTATGCTTTTCTTATCTACAATTTTCTTAGAAATTCAAATGACAGAAATTACCAGACTTTTCGATTTTCCATATTACCAATTGGAAACACACAATCTAGATAAATCTTTAGTTACAAAATATAATGGCCAATGGGTAGCAACCTCCACCAAAGAATATATTGATAAAGCGAATGCTTTAAGCCGGGCGCTACTTAAGTTAGGTGTAGAAAAAGATGATAGAATTGCGGTTATTTCGTCTACAAATCGTACTGAATGGAATATTGTCGATATAGGCGTTTTACAATTAGGAGCGCAAAATATTCCTATTTACCCTACTATTTCGGCAGAAGATTATGAATATGTATTAAATCACAGTGAATCTACATATTGCTTTGTTTCTGATGAGGAAGTTTTAAATAAAGTTAACCAAGTTAAAGATAAAACAAAACTAAAGGAGGTTTACTCTTTTAACCATATTAAAGGCTGCAAGCACTATTCTGAATTGTTTGAATTAGGAAAAGATGTTAGCAATCAAGATGACGTACAAGCTAGAATGGATGCCGTGAATCCAGATGATTTAGCAACCATTATTTATACTTCCGGAACTACAGGAAGACCTAAAGGTGTTATGTTATCACACTGGAACATAGTAAGTAATGCTTTAGATTCTTCTGAAAGACTTCCTGATATAGATTCAGATACAAGAGTGTTAAGTTTTCTACCTATATGCCATATTTTCGAACGCATGCTTATTTATTTATACCAATATGCTGGTGCCTCGGTGTATTACGCCGAAGGTTTAGATAAAATTGGCGACAATGCTAAAGAAATTAAGCCTCATTTAATGAGTGTTGTCCCTAGACTTTTGGAGAAGGTTTACGATAAAATTATGGCTAAAGCCGAAGAACTATCAGGCCTAAAACATAAACTTTTATTTTGGGCTGTAGAACTTGGCGAACAATGGGAACCTTATAAAAAAAATGGTGGATGGTACGAATTCAAATTAAAAATTGCTAGAAAACTCATTTTTAGTAAATGGCAAGAAGCATTGGGAGGTGAATTACAGACTATGGTTTCTGGAAGTGCACCTTTACAATCTAGATTAACTAGAATTTTCTGTGCAGCAGGCATGCAAATTATGGAAGGTTACGGACTTACAGAAACGTCGCCTGTTATATCTGTAGGCATGTACAAAAACAACATGTTTAAAGTAGGAACCGTAGGAAAACCTATTAAAAATGTTGACATAAAAATAGCCGATGATGGTGAAATCTTAATAAAAGGCCCTAACGTTATGAAAGGGTATTATAAAGATCCTGAAAAAACGGCTAGTGTAATGACAGGAGACTACTTTCACACGGGAGATAAAGGAGAAATTGATAAAGAAGGCTTCCTTAAAATTACAGGACGTAAAAAAGAAATGTTTAAAACCTCTGGTGGAAAATATGTTATTCCTACGTTACTAGAAAATGAATTAAAACAATCTAGGTTTATAGAACAAGTCATGGTTATTGGAGAAGGCGAAAAAATGCCAGGAGCTTTTATTCAACCTAATTTTGAATTTGTTGGCGAATGGATAGAACGTAAAAAGAAAACTATTGAACATTCTCCAGAAGCTATATGTGCTGCTGAAGAAGTTATTAATCGTATTCAAAAAGAAGTCGATAAATGCAACGCTAAATTTGGTAAATGGGAACAAATAAAACGTTTCGAACTCACCCCAGTAATTTGGTCTATAGATAGTGGCCACCTTACCCCTACCATGAAAATGAAACGAGACGTTATCAAGTCTATTCATAAAGATCTTTACGATAAGATTTATAAATAACCTCCTATAAAATTACAAACACCTTAAATTAAGGTGTTTTTTTTTGTTAAATTATCACCATTTATTATGCGTGCATAATAAATTTTATTATATTTGATGAGATTAATTTTTTCAAATGAAAGATAAAACCATCGACTATGTCCTGCGTACCACATGGTTAGCAGTAAATAAAATGTATAACGAAGAAGCCAATAAGTTTGATAGTACCATGGCAACAGGATTTACCTTACTTAATATAGATCCTGAAAAAGGCACACCATCAACATCGTTAGGTCCTAAAATGGGGATGGAAGCTACATCGTTATCCAGAATTTTGAAAACTATGGAAACCCGTGGTTTAATAGAACGCAAACCCAACCCTGAAGATGGTCGTGGGGTTTTAATTCATCTTACCGAGTTTGGTCGTGAAAAACGTGCTTATTCGCGTGAAAAGGTGTTAATGTTTAACGAAGCGATTCGTGATAATATTTCAGAAGAAAAATTAAATCATTTCTATGACGTTGCTGAACTGATAAATGATATGATTTCAAACAAAAAAATATATAACCAAGACAAATAACAATATATATAATGAGCAAACGAATTATTAATAAAGTAGCTGTTATCGGATCTGGAATAATGGGAAGCGGTATTGCTTGCCATTTTGCCAATATTGGTGTGGAAGTTTTACTACTGGACATTGTTCCGCGTGAACTTACCGATGCCGAAAAAGCAAAAGGGTTAACTCTAGAAGATAAAACTGTTAGAAACCGATTGGTAAATACCGCATTACAATCAGCATTAAAATCGAAACCTTCCCCTATATATCATAAAAAATTTGCGAATAGGATTACAACAGGAAATTTAGAAGATGATATCGCAAAAGTAGCCGATGTAGATTGGATTATTGAAGTTGTTGTAGAACGCTTGGACATTAAGAAGCAAGTCTTCGAAAACCTTGATAAGCACCGTAAAGAAGGAACTTTAATTACATCAAATACATCTGGTATTCCTATTAAGTTCATGAGCGAAGGCAGAAGCGACGATTTCCAAAAACATTTCTGCGGTACGCACTTTTTTAACCCGGCACGTTACTTAAAATTATTCGAAATTATTCCTGGACCTAAAACATCCCAAGATGTTCTAGATTTCCTTAATGGCTATGGTGAACAATACCTTGGAAAAACCTCGGTTGTTGCTAAAGACACACCAGCTTTTATAGGTAACCGTATTGGTATTTTTGGCATTCAATCCTTATTTCATCAAGTAAAAGATTTAGGGTTAACCATTGAAGAGGTTGATAAATTAACAGGTCCCGTTATTGGTCGCCCAAAATCGGCAACCTTTAGAACGGTCGATGTCGTTGGATTAGATACGCTAGTACACGTTGCCAATGGTATTTACGATAATTGTCCAGATGACGAAGCGCACAACTTATTCAAATTACCAGATTTCATCAATACCATGATGGAAAATAAATGGTTAGGAAGCAAAACGGGACAAGGGTTTTATAAAAAAATAAAAGGTGACAACGGTAAAAGTGAAATCCTATCGCTTGACCTTGACACTCTAGAATATAGAAAAAAGAAAAAAGCCTCGTTTGCTACTCTAGAGCTAACAAAGACTGTCGATAAGGTTATAGACCGCTTCCCTATTCTAGTAGGAGGAAAAGACAAAGCAGGCGATTTTTACCGTAAAAATTTCTCGGCAATGTTTGCCTATGTATCTAACAGAATCCCGGAAATAACAGACGAGCTATATAAAATAGATGATGCTATGAAAGCTGGTTTTGGTTGGGAACACGGCCCATTCCAAATTTGGGATGCCATTGGTGTTGAAAAAGGTTTAGACATTATGAAAGCAGAAGGCTACGAACCAGCAGCTTGGGTAAACGAAATGTTGGCTTCGGGTAGCAAATCGTTCTATACCGTAAAAGAAGGCGCAACGTATTTTTACGATATTCCATCAAAAACACAAACTAAAATACCAGGACAAGATGCTTTCATTATTTTAGATAACATCAGAAAATCCAATGAAGTCTTTAAAAACTCAGGTGTTGTTATCGAAGATTTAGGCGATGGTATTTTAAACTGCGAATTCCAAAGTAAAATGAACACCATTGGTGGCGATGTGTTATCTGGATTAAACAAAGCCGTGGATTTAGCCGAAAAAGATTTCCAAGGATTGGTTATTGGTAACCAAGCCGCAAACTTTTCGGTAGGTGCTAATATTGGCATGATTTTCATGATGGCCGTTGAACAAGAATACGACGAACTCAATATGGCCATAAAAATGTTTCAAGACACCATGATGCGTATGCGCTACTCCTCTATTCCAACAGTAGCTGCACCACACGGTATGGCGCTTGGCGGCGGTTGTGAATTATCGCTTCACGCCGATAAAGTGGTTGCTGCTGCAGAAACTTACATCGGACTTGTAGAGTTTGGTGTTGGTGTTATTCCTGGTGGAGGCGGTTCCAAAGAGATGGCATTAAGAGCATCAGATCAATTTCATAAAGGCGATGTCAAACTTAATGTATTACAAGAATACTTTATGACCATTGGTATGGCAAAAGTATCAACATCGGCTTACGAAGCCTTCGATTTAGGACTTCTTCAAAAAGGAAAAGACTCCGTAGTTGTTAATAAAGACAGACAAATAGCCACAGCAAAAGCGTATGCTAAATTAATGGCAGAACAAGGCTATACGAAACCTATAAAACGTAAAGATGTTAAGGTTTTAGGTAAACAGGCTTTAGGCATGTTCTTAGTAGGAACAGATTCTATGGAAGCTAGCCATTACATTAGTGAACACGACCAAAAAATTGCTAATAAACTAGCCTATGTTATGGCTGGTGGCGATTTAAGTGAACCAACAAATGTTAGCGAACAATATTTATTAGACCTAGAACGCGAAGCCTTTTTAAGTCTTTGTACCGAACGTAAAACATTAGAGCGCATTCAGCATATGTTGAAAACAGGAAAACCACTTAGAAATTAGAAAATAGAACCAAGATACAAGAACCAAGACATCTTGACTCTTGATTCTTGACTCTCTAAATCTTAAAAGAAAAAGATGAAAAACGCATATATAGTAAAAGCATACAGAACAGCTGTTGGAAAAGCTCCAAAAGGACTGTTCCGTTTTAAAAGAACTGATGAATTGGCAGCCGAAACCATCAAACATATGATGAAAGAATTGCCAAACCTTGACCCAAAACGCATAGACGACGTAATTGTTGGTAACGCCATGCCAGAAGGTGCACAAGGACTTAATATGGGGCGCTTAATTTCTCTGATGGGACTAGATATAGTAGATGTTCCTGGAGTAACTGTTAATCGATTTTGTTCCTCAGGAATTGAAACCATAGCTATGGCGTCAGCAAAAATACAAGCAGGTATGGCCGACTGTATTATCGCTGGTGGTGCAGAAAGTATGAGCGCCGTACCCATGACAGGTTTTAAACCAGAATTGAACTACGATACCGTAAAAGCAGGTCACGAAGACTACTATTGGGGAATGGGCAATACCGCTGAGGCAGTTGCCAACCAATTCAAGGTCTCCCGAGAAGATCAAGACGAGTTTGCTTACAATTCACATATGAAAGCCTTAAAAGCACAAGCCGAAAATCGCTTTCAAGATCAAATTGTTCCTATAGAGGTTGAACAAACTTATATAGATAGTAATGGCAAAAAAGCTACAAAAACCTATACCGTAAATAAAGATGAAGGCCCACGAAAAGGAACTAATAAAGAAGCCTTAGCTAAACTACGTCCTGTATTTGCACAAGGCGGAAGTGTTACTGCTGGTAACTCATCGCAAATGAGTGATGGTGCTGCTTTTGTAATGGTGATGAGCGAAGATATGGTAAAAGAATTAGGCCTAGAACCTATTTCCCGTTTAGTAAGTTATGCCGCAGCTGGTGTACCACCTCGCATTATGGGAATTGGACCAGTAAAAGCCATACCAAAAGCCTTGGCGCAAGCCAATTTAAAACAAAACGATATAGAACTTATCGAGTTAAACGAAGCTTTTGCTTCGCAATCGTTAGCCGTTATTCGTGAACTAGACTTAAATCCAGATATTATAAACGTAAACGGTGGCGCTATTGCATTGGGACATCCATTAGGCTGTACGGGAACCAAACTATCTGTACAACTGTTTGATGAGATGCGCAAACGCAATATGACGGGTAAATATGGTGCCGTAACCATGTGTGTGGGTACTGGACAAGGTGCTTGTGGAATTTTTGAATTTTTAAATTAGAATTGAGATATGAGATTTGAGTAATGAGACATCCAAAACATCTCAATACTCAATACTAACTACTAAAAACCTATTATTTATAATGGAAACAGAAAAAAAAGATATTTTGCGCGGCGGACAGTTCTTAGTAAAAGAAACCAACTGCGAAGACGTATTCACTCCTGAAGATTTTTCAGAAGAACAACAAATGATGCGCGACTCGGTTATTGAATTTAACGACCGAAAAATAATTGCCAACAGAGAGCGTTTTGAAAATAAAGACTATGCTTTCACCGAAGAATGCATGAGAGAAGCCGGAGAAATGGGCTTTTTAAGTGTCGCTGTTCCTGAAGAATATGGCGGCATGGGAATGGGCTTTGTTTCAACCATGTTAGTATGCGATTATATCTCTAGTGGAACGGGATCGTTTAGTACGGCTTTTGGTGCACACACAGGAATTGGCACCATGCCAATTACACTTTATGGTACCGAAGAACAAAAACAAAAATACGTACCTAAACTAGCTTCTGGCGAATGGTTTGGTGCTTATTGTTTAACCGAACCTGGTGCTGGTAGCGATGCGAATTCAGGAAAAACAACAGCAAAATTATCTGATGATGGTAAACACTACCTCATCAACGGACAAAAAATGTGGATTTCCAATGCAGGGTTCTGTAACATGTTCATCGTTTTTGCACGTATTGAAGATGATAAATATATCACTGGTTTTATTGTTGAAAACAATCCTGAAAACGGTATTACTTTAGGTGAAGAAGAACATAAATTAGGAATACGCGCCTCTTCTACCCGACAAGTATTCTTTAACGATACCAAAGTACCTGTTGAAAATATGTTATCGGAACGCGGTAATGGTTTTAAAATTGCTATGAATGCTTTAAATGTAGGACGCATTAAATTAGCTGCAGCTTGTTTAGATTCGCAACGTCGTATTACCACTACAGGCGTTCAATATGCTAATGAGCGTAAACAATTTAAAACCCCGATTGCCGAATTTGGTGCGATAAAATCGAAATTAGCCGAAATGGCGACCAATGCTTATGTTGGCGAATCGGCAAGTTATCGTGCTGCAAAAAATATTGAAGATCGTATAGCTATTCGTTTAGCAGAAGGTAATAGCCATCAAGAAGCCGAACTAAAAGGTGTTGAAGAATATGCTATTGAATGTTCTATTTTAAAAGTTGCTGTTTCTGAAGACGTTCAAAATTGTGCCGATGAAGGAATTCAAATTTTTGGCGGTATGGGCTTCTCGGAAGACACCCCAATGGAAGCTGCTTGGCGTGATGCGCGTATTGCAAGAATTTATGAAGGTACTAACGAAATTAACCGTATGCTTTCGGTAGGTATGCTCGTTAAAAAAGCTATGAAAGGTCACGTTGATTTATTAGGTCCAGCCATGGCGGTTAAAGACGAATTAATGGGTATTCCATCGTTTGATATTCCAGATTATTCTGAGTTGTTTACAGAAGAAAAAGACATGATTGCCAAACTTAAAAAAGTATTCTTGATGGTTGCTGGTGCGGCTGTTCAAAAATACGGTCAAGACTTAGAACAGCATCAACAGTTAATGATGGCGGCTTCGAATATCTTGATAGAAATTTACATGGCTGAATCGGCTATTTTAAGAACCGAAAAGAATGCTAAACGTTTTGGCAAAGACAAGCAAAAAGAACAAATTGCCATGGCAAAATTATATTTGTTTAATGCTGTAGAAACGGTAAAAAAGAACGGTATGGAAGGCATTATTTCCTTCTCTGAAGGCGATGAGCAAAAAATGATGCTTATGGGCTTAAAGCGTTTTACAAAATATACAAATTTCCCTAATGTAGTAGACTTACGTAACACTATTGCGGAGAAAGTTAAAGCAGAAAATAAATACTGCTTTTAAGTAATTTTAAGTTTAGTTAGTTTAATCGTTAAACATCCACTTTTTAATTGTTAAAAGTGGATGTTTTTTTATCGAATACTATGTTTAACGCGTTCTTCTTTAGTAACCTCAGAAAGGTTTATAGCTGTTTCTATTAAAGCTAAATGAGAATATGCTTGGGGGAAATTACCTAAAAGACGTTTGGTTTTAAAATCGATATCCTCACTAAACAATCCTAAGTGGTTACTATATGAGAGAAGTTTATCGAACATTTTTTTCGCCTTTTGTACTTCACCAATTTTATACAAGCTATTTATAAACCAAAACGTACAAATGGTAAATGATGACGAAGGCAACCCAAAATCATCTTGATTTTTATAACGATATAATAATCCGTCGTTACAAAGTTCGCGTTCTATAGCATTAACTGTACTTATATATTTTGGATCACGTCCATCTATAAATCCATAGGGTTCCATGAGTAACACCGATGCATCTAAATCTTTAGAGCCATACGATTGGGTAAATGCTTTAACCTCATCGTTCCAAGCATGCTCCATGATATCTTCACGTATTTCACTTTCAAGGATTTTCCATTTGGTACTTTTTCTGGTTTTCCCTAAAAGGTCGGCCACTTTAATAGCTTTGTCTACTGCTACCCAGCACAACACTTTGGAGAAAGTAAAGTGTCTATCTTCTGCTCGAAATTCCCAAATACCTTTATCGGCTTCTTTCCAGTGTTTATTTACAACCCAAACAATACCTTTGGTAATAGTCCAAAGTTCTTCTGTATTTTCTACATCTAGTGTAAAGGTCTTGAATTGCTGATGGATGACATCCATTAAAATGCCATAGATATCGTTTTGCTTTTGTTTATAAGCAGCATTTCCAACGCGTACCGGGCTAGAATTTTTATAACCTTTTAAATGATCGAGTGTGTGCTCTGTTAGTTTCTTTTCTTTATTAATTCCATACATAATTTGGAGTTTTTCATCCTTGTGTGGAATAAGATCTATAATAAAGTTAAGGTATCTTTTAGCTATATTTTTATGACCTAGTTGCGACACCACTTTTATAACCATAGAAGCATCTCTAATCCAACAAAAACGATAATCCCAATTACGTACTTCGCCAATAGTTTCTGGCAAAGATGTTGTTGCTGCAGCTAATACAGCTCCCGATTTATCGTAAGTAAGTAACTTTAATGTTAAAGCACTTCGTATAATTTCGGTATTATACAGGTTATATTTTGGCGTTCTATCTACCCAATTTAACCAATAGACTTTGGTGCGTTCGTGTTCTAAAAAGATATTTTCTACGGTTGTTTCGAACACTTTTTCGTTATAACCTAACAAAAAATAGCCGTCTGATGTTAACTCTATTTCATCGCCATTTACAACACCTTGTTTATCAAAATTAGTATAGAGGAAAATTGTATCAAACTTATCGCCATAAGTTAAACTAACAATAAAATTGTCTTTAATATATGTATTTGTTACCCCTTTTGCATATTCTAGCTTTGGGTTATAATTTATTTTAAACTTTGGTTTTCCTGATATATATTTTATATACCTAATTAATTCTGGTGGTGCTTGATAGCTTCCATTTGCTTTATAATAGCGTGGCATAAAATCGTGTACTTCAAACACATCTTCACCATGACTAAACCTAGTAACAAGTATCGTGGTGTTTTCTATATAAAACTGAGAGATTTTATAACTATCATCTACTATAAAACCAAAACTACCGCCTTTTTCTTCATCTAAAATTTTTGCAAAAACCGATGAAGAGTCAAACTCTGGTAAACACGCCCATTCTATCGTACCTGTTTTAGAAACTAATGCACAACTTCTGCAATTACCAACAATACCGTAATGTAAATTATCTGTCAAATTTCTTAAGTTTTAGGGTTAGGAAATTAATTTTCATTAAATTAACAAAATTCCAAACGGTAATACAAAATATAGTATATGAATAAAACCATAATTGTTTCAAACAGACTTCCTTTACAAGTAAAATTAGAAGACGATAACCTTAATATAAAACCTAGTGTTGGTGGTTTGGCTACAGGCATGAAATCTGTACACGCAGAAGGAAATGGCATTTGGATTGGGTGGTCTGGACTTACCGAAGAAGAATTAAACGAAAACCTATCAGAACAAGTAAATAAGGCCGTTGCAAAAGAAAAGTGCGCTACGGTTCCGCTTACTCAAAGCGACATAGACAACTATTATCTTGGTTTTAGTAATAAAACACTTTGGCCTTTATTTCATTATTTTTCTGAATATACTGTTTTTGAAAGCGAACAATGGGAAACCTATAAAAAGGTAAACCAAAAATTTGCCGATGTTGTTTTAGAGCATATAAACGATGGCGACACTGTTTGGGTACACGATTACCAACTATTATTATTACCAAAACTTATAAAAGATAAAAAGCCTAATACTACCATTGGATTCTTTTTACATATCCCCTATCCGTCTTATGAGATTTTTAGAACCTTTCCTTGGCGTGAAGAATTATTACACGGCATGCTGGGATCCGATTTAATTGGTTTTCACACTTACGATTACGAGCGTCATTTTTTAAGCTCGGTAAAACGTATTTTAAGGCTAGATGTTAAGTTTAACGAGGTGTCTTACTTAGACAGAATTGTAAAAGTAGACTCCTTCCCTATGGGAATAGACTACAAAAAATTTGAAAATGCAGCACTAAAGCACACTAATCAGGAAGATGATGAAAAATCCGAATTACAACGCAGGTTAGACGACCATATTCAATCAGGCTCCGAAGCAAAAATGATTTTATCTATAGATAGAATGGATTACACCAAAGGCATTCCTAACCGTATTCGGGCTTTTGAGTATTTTTTAAATAAATACCCACAATTTAAAGAAAAGGTTCGTTTAATTATGTTAGCAGTTCCATCACGTTCCGATGTTCCACAATACCAAAAACTTAAACGAGAAACCGATGAGCTTGTCGGGCGAATTAACGGGCAATTTGCTACTGTAAGCTGGACACCTATTTGGTACTTTTATCGCTCTATGCCGTTTGAAAACCTTATCGATTTATACACCTCATCAGATATTGCCTTAATTACGCCTATTAGAGACGGTATGAATTTGGTTGCCAAAGAATATGTTGCCACAAGAACAAACCAAGACGGTGTACTTATTTTAAGTGAAATGGCAGGCGCTTCAAAAGAAATGAACGAAGCCCTTTTAATAAACCCCAATAACTTTGCTGAAATAGCAGACACGGTAAAATATGCTTTAGAAATGCCTCTTGCCGAACAAAAAAGTAGAATAGAAATACTTCAAAAACGCTTAAAACGATATAGCGTTGAAAAATGGGCCGAGGAGTTTTTAAAATCGCTTAACAACACCAAACAACTTGATGCCGTAATAGTTGCCGAAAAAATGGCAGGAATTCACGAAACAAAAATGCTATCAGATTTTAAAAAATCGAAACGTAAACTTCTTTTATTAGATTATGATGGTACGTTGTCTGGATTTAAAAACAACCCAAAAGATGCCAAACCAGATCAAGAACTTTTTAACTTATTAGATAATTTAAATGCGCTTGAAAATACTGACATTGTTATTATAAGCGGAAGAGACCGTGAAACTTTTGAAACCTGGTACGGGCATAAAAACTACAATCTTATTACAGACCATGGTGTTTGGTTAAAATCGAAAACATCTGATTGGGATATGCTCGAACGCCTTAAAACCGGGTGGATGGATAATATTCGTCCTATTTTAGAGACATTTGTAGATAGAACACCAGGCACATTCATTGAAAAGAAAAAATACTCGCTAGCTTGGCATTATCGTAAAGCCGATCCCGAACTAGCACAAATTCGTACTATGGAACTTAATACGGTACTTACTAGTCTAATTTCCAATAACGATTTAACAGTATTAAAAGGCAATAAGGTTATAGAAATAAAAAGTAGCAGTGTAAATAAAGGACGTGCTGCCTCTAGATGGATGACAAAATCTGATTACGATTTTACTTTTGCTATTGGAGACGATTGGACAGATGAGTATATGTTTGAAGAGCTTCCTAAATCGGCTTATACTGTTAAAGTAGGCTTTAAAAAAACACAAGCCAAGTATTATGTTAAAAACACAGAAGCTGTTAGAGACTTATTAAGTAAATTTGTTAATGTCTAAATACCTTTAATTTTTATGAAATACATTCTTTTTCTTTCAGTAATACTTTTTAGTTCTTTTAGTCAAGCACAATTATTAGGTGAAAAAAAATCGTTCACAAAACAAGACACGCTTCGCGGCTCCATAACACCAGAACGAGAATGGTGGGATTTAACTTATTATCATTTAGATGTAGACGTATTTCCAGAAGAAAAAACAATTTCAGGAAAAAATACCATTACCTATAAAGTGTTAGCACCTCATCAGGTCATGCAAATAGATTTACAAGAACCTATGCAGCTTACTAAAGCCACACAAAACGGTAAAGAATTACCTATTAAACATGAAGGCAACGCCCACTTTATTACTTTAACTAAAAACCAAAAAGTAGGCGATATAAATACTATTGAAGTCACCTATAACGGAACACCTAGAGAAGCTATTAATGCCCCATGGGACGGTGGATTTTCATGGAAAAAAGATAAGAACGGTAATCACTTTATAGCTACATCAAATCAAGGGTTAGGTGCTAGTGTTTGGTGGCCTTGTAAAGACCACATGTACGATGAAGTTGATAGTATGGATATTAGTGTTACTGTACCAAAAGGATTAACCAATGTTTCAAATGGAAGATTAAAAAGTAAAATTGAAGATAAGAATGCCACTACATTTAATTGGACGGTAAAAAATCCTATAAACAATTATGGTGTTAACATAAATATTGGCGACTACACCAACTTTTCTGAAGTTTATAAAGGTGAAAAAGGAAAACTCGATATGGATTATTGGGTGCTAAGTTATAATCTAGACAAAGCAAAGCAACAATTTAAACAAGCCCCTAAAATGATGGAAGCTTTCGAGCATTGGTTTGGCCCATATCCGTTTTACGAGGATAGTTTTAAACTTGTTGAAGTCCCTTATTTAGGCATGGAACACCAAAGTTCAGTAACTTATGGCAATAAATACCTTAACGGTTATTTAGGCCGTGATTTATCGGGAACTGGTTGGGGACTAAAATTTGACTTTATTATTATACATGAAGCTGGTCATGAGTGGTTTGCCAACAATATTACAAACATAGATATTGCCGATATGTGGATACATGAAGGTTTTACAAATTACTCTGAAAGCCTCTTTTTAGAATACTATTATGGTAAAAAAGCTGCTTCTGAGTATCTTATCGGTCTAAGACAAATTATTCAGAACGATATCCCTATAATTGGCCCATACAATGTCAACAAAGAAGGTTCTGGAGACATGTATTGCAAAGGTGCTAATATGATACACACCTTACGTCAACTTGTTGAAGATGATGATACATGGCGAGCTATTTTACGAGGTTTAAATAAAGATTTTTATCATCAAACGATTAGCACGCAGCAAATTGAAGATTACTTAAGCAACAAAACAGACATTGATTTAACCGAATTTTTTAATCAATACTTAAGAACCACAAAGATTCCAACGCTAGAGTACAGTATTAAAAATAATACCCTAAAATATCGTTGGACAAACATTGTAGATGGTTTTGATATGCCTATAGAAGTTACTATTGATAATAAAAAACATTGGCTATATCCTAATGCCAACTGGAAAACAACAACAATAAAAGGTGATGCTATTATTGTTGATGAGGATTTTTATGTTAAAAAGAAAGAAATTTAAATAGAAGACTTCTATTATTCCATACGCTTTAAAGCGTTTACATTTTCTATTTTAACATATTTCCCTTTGGTAGAAATTAATCCGTCTTTTTTGAATTGCGATAAAATTCTAATGGCAGACTCTGTTGCTGTTCCAACAATGTTGGCATAATCTTCTCTAGATAAAACGATATTAAGCAATCCTTCATCATCTTCACCAAAATTATCCTGTAAATATAATAGGGTTTCAGCCAAACGCTGTTTAACCGATTTTTGTGCCATATCTACAATCACATTATCAGCCGATTTTAAATCATCGGCCATTTCTTTAAGCATGTCCATAGAAAAGTTTACATTGTTTTTTAAGTCATGAACAATTTCACTTTTTGGTATAAAACAAACCTCCATATCGTTTACAGCAATGGCACTTAAATTTGTTGTATCATCAGAAATTAAAGAGCGTTGCCCAAGTAAATCGCCTTTAGTAACTAACTTTACAATTTGGTCTTTTCCATTGGTGCTTAATTTAGATAACTTACAAACCCCATCTTTAATACAATATACACCGTTTACATTTTCACCTTCATCAAAAATCACTTCGCCTTTCTTAATAATTTTTGTGGTTTTACACCCCGACAACCTTACAAGATCCTCTTTATGAAGGGCTTTTAAAGAATTAAATTGCCTAATAATACATTGTTCACATTTACTCATACCTATACAAATTACCTGCTGTGTAAAAATAATTAATAGCTGACAATTATCATATTTTTTATTAACTTATATGACAAAATTTGCCATTAGGTATTTATGAGCAAATAATTATGAAGCAAACTACTTGTTTTCATTGTGGCGATTCTTGTACAACAGACCACATTATTTTTGACAACAAAAATTTTTGTTGTAATGGCTGTAAAACAGTTTATGAAATTTTCTCTGAAAATGATTTAACCTGTTACTACGATTTACAACAATCACCTGGTGCTACACCAAAAGAAATTCAAGGTAAGTATGATTTTCTTTCTGATGAAAGTATTATTGAAAAGCTTACCGAGTTTAACGATGGAAACAATCAAATTGTTACACTTACAATACCACACATACATTGTAGTTCCTGCATTTGGATTTTAGAAAACCTCAATAAACTCAACCCTAATATAACAACCTCTCAGGTTAACTTTGGAAAGAAAACGTTACGCGTTACTTACAAATCCAAGGAAATTTCACTTAAAGAACTCGTATTATTACTAAGTAAAATTGGTTACGAACCTTACATCTCGCTAGAAGATTTTAATACCGGAAAAAATAAAGTAAACCGCAGTTTAATTTATAAATTAGGTGTGGCTGGTTTTGCCTTTGGGAATGTTATGTTTTTATCTTTTCCAGAATATTTCGAGGTGGAAGAGTTTTGGTTAGACCAATATAAAAATGTGTTTAGATGGCTCATGTTCACCTTCTCTTTACCCGTGGTTTTTTATGCTGCTCAAGATTATTTTATTTCGGCTTACAAAGGCTTAAAATCTAAATTATTAAATATAGACATCCCTATCGCTTTGGGAATTTTAGTCTTGTTTATAAGAAGTACTGTTGAAATTATTTTTGATCTTGGTACAGGTTTTTTTGATAGCCTAACAGGCTTAGTCTTTTTTCTACTTTTGGGAAAATTTTTCCAACAACGCACCTATAACTTCTTGTCTTTTGAACGTGATTACAAATCGTATTTTCCAATTGCAGTCACTAAAATTTATCACGACAAAGAAATTCCTATTCAAGTTTACGATATAAAAAAAGGCGACCGATTATTAATAAGAAATGAAGAACTTATCCCTGTTGATGGCATTCTTATAAATGGTAATGCTAATATTGATTATAGCTTTGTAACAGGCGAATCTGAGGCTGTTAAAAAACACTCAGGTGACAAACTTTTTGCCGGTGGTAAACAAACTGCTGGTAGTATAGAAATGGAAGCTTTAAATGCTGTCGAGCAAAGTTATCTTACTCAGCTATGGAGTAACGATATTTTTAATAAAAATAAAGAAGATGGTTTTACATCGTTAACCAATGCTATTAGTAAACGATTTACAGTAGCCGTTTTAAGTATTGCTACACTTGCAACGGTATATTGGTTGATTGTAGATGCTTCTAAAGCAATAAATGTATTTACTGCCGTATTAATTATAGCGTGTCCATGTGCTATTGCGCTTTCGGCTCCTTTTACCCTAGGCAACCTATTGCGTATTTTTGGTAAGTTAAAGTTTTACTTAAAAAATGCTTCGGTTATTGAGCAATTAGCTAAAATTGACACTATTATTTTTGACAAAACAGGAACGATAACCTCTAATAAAGAAAGTAAAACAGCATATGTTGGCGAAACACTATCTACTGAAGAAGAAGCTTTATTAACGAGCACTTTAAGGCATTCAAATCATCCATTAAGTCGCTCGTTATACGATATTCTTCAAAAAAATAATATCGTTTCTTTAAATCATTTTGAAGAACATTTAGGACAAGGTATTTACGGAACCTCTAATAGCAACTCCATTAAAATTGGATCTGCCCATTATGTTGGAAAACCACAACAAGAGACCGATTTACATACAGCTGTTCATATTAGTACCAATAACGCCTATAAAGGAAAGTTTACCTTTTATAACTCCTACAGAAAAGGGTTATCTAAACTATTTAAGACCTTAAAAAAAGACTTTGATTTAGCCATATTGTCTGGTGATAACGATAGTGAATTAGAAAACTTAAAAAAGTTATTACCGTCTAAAACCAAGCTTATTTTTAATCAAAAACCTAACGATAAATTAGAATACATTAAACACCACCAAAACAACGGCGCTAATGTTCTTATGGTTGGCGATGGTTTAAACGATGCAGGAGCCTTAGCACAGAGTGATGTTGGTATCGCTATTTCAGAAAACATTAATGTCTTTTCTCCTGCTTGCGATGCTATTTTAGATGCTTCTAAATTCGACCAATTACATAATTATATAAAAGCCTCAAAAGCAGCTATTAAAATCATAAAATGGAGTTTTATATTCTCATTTATTTATAATGTTATCGGGCTTTATTTTGCCATTACTGGACAACTTATGCCGGTAATAGCCGCTATACTTATGCCTTTAAGCTCTATAAGCATTGTAATATTTACAACTATAGCTACCAATGTATTAGGACGGCGATTAAAATGAAAAAAAAACTTAAACATGACAAATATCATCTTTTAAAAAGGATGCTGAAAGTATTTTTGAACTATAACTTCAAATAGGTATGAGTGTTATTTACGTATTACTTACAATAAGCATAATTATTGCTGTGTTATTCTTTATTGCTTTTATAAAAGCAGTTAAATCTGGACAATACGATGATGATTATACACCTTCTGTGCGCATGCTATTTGAAGACGAATTGGTTAAAACTAAACCTAACAAAACCATTAAAAAACAAAAGTCTAATTAACTATTATGGAAGTACAACAATTTTATTACGACAACAAGATTGTTAAAAAGTTCTTATATGCCACAATTATTTGGGGTGTTGTAGGAATGGCTGTCGGCTTACTCTTAGCCTTTATGTTCTTGTTCCCTAACCTTACCGATGGTATTTCGTGGTTAAGCTTTGGGCGTTTAAGACCCTTACACACAAATGCCGTAATTTTTGCCTTTGTAGGTAATGCTATTTTTGCCGGAGTATATTACTCCTCTCAACGCTTGTTAAAAGCTAGAATGTTTAGCGATGCCTTAAGTAATATTAACTTTTGGGGATGGCAATTAATTATTGTTGGCGCAGCTATTTCGCTACCATTAGGCTTTACTACAAGTAAAGAATATGCCGAACTAGAATGGCCTTTCGATATTGCTATTGCAGTTGTTTGGGTAGCTTTTGGGTGGAACTTAATTGGTACCATTTTAAAACGTCGTCAACGCCATATGTACGTAGCTATTTGGTTTTACTTAGCCACTTTTGTTACCGTTGCGGTACTTCATATTTTTAATAGTTTAGAACTACCTGTAAGCGCTATGAAAAGCTACTCGGTTTATGCCGGAGTACAAGATGCCTTAGTACAATGGTGGTATGGTCATAATGCGGTGGCTTTCTTCTTAACGACACCTTTCTTAGGATTAATGTACTATTTTGTTCCTAAGGCAGCAGATAGACCTATTTATTCTTATAGACTATCCATTGTACATTTTTGGTCGTTAATATTTATTTATATCTGGGCTGGACCTCACCACTTGCTTTATACAGCATTGCCTGAATGGGCGCAAAACTTAGGTGTGGCGTTCTCTGTTATGTTATTAATGCCATCTTGGGGTGGTATGATTAATGGTTTATTAACACTACGTGGAGCTTGGGATAAAGTGCGAACTGATCCAGTTCTTAAATTTATGGTAGTTGCTATTACCGGGTATGGTATGGCTACTTTTGAAGGGCCAATGTTATCTCTTAAAAATGTCAATGCTATTGGTCACTTCACCGATTGGATTATCGCTCACGTTCACGTTGGTGCATTAGCTTGGAACGGTTTCCTTGCATTTGGTATGATATATTGGTTAGTACCAAGATTATTTAAAACAAAATTATTCTCAACCAAACTAGCTAACCTTCACTTTTGGATTGGCACATTGGGTATTATTATGTATGCTCTACCAATGTATGTTGCTGGATTTACACAAGCTAGTATGTGGAAACAATTTAATCCAGATGGAACCTTAGTATATGGAAATTTCTTAGAAACTGTATCTGAAATTATTCCTATGTATTGGATGAGAGCTATTGGAGGTTCACTGTACATTGTTGGTATGTTCATTTTAGCTTACAACATTATTGTTACTATTAGAAAAGGAAGTACTGTAAACGATGAACTTGCCGAAGCTCCTGCATTACAACGTGTGTCTAAAAGACGTATCGCTGGCGAAGGCTTCCACACATGGTTAGAGCGTAAACCAGTACAATTAACCATATTAGCAACTATTACTATTCTTATAGGTGGCGTTATTCAAATTATTCCAACTATTATGGTAAAGTCTAATGTACCAACTATAGCCAGTGTAAAACCATATACCCCACTTGAATTAGAAGGGCGTGATATATACATTCGCGAAGGCTGTGTAAGTTGTCACTCACAAATGGTACGTCCTTTTAGAAGTGAAGTAGAACGCTATGGTGATTACTCTAAAGCTGGAGAATTTGTTTACGATCATCCATTCCTTTGGGGAAGTAAACGTACGGGACCAGACTTACATCGTGTTGGTGGCAAATACTCTGACAATTGGCACCTAAACCACATGTACGATCCACAAAGTACTTCATCTGGTTCTATTATGCCTGCTTACCAATGGTTAGTTCGAAATGAATTAGATAAATCCATGACAGAAGCTAAAATGGAAACCATGGTGAAATTAGGTGTTCCTTATACCGAAGAAGACATTGCTAATGCACAACAAAGCATGTTAGAACAAGGTACCCAAATTGAGAAAAACTTATATGCAGATCCAGATTTTGCCGAAACCTATGAAGCTGATAAAAAAGCCGCTGGCGATGACTTTATTGAAATGCGAAATCGAGAAATCACAGCATTAATAGCTTATTTGCAACGTCTTGGAACAGATATTAAAGTACAAGAATTAGAAGATCAATTAACAACACAAAACCAATAAGTCATGCTCAAATTTGTAAAAAATCATTTAGAGAGTATTACAGGTATAGAAATATATCCTTTAATCTCCTTACTTATATTCTTTCTCTTTTTTGTAGTCCTTTTTTGGTGGGTAGCGACAGCAAAAAAAGATTATATAAATACAGTAAGCAACTTACCATTAGATAATAAAAACGACTAATACTATGAGACAATATTTTCCATCTTGGCTAAGAGTTCCATTGGTGTTTTTTGCCATTGCAGCATTAGCCGAATACGTAATAGATTCTGGCGATAAACCCGCCTTTATAGAACATCCTATGGTAGGTTTATTTTTACTCCTAGTACTACTTATTTTAATTGCTATTGAAGGCATTGTAGGTGCTATGGATAATGTACTTTACCAAAGTTTAGATGACGAAGCTAAAGCAAGGTATGTAGCACAAAAGAACAAAACACCTAGGTTTATTAAATGGATTCAAAACATCTATAAAAAATTATTAGGATCCAAACCTATAGAAAAAGAACACGAAATTATTCTAGACCATAATTACGATGGTATTAAAGAGCTAGATAATTCGCTTCCACCATGGTGGTTGTATAGTTTCTATGCGTCTATAATATTTGCAGCCGTGTATTTATTAAAATACCACGTGTTTAATGGAGATAGCCAATACGACGAATTAGAACAAGAATATGCCGAAGCTAAAATAGCCATTGAAGAATACAAAAAAACAGCTAAAGACCTTGTAGACTTTACCACAGTAGAAGTCCTTACTGATGCCTCCGACCTTAAAGCAGGTGAAGCCATTTTTACCACAAACTGTGTGGCTTGCCATAAAGCAGATGGCGGCGGCGGTATTGGTCCAAACCTAACCGACGAATATTGGATTTTAGGTGGCGGAATAAAAAATGTGTTTAAAACAGTTTCCGAAGGTGGTCGTGACGGTAAAGGTATGATTGCCTGGAAACAGAACTTAAAACCCTCTGAGATTGCACAAGTGGCTAGTTATGTGTTAACATTTCAAGGCACTACACCTGCCGAACCAAAAGAAGCCGAAGGAGATCTTTGGGTGACAGAAAACACTACTACTTCTAAAGAAGCAGCATCTAGCTCTGAAAACGACATAGAAGCTACCGTTGAAACAGACTCAACAACTGCAAATTAGCCTAATTTAAAATGAGCAAACAGACCGAAAATAACGAAAGCTTTAGAGACTCTATTGGAACCATTACCGATGAAGGTAAACGTGCTTGGATATTTCCTAAAAAACCAAGCGGCAAGTATTACGAACGCCGAAAAATAGTAAGTTATTTTTTATTAGCGTTCCTATTTGCAGCACCTTTCATTAAAATTAATGGTAATCAGTTTTTAATGTTTAACGTGCTAGAACGCCGTTTCAATATTTTTGGATTTCCGTTTTGGCCTCAAGATTTTCATCTGTTTGTCATTTCAATGATTATAGGAGTTGTTTTTATTACGTTATTTACTGTTGGTTTTGGTCGTATTTTCTGTGGTTGGATTTGTCCACAAACCATTTTTATGGAAATGGTTTTTAGACGTATAGAATACTGGATAGATGGCGATAGAAACAAACAACGTAAATTAGCACGCCAAAAATGGGATGCCGAAAAAATAAGAAAACGCCTTTTAAAATGGTTTATCTTTTTGGTTATTTCGTTTCTAATTGCTAATATATTTTTAGCCTACTTGATTGGTAGCGATAAATTAATCCAATATATAACCGATGGTCCAGCAAATCATTTAAGTACGCTTTTTCCGTTGCTAATTTTTACAGGTGTTTTCTACTTTATATTTGCTTGGTTTAGAGAACAGGTTTGTATTATCGCATGTCCTTATGGAAGGTTACAAGGGGTGCTTTTAGATAATAAATCGGTCATTGTAGCCTACGATCATAAACGTGGTGAAGGCAAAAATGGACGAAAAAAGTTCCGTAAAAATGAAGACCGCGAAGCACTAGGACACGGCGATTGTATTGATTGCTTACAATGTGTTCATGTATGCCCTACGGGAATAGATATTCGTAATGGTACACAACTAGAATGTGTAAACTGTACAGCCTGTATAGATGAGTGCGACCACATTATGGAAAGCATTAATTTACCAAAAGGATTAATTAGATATGCTAGCGAAAACGAAATAGAAAAGAAAGAAAAATTCAAGCTTACCGCTAGAATGAAAGGTTATATTGCTGTTCTTACTATTTTAATAGGCATATTAACTGGTATGTTATTATTAAGAAATGATGTTGAAGCTAGAGTTTTAAGATTACCTGGACAACTTTACGAACGTAAAGACAACAACATGATAAGCAATGTATTCACCTATAAATTAGTTAATAAAACAACTAAAGAAATAGATAATGTTAGCTTTAAACTTAGAAATTTTGATGGGGAGATTAAACTTGTTTCTACAACAGATGACTTTATAGTACCAGAGCAAGGTATAGCTGAAGGTACCTTATTTATAGAAATAAAGAAAACCGATTTAAAAGGTGATAAAAACAAACTAACTATTGATGTGTATAGCCACGACAAAGTTATTGAAACCACAACCGTTAACTTTTTAGGACCAAGAAGTTACCATTAAAAACAAAATGCTATGAAATTTAATTGGGGAACAGGAATTGTATTGGCTTTTATAGGCTTTATAAGTTTTATCATGTACTTTGTTATAACCATGAGTACAAACGAAAAATACAATCATGATTTAGTAACCGAAGATTATTACAAGCAAGAACTTCAGTTGCAAAATAACATTGATAGCGAACAAAACTCAAAAAAGTTAAAAGAAGATATTACTTGGGAAAAATCTGAAGAAGGAATTACCATAACTTTCCCTAAAGACCTTAATATTTCAAACATAACAGGAAAAGTGTTCCTATATAGACCATCTAACAAACAATTTGACTTCGAAACACCTATTTCTTTGTCAAACCACAATTTGCTCATACCTGACAACCGTTTGTTGGATGGTCGTTGGAACATTATTATAGATTGGCAATATAATAAAATACCTTACCGCTACAAAAAAGAAATTATATACTAAACATGCTTTGGTCTGCATTCATATTAGGTCTATTAGGCAGTTTTCATTGTGTTGGTATGTGCGGACCAATTGCTTTTATGCTTCCTGTAGATAGAAGCAATTCCATAAAAAAAGTTAGTCAAATTACAACTTACCACATAGGAAGGCTTTTGGCTTATAGCACTATTGGTTTATTTTTTGGACTTATTGGCAGAAACCTTTACATTTTTGGATTACAACAACAACTATCCATAATAATAGGTGTTTTAATGATTATTATTGCAGTGCTTCCCTATAAAACTATAAGTAAGTACAACGCTTCAAAACCATTACACAAACTTATAGCTAAAGTAAAGAGTAAACTAGGTATGGCTTTAAAAAGAAAAACGGCCGACACCTTTTTCACTATTGGTTTTCTTAATGGGTTTTTACCTTGTGGCTTAGTTTATATGGCTGTTTTTGGAAGCTTAGTAAGTAGTACGGTTACAGAAGGCGTTTTATATATGACTCTTTTTGGTATGGGCACAATTCCGTTAATGACATCAGCCATATACTTGGGTAAGTTTTTAAACACCAAAATAAAACAACGCATACAAAAGGCCATTCCCGTTTTTGTTGTTATTATAGGAATTCTATTTATTTTAAGAGGCTTAGGGCTTGGCATTCCTTACCTCTCTCCTGCTCCAGCCATTGAAATGGTTTCAGGCAATGTAAATTGCCATTAAAAATTACTCTAATAATCTATCAGAAACAAATTTGTTTCTGGGTTAAAGTAATATCTTTGTTATAATAGGCCATCATAATATGAAACACATTCTACTACTTACCGATTTTTCTAAAAGTGCTACCAATGCCATGGAATATGCCTTGGCTTTTTTTAATACTGAAAAATGCCATTTTCACTTAATGTATGTTCATAAATCTAACAGTTTTACAATGGACGACTTAATGAGTAGCTCTAAAAAAAATGTATACGATGCTATTTTAAAAGATGAAAAACAACAATTAGAAGCTTATAAAACC
The DNA here is from genome assembly GCF_037126245.1 of Mangrovimonas cancribranchiae. NCBI lineage: Bacteria > Pseudomonadati > Bacteroidota > Flavobacteriia > Flavobacteriales > Flavobacteriaceae > Mangrovimonas > Mangrovimonas cancribranchiae. Next base: position 1,814,919 of record NZ_CP136925.1, read on the forward strand.
CAATTACAAAACACTTATAATCAACATCAATTTTCAACAATAATTGATTACGATAATCTGTTAAGCGCTATTAAACAAACAATAGACAGTCAACTTATTGATTTAATTATTGCTGGATACGATGGTGCTACCAGCCTTTTTGAAGTCGTTTTTGGCACTAATACACTTCAAATTATAAGAAACATAGCCTGTCCTACACTTATTATTCCTGAAGATTTTAGCTTTAATGACTTTAAAGATGTTTTATTACCTTTAGACGAACACGATATGCTTGACACCAAAGAGTTTGATAGGCTTTTAAAATTCTTAGATATTAACAAAACGCATTTTCACGTTTTAAGAATGGAACAAGATAACCATTTAATAGAAACCGATAAGCAGCAATTAAACACCAAGGTGAAATCGTACGATTATCACTCCATTAAAAATGTGGCCCTTGCAGATGCCGTTTCAACCTACCAACAGCTAAAAAAAATAGATATTATTGGGCTTATTGTTGAAAAGGAAAGTTTTTTAAAGCGTTTAATAGCCGAGTCTTCAACAACAAAAATCAGTAAGAGCTTGAGTTTACCCTTACTGATTGTTCATCATTAAACACACTATTTAAAATATAGCATACGACGCATTTACGTAAAAATTACGTCCTTGTCTTGGTATATTATTCCAATCGGCGTAGGTTGAATATTGAGCATCTAAAATATTCTCTACCCCATATTTAAATACCATTTTGCTACTTTTAAAATTGATAACATGTCCTAAATTTAAGTTTATCACACCATAAGCAGGCGTTTCATCTTCACCATAAAAACTACTAAATCTACTTTGGTTACCATTACCTTCTAATTGTAAACTCGCATTAAATGTTGCCGTAGAATAAGCCACCTCAGCTAAGTATGACAATGGTTTTATTAGTGGCAACGATTCGCCATTACTACCTTGACCGTAGTTATAACCTAATGAAGCATTAAGCGACAGTTTTTTTGATACACTATATGATGTATTCAAATAAACATCAAAAATAGACGCATGATTTAAACCTGTATATGTTTTTACTCCAGAAGCACCAATAGTCATAGCACTTAAAGTTGGATCTATTTCACCAACTATATAATCTAGAATATAAAAATAGGAGCTTTCTAACCCTATTTTAAAACTCTTTAGGTTGTAATTTGCCTTTATATTAGTTTGAATAGATTTTTCATTGCTTAAATAGGGATTTCCTATGTAATCAAAATTGTCAAAACTGTTGAATAAGAAAAAACCATAACCTTCGCTAACCGACGGAGCCCGTTCGCCATATCCTAATCCAAAAGCAACATCAAATGTTGATTTTTTTAATTGATAATCGGCAGCTATAGTTTTTAAAAATCTATGTTTTGAATCGCTTAATGTTGGGTAAAAAATTTGTAAACTTTCCAAACCAGCCTTTTCACCAATAGAATTGTTATGCACACCAAATCGTACCGAAGCCGACACCTTTGATGCTTTATTTAAGACATAAGTATCTTTAGCATACACTCCAGAATACCATGTTCTAATATCTGGCCAAGTGTACATAAACATAAGTGGTTGATTGGAATCGTTAGGATACATGGTCATTTCAGCTAGAGAACGATTGTAAAAGCCATTTACATTGAAAAGTAAATTATGTTTATGCTCGCTAATTTTCACTTTACTATAAAACCCGTACGTATCGCTCCATCCTGGCATATCCATACGAATAGGCACGTCTGGACGTTGCGAATCGTCCATGATATGCGTAATGGTATTGAAATACAACTTGGTTTCCCATGAGTTAATAAATGTAGAATCGTTTTTAAAAGTGTGTGTTAGCGATGTTATTAAAGCCTCTGCTAACGATACATCCATAGGTAAAGCTGGATAACCAACATCTGTTGCTTTATCATAAATAATATTTGCATCTAATTGATGGTTTTCTGTTAGCTTATAACCACTTTGCAACGAAACATTATATTTTTGAAATTGTGAGTATAATACTTCTTGATTGTTGCCTGCATCATAATTATCAGATTTTCTAAAAATACCATCGGCATTTATATAAAACTTGTTTCCAGAATATTCCAAATCTAAACCTGCTGTTTTATAATTACCATTGGTTTCGTAACCTAAATCTACACTTGATTTTAATCCAAAATCATAATATTTAGATTCCGGTAATTGTAAGTCGATAGATCCACCTACACAATGGCCATTTTCGGTACCTTCCTGCCCTGAAGCAATAGTAACTTTTTTTAAATTTGACACATCAACATAGGATGTAATTGGGTCCATTTTATCGGTACATGCACCAAATATTTGCATGCCATCTATAGTAACATTTAAGCGCTCGCTAGTCATGTTACTTAATGTAGGTTCCCAAGCATAATTTCCACGCTTAATCATAGTAATATGATTAGATTTTTCTAAATAATCGTCTACACTTGATAAGGTTTTTTCTTGGCGGTAATTACTTAGTTTTCGTTGCGATATTACAATAACCTCATCTAATTTTGTGGTGTCCTTTTCCATAGAAGATGCTATTTCCTGTCCTAAAGAAACTGTACTGTATATTAGTCCTAGTAGTGTTATGAGTTTTTTCATGATTATTATATTTTATGAGATGTCATAGTTGGTGATATATCTATGACATCTCATGTTTTAAAAAATTAAAACTCTAATTCTAGATATAGGCTACTTTGCTCGTTAGTTTCTGTTACGTCTTCACCTTTTAAAACATCATCATTATCATTAATAAGCTTTAAGTTTAACACCCAATATCCTGTCATGGTTAGCGATAAATTAGCGTGATACATATTATCGGTTTGATTAAATGTTAAATTGGTATTGTTTGGTGAGCTATGGTTTCCCATACCTGGCATACGTGGATCTAGAGTTAATAGGTAGTTTTCAACAACTGGAAAAGACATCATTGTTTCCATTTTATAAACCCCCACAACTAAGTCGTTATTTCCAATTATGGGGTTTTTAGGCTCAATCATGGCAACGATATAACGATTGTCGTCATTCCCCATAAAACTGGCTACATTTTGATCGTCATTTTGCATTACCGTAATGGTTTCAGAAATCATATAATCCACATCATCAATAGTATAATTTAATGTTAAAGACCATCCTGAACCATCGGCATTAGTCATTTGATAAATAATAGTTCCTTCATAAATTGTATTTTTTCCGCTAACTTTAACTGGGTTTGTATTTGGGCATGAATGCTGCATTGTTGGCATTTGCATTATAGGCATCCAAGAAATTGTAGCATTTTCAATATAGCTATTGGTTGTTTTATCTTTTATTCGAACACTAACCTCGTTGTATCCTGTATAGAAAAGTCCTGATTTGTTATACAATTCGATTGTATGCGTGTCGTTTTCTAATTCTTGAATTAAGTTTAAACCTTGTGTTTCGTTAATTGATGGTGTAAATTCATCGTTGTCATCTGTAGAGCAAGCTACGTTGAACAATGCCAAAAAAAGAATTGGCAGTATATATTTAAATTTCATTTTAATTTGTTTTATAGGCATACCTATAGCGTGTTGCTGTATACAAGCAACATCTATTTAGTATTATTTTTGTAATATTTATATATAATTATCCTCATCCAACTCATTAGAATAAGTTAGAAGGAAAGCTATTTTTAAAGAAATAATTATATAATATTTGGTGGTGGTGTATCTACTAAAAGTAGTGTTTCGTGAGGAATTGGCATATTATAAAACGCTTCGTTTTTACTTGTAAAAACCGAAATAAATTGTGGCGTAACGGAATTTACACTTGACACAAAAAATACATCTAAAACAAGGCGTTTACTTTCTTGAACTGGAGCTTTATTATCTGTTCCTGTTTCGTTTTTTGCTAATTGCTTTTTTAAATGGCATTTCCCATTACACCCTTGTTGATTGTCTTTTTGAATACACAAAGTTTTGGCTATAAACTCTTGATTAGCTAAAAAGTCGCCCACAATAACCAACGTGTTAATATTATGCGCTAGTAGAATAACTACAAGTACATGCGCTGTAATATTATGGGTAAAACTTTTAATCATGTTGCAAATTTAAGTATTGCCTTCTTATTTTTATGTGATAATAGTTACTTAATTAAAAAATCGTTCTTTAGCATTAAAAATCTTTTTTTCTAGATTTAAACATTATTCGCATTACAGGGAGAATGACCCAAATAATAAGCATAATAAACGATACTATTAACCCAAAACTGGTTCCGAAAAATTGTTTAAATATGGCTCCTGTGTAACCTAATAACGCTGAAATATCTAATTTTAATAAAATTAAAGTTCTTGATAAATCTATAGGATTTAACATAGTGCCAACAAGCGAGAGTTTATCTAAAGGGTAATCCTCGAAAAAGATTAAACTCATAAGAAATACCCCATCGTAAATAATCGCTAAAAGTAACCATAGTAAAATAGCATAGCCAAATCCTTTTATTTTATTGTCGTTGGATAATGCTATGTTAAATGCTAAAGCAGTAAAAATAAAGGTTAAAAAGGTACCTGTTATAAGTAATAATGAAAAGTCCCAGATAGCATTACTTTTAAATAAACCATAAAAAACAAACGGAATTCCTAACCCTAAAATCAAGCTCATGGATAGCGACATTGCCACACCTAAATATTGTCCTAAAAAAATGGAGGATCGTTTTAAGGGTTGTGCCAAAAGTAACTCTGTAAACTCTTTGGAATTGTAATAATACATAACGCCAAAAATGGTTCCTATGAGTGGTACTAAAACAATAATAACATTCATGAGCGTAATGACTGCTTTGGATAAATCGTTGTTTAAAAACAGTAACACAATGCCTAATAACAAATAAAATGCAAAGTACACATAACTCCAACGGCTACGTATTAAATCGAAAAAACTATATTTTAATATTTTAAGCATGATTTTCTGATAAAATAGACGCAATAGCGTGTTCAAAATCTTGCTGATTGGTCTTGTTTTTTAATTCGGTTATGGTTCCTTTAAAATAAATTTTGCCTTCCAGAAGAAAGACAATTTCATCTGAAATTTCTTCAACAAAGCTCATAATATGCGAGGTTATTAAAATAGTTTTTCCTTTGGCTTTTTCTTCTTGAATAAGATTTTTTAATCGTATTAAGGAAATAGGATCTAGCCCTGTTGTTGGTTCGTCTAAAATAATTAGCGGGCTATCAAACATAAAGGTTAGAACAATGTTTACTTTTTGTTTTGTTCCGCCAGAAAGGTTGCCTAGTTTTTTATCTAAAAAAGGGGTTAGTTTAAATAATTCTATTAAACGCTCATCTTCGTTAGTGTTTTTTCGCAAATCCTTAATCATTCTAATAAGCTCTTTTACTTTTAGGTTACTAGGAAAATTGGCTATTTGCGGCAAGTAATCTATATAATGCCTGTAACTTGAGTTTTTCTTGATGTTTTCTCCTTGTACTTTAATAGTTCCTTTATTGGGAATTACCATACCAAGAATAGACTTGATTAATGTTGTTTTTCCAGAACCATTAGGGCCTAAAACTGCTATTATACCACCGTTTTTAATACTTAAATCAACGCCTTTTAATACTTGGTTTTTTCCAAATTTTTTATGTAGGTTTTCAATGCTTACCATGTTATGCGTTTTGTTTGTGGATTATTATCTAATAAATTATCTGGCGTAAAAACGGGTGACACTTTTTCTGAAAAATCGATAATATCTATAAACATACTTCGTAATAATATTATGGTTTCAGGTGTACGATTTACAATGTAAGAATAGAGTTTAACAGGTCTATAAGGTATATCGCCAATACCGTCTTTATTTAAATCGTAGCCGGTGTAATTACTCCAATAGTTCTTATCAAAAACATTGTCGTTTACTTTGCTGTTATAAGCTATATCAAACGAATTATATAAAAAATTATTCTCAGTAAACGTATTAGTATAACATGCTCCTCGTACTTTAATTGCCCAACCATTTTTTATAAAATCGTTGTGTTTATATACTATTCTGTTCGAGCCTTCTATATTAATGCCTATGGTATTCTCTTGAAAAGTATTTCCTATAATTTCTGAATCGTTTATCTCTTTAAGTAACATACCATAAGAAGCTGTTCCCCAATTTTCTTTAAAGGTATTGTTAAACATTTTTATATGCTTGGAAAACATAACAGCAACACCTGCGCCATTATTCTCGAAGGTATTATCTTGATAAGTATCGGTATTGGAAAACATAAAATGCAATCCATACCTTACATTATTAGCACTTACATTATTCTTAATTAAACAATTATCTGAAAACTCTAAATAAATGCCATCTCGCACTCGTTCTACATAATTATGCTCTATTTCAATATGATTACTGTACCATAATTGAATACCATTTCCAGAATTGTACTCTTCTACGGCATTTCCTATTATTTTGTTATGATATATCTTACCGTAATTAGATTTTTCTAGATAGATACCGAAGAATAATTTTTCTAAAACCAGATTTTGTATTACAAAATGCTTGCTATTTTTAACCCTTAAAGCGGCGTAATCTTCTGTATAACTCGTGCCTACATTTATAATAAATAATCCATCTACTGTAACAGAGTCGGAAGCAACTGTTATGATCTCTCCTTTAAATTCACCATCTATAACAGGGTAGTTTTTCCCTTTAATGATTAATGGTTTATCGACTATAATATTATGCTCTTTATAAGTACCTGGTTTTACGGTTATAGTATCAAAACGCTGTGCTTTATTAATAGCCTCTTTTAACGTAGATATAGTACACGTACTACACACCTCTATATGTTGAGCATGAGTTGTCATAGCTAAAAAAATAGCACATATAATAACGCCCCATTTTTTCATAACTATTTATTATTTAAATACTCTTGTAAGCTTGACCAATTATACAGTGTACCACCTTTGTTGGATTGAACAGACTCTGCCTCTGCTTTTGTTTTAAAAGCTGACAGGTAAGCTCCCATAGGACTAGGAATGTTTTCGCTAATTAAAAAAGTGGCTTGTGTGGCATCAATTAAAGCTTCTGGCTCTAAATAATTATTTGATAAGTATAGAGCTATCTCATTGGTATCAAATTCTTCCATAAAATTAACCATACACTCTGTTGCATCAAATTTATAGACCTTTCCCTTTTGAGTAACAATCTCGGCTGCGTGGACTTTATCAACAATAGTCATTTTACAAAAATGGCAACCATCTTCACCGTAATTTATAGGTTTAGGGGCTACATTGCATGCAAATAACAACAACAATATATATATTGAAAAATATTTTAGTGGTTTCATGTTTAGTGTTTTTATGTTCTCTTTATTGCTCTGTTGTTTTACTATTCTTCCTTCCTACAAGATAAGCAATTAATGATGTAGCAATACCTAAGCCTAAAAATAAGGCACCTAATCGTGGGTAAGAATGGGCTCTAAAGTTTAAAATATTCTTGCTACCAAATAAAGGTGGTTGAAATCCCATTTGTGTTCCATCTGGATTAGTAAATTTCATAATAGCTTTAGGGTCTAGATTATGCCCGTAGTCATGCTCCCAAAGGTAAAAATCATATAACCCGGCACCACTTAATACAACCATTAATATAAACCAATACAAGAACCATTTGTAATTTCCTTTAAAAGCTATAATAAGTCCTATTAAAGATGTAATTAAAATACCAGCGGGGAAAATTTTAAATTCAGGTATAGCCTCTGGAATATATTTCATACCCACATAATGATTCATTAAATTAATGTTTTTAATGTCATGTGGATTAGCATCTGCAAAGTCATTAATGTGAATATACATTCCTAATGGTGTAGGGTATTGTGGTGCTTCTAATGTAATTTTCCACAAGGGAAATAAAAACAGTCCTAACGGTAAAATAACCGCTATAAGCATTATAATATTCGACTTCTTCATGAATGTTGTGGTTTGGTGTTTCTTTAGTGTTTTTTAAAAGAAAGGCGAGAGCGAAAAGACAACTCTCGCCTTAAATAGGAAAATAAACACTAAAACAAAATTCTCCTAAAAGCTTCTTATTCTATATCTTCTCCCATAGACCATTTTATAGGTGTATCAGCTCCTTTTGGAGACACACGAATATATCCTTGCATTTCTTGATGTAAAGCTGAACAGAAATCGGTGCAATAAAAAGGCCACACCCCTACTTTTGTGGGCTCCCAAACAGATGTTTTTGTTTGTCCAGGCATAATTAATAACTCTGACGTATTTTGTCCTAGCACAGCAAAGCCATGAGGTACATCAAAATCTTGTTCTAAATTAGTTACATGAAAGAATACCTTATCACCTACTTTTATACCTTCTATGTTATCTGGTGAGAAGTGACTTCTTATAGTGGTCATATAAATATGAACTTCATTTCCATCTCTTACTACTTTTGTATCTGCATCCGATTTAGCAGCATAAGGGTGATTATTTTCTTCTAAATTATAGATTTTTTTAGAACGTTCTTTTATTATGTCTGCACGCATTGCTGCAGCATAATGAGGCTCTCCATGTGTTGGAAAATCTAAGAGTAATTCCATTTTATCTCCAGAAATATCATACAATTGTGCAGAGTGCTCCATTTCTGGTCCTGTTGGTAAATATCTATCTTTTGTAATTTTATTCATTGCAAACATGTACTTACCTTGTGGTTTTCTAGAGTTTCCTCCTGGAATGGTTAAATGCCCAACAGAGTAATAGGTTGGTTTTCTATCGATGACTTCCCAAGTTCCTACTTTCCATTTTACAACTTCTGATGAGATAAAGAAGGTTGTATAAGCATTTCCTTGATCATCAAATTCGGTATGCAAAGGGCCTAACCCTGGTTGTTCAACAGTACCTGCTAACACATCTTCAAAATTTAAAATTGGAATACCATAAGCCTCTCCATCAAACTTTTCATTTTCAATGGCATCAAGCATTTTTGTAAATGAGTGTACGGTTAAATTCGCAGATAATTTACCATTACCTACAATGTACTCTCCTGTTGGGTCTACATCACAACCATGAGGCGATTTTGGTGTTGGTAAAAAGAATACGGCTCCAGGAACATCGGTAGGGTTAACTACACGCACTTCTTTTTTTATAGTTGAAGTTGCTGTATGTGTATGCTCATCATAAACATTATGGGCATATTCGGCTGGCATCATTGTACCGCCACCGTTGTTTACGTATTCTTCAATTTTTTTCCAATTTACTGCCGCAATAAAATCTTTATCGTTTTGAGATGCATTAACTTCTAATAAAGTACTAGCTTCTTCGGTATTATACGTCGTAAAAAAGAACCAACCGTGAGATTTACCACGTCCAGGGTGCGATAAATCGTAGTTAAAACCAGGCATTAACACTTGAAATTTTATATCCATATCGCCTGTTTCTGGTGCTACACTAATAAATGATAAGGCGCCCTGAAAATTACCTTTGTAATCTTTTATTGGCATATCGCGTTGTGGAATAGGTACTGAAAAACGTGTTCCTGCTACTACATATTCTGTATTTTCTGTTACAAATGAAGAACTATGATTTCCCGCACTATTAGGTACTTCTATAATCTCTGTTGTTTCAAACGATTGTAAATCTATCTTTGCAATTCTTGGCGTATTATTCTCATTTATAAAAATAAAACGGCCATCAATTTCTCCATTAGTTTGAGAAATATCTGGATGGTGAGAATCTCCCCAAGGCACAAAGCCATGAGAGGTGTTTAACATAGGTTTTGTCTCTTCTGAATATCCATATCCAGAAGTAGGAAATTGTGAAAACACAGGTATTTCCTTAAACATTCTTCCTGATGGTAGTCCGTAAACTGTTAAGTTCCCGCTATATCCACCTGAAATAAAGGCATAAAATTCGTCGTGTTCACCAGGAGACACATATACTTTTTCGGCTATATTGCTTGCCAAAGCACCTGATTTACTATTTGATTGTTTCGTGCTGTTGTTGCAACTAGTAAGAACCAAAAGTCCCGTTACAAATGCAGCCACTGGTTTTAAAATATTCTTCATAGTGTTCATTATTAATTGAGTTAGTGATTTATTTATTCTTTAGATGGCGGTAATAACACCTTATCGATTACGTGTACAATACCATTTCCAGCTGGTACGCTAGCTATTATTTTTGCTCCACCAATAATGGGCTCACCATTCTCTACTGTTACTGGAACATAACCGTTATTAGCTTGCCCCAACTTTTTGAATTTGGTTAAAAAGTCTTTAGAGTAGTTGCCTGGTGTAACATGGTATTTTAAAATGTTTGCTAAATCTGCTTTATTTTCTGGCTTTAATAAATTATCGACAGTACCTTCTGGCAAAGCAGCAAAAGCCTCATCTGTAGGAGCAAAAACAGTTAGTGGTCCTACATTTACTAATGCGTTTTCCACTTGAGCAGCTTGTACGGCTGCAACTAACGTTTTATGGTCTGATGACTCTATAGCTATTTGAAGACAATTAGGTTTTGAGGCATCGTCTTTTATAAAAGCTTGCCCTGTTCTTTCTGAAGACTCATCGGGCTGTTCTGTATTACTTTCTGGCTTGGCTGTTTGTTGACTTTCATTTTTACAGGCAAACAGAGTTCCCATAAAAATAACAACCAAGCAAAATTGTTTAAATAACTTCATAAAATTAATTTTTAATTATTTCAACGTTCTAAAGTATTCTAGTACCGCTCTTGCCTCCTCTTCGCTAAGGTTTTGGTTTGCCATTGGCGAACCATTAAACTCTACTAATAAATCTTTTGCTAAAGGATCTTTTTTTACCATTTCCTCTGGGTTTAAAATCATATTCATAACCCATTCTGGACTTCTTCGTTCTAAAATCCCTGTTGGTGCTGGACCTATAAACTTTTTATCTGCTCTGTGGCAAGCTGTACACATTTTTTTGTAGACTTCCTGCCCATGGGTTGCCATAGACTGATCTATATCTGCAGGTAAATTAATTGAAGTAATAGGACCTACGCCTTTATTATCTAAATCTACTCGTTTAGATGCTGGTAATGGTTTCTCAGCATTGTCCTTTTTTGTAGTTACCTGTTCTGTGTCGGTACTTTTCTTTTGATAAGAGAATGTTTCTTTTTTCTTTTCTTCTTTGCCACCACACCCCATTATTAGGACGGCAAATAAAATTGCGATAATTGATGTTTTAGTTTTCATATATAAATTAATTATTAACTACTCAAAAGTACTTGTTGCATAGAAGATAAAATATGATTTTTATCATAAAAAAGGACTTTTTTATCCTATTTAAAGATAAATAAACACAAAGAAGCATAACCAACTAAATAACAATTAGTTAAAAAAAAGCCTAAAGAGAAATCTTTAGGCTTAAAACACAAATTATGGTTATTATTTTAGATTTTAAATGTCATTACTGGTAATATGGAATGGTTAGCAATATCTTCAGATATACTGCCTTCAAAAAAGTGTGCAATACCAGTTCTACCATGTGTTGCTACAGCAACTAAATCGGCTTTTATACTATTTGCATGATTTAAAACACCTGCCTCGACTGTATAGTCAGACACAAAACTAGTATCTTCCATTCCATCTGTATTTCCATTGGCCTCAGCTAAGAAGTTAGATACTTTCTGGCGCATTTCGGTTGAATTTAAAAAGCTCCCTGGCGTATTTACATACACTAAATGTACCTTAGCTCCCATGCCTTCTAATTTACTTGACGCTTTTTTGTATATATCGATAGATTCTTCTGAAAAATCGGTTGCAAATAACACATTTTTAAAAGCTGTTGATTCTAGTTTGTTTTTTAACACTAGTACAGGAGTTTCTGAGTGTCTTACAACTTTCTCTGTATTTGAGCCAATAAATATTTCGGCCAAACCACTTGTACCTTGAGATCCCATAACAATTAAATCGGCATCGTGTTCTTGGGCTACATCATTAACCTCGCTAAACACTTTAAAGTGTTTAACTATAGGAGTTACATTAACGTCTTGTAAATAATCACGCTCTAAAAACTCTTCAAATCGTTTTTCTGCTAGTTTAAGATAAAAAACAGCTTCTTCACTTTGTGCTGCACTTCCTTTTGTTAAAACGGCTTCCGATAGTTCTAGCATATGTAAAGCTAATACTTCACCATCGTTTTGTTTGGCCATTACAGCAGCTGCTTCTAAGGCGTATTCTGAATATTTAGAGAAATCTATAGGAACAATAATTTTTTTCATTTTTTTTGATTTTAGTATTTTTTAGTATTGTTTTTTGTAGGGCTTAAATTACGATTTTTTGCATTACCCAACAAAGAAGGTTTTAGTTTATTAAATTGTCATAGAAAACAACGGCTTATCAGGTTGCCTTCGTTGTAACAAAACATCAAAAGCCATAGAAATATTACGCACAAAAGGTTGGCCTTTTTTAGTGACTTTTAGACTTTCTGATTCTATAATTAACAAGCCATCTTTTACCATCTCTTCTAATTTAACTAAAGTATCATTTAAAGCTTCAAATTTTAAGTTTTCAGATTTCCAAGATGTTTTATTATGGCACATTAAGTTTAAAATGTGTTGTCTTATTACTAAATCTTCATGGTTTAAAATATGCCCCTTAAAAACGGGGATAATATGTTCTTCTATTAAATGATAATATTCTTCTAAACCTTTTACATTTTGGGCGAAACCATACCAACTATCACTTATAGATGATACACCTAAGCCTATCATCATTTGCGTTTTTGATGCGGTATACCCCATAAAATTTCGGTGTAAACTTTCGTTTGCCATAGCTTCGTATAGCGAATCGGTTGGCAAGGCAAAATGGTCCATTCCTATTTCGGTATATCCTGCTTCAGTTAGTAGCGTTTTGCCTATATCGTATTGCAGTCGCTTTTGTTCTGGTATTGGCAAATCTTGCTCGTTAAAACCACGTTGTCCATTACCTTTTATCCAAGGTGTATGCGCATAACTGTAAAAGGCAATGCGATCTGGCATTAATTGCTTTGTCTTTGCAATAGTTTCTTTAATATGATCCACCGTTTGAAACGGTAAGCCAAAAATAATATCGTGCCCAACACTTGTATAGCCTATTTCTCTAGCTGTTTCTGTAACATATTTCACATGCTCGAAAGGTTGAATTCTATGAATAGCTTTCTGCACCTTTTCGTTATAATCTTGCACACCAAAACTTACGCGTCTAAACCCCAAATCGAAAAGTGTTTGAAGGTGTTCTCTTGTGGTATTATTTGGGTGACCTTCAAAGCTAAACTCGTAATTACTGGCTAATTCGGCTCTATTAACAAGGCCTTTTATTAATCGTTTTAAATTTTCTGATGAGAAGAATGTAGGTGTTCCGCCACCTAAATGGAGTTCTTTAATTTTTGGTTTAGCATCAAATAAATCGCAATATAGTTGCCATTCTTTTAAAAGTGCTGTTATGTATGGAGATTCTACTTCGTGACGTTTCGTAATACGCTTATTACAACCACAAAATGTGCATAAACTTTCGCAAAATGGTAAATGAATGTAAATGCTTATACCTTCTTTAGCATTACTTTCAATAAAAGACTGTTTTAAAGATGCTTTCCAAGCTTTTAACGAAAAGGTGTCCATATTCCAAAAGGGAACTGTTGGGTAACTTGTATACCTTGGACCAGGAACGTTATATTTCCTTATTAATTCTTGTTGACTCATACCTAATAATTTATAATCAAAATTAGCGGTACTGTTAGCTTCAAACTATGATATTTGTCATATAAACCTTGATTATAATTTTATTATCTATATGATAATCCTTAATTTTAAATAAAACTTTATAATTTATAAAAAATGAAAAAAATAAGTTACTTATTAGTAGTACTTACATTAAGTTTACTGTCGTGTAAAGGCGATAAAAAAGAAGCAAAAGCAGAAGAAACAACTGAAGTTGTTAGTACTGAAAAGTTTGTAGTAAAACCAGAAGCGACTTCGGTAAAATGGACGGCTTATAAAACAACAAAAAAAACACCGGTTGGAGGCGAATTTACCGTTTTAAAATTTGACGAAAAATCGGGTAGTTCTCCAGAAGAAGCCTTAAACAATTTAACGTTTTCTATTCCTGTAAGTAGTTTATTTACAAATGATGATGTACGTGATGGCAAGTTAAAGGAATCGTTTTTTGGTGCCATGTTAGACACCGAACTTATAAGCGGTACTATTACATCTAGTAATGGTAGTTATGCTGCCTCTATTACCATGAATGGGGTTACAGAAAATCTTCCTTTAGATATTAGTATTACAGATGAAAGACGTGTTACACTTACAGGAACTATGGATTTAAAAACTTGGAATGCTCTTGATGCTTTGGAAAGTTTAAACAAAGTTTGTTTTGATTTACATAAAGGACCAGACGGTGTAAGTAAAACTTGGGAAGATGTTGCTATTGAGGTAAGTACTTACCTAAGAAAAAACTAAAAACACTATACACTTTATTATTTATATTATAATTTATAAAAAAAGCTGCTTCTTATTATGTAAGCAGCTTTTTTTATACCCAAATACCTCTCCTTACTTATTTTAGTGACTTTATAAATAAAGTGGTGTCTTAACACAATAAATCCCAAATAAAAAACGATGCCGTTAACGCTTATAAATCTTATAGCTATCATTCAAATAGTTTCACTTTGCATATTGGTGTTTTTAAATTTAAAAATGTGGCGGAGATATATAAAAGCTAAAAAGGTTTATCTAAAAAATAAAAACAATTAAAAAGGCTTACTAATAACTAGTAAGCCTTTTCTTTTTATAAGCCAAATTGTGTACTGCCTTGTTAAAATTTATAACTTATGTAACCTTTAGCAAAAAAAGGTGTTCCTGGTGTAAAATGAATTTCTTCAACAGGGTTTATTTCATTTTGAAGTCTTGACTCTGTAGCAAATTGTGTTTCGTTCCAATCAACATCAAATAGGTTTTCTATATTAACTCCAAAGGTTAGTTTTTTCAATGTATAAGAGACATTTATATCGGTAACAAAATAGCCTTCGGCTACAATAGAGTTATTTTCATTTGCTGGTCTATCATCAATATACCTATAACGTACTCCAGCATTAAATCCTTTTAAATTATTTATAGCTAATCCACCTGTTAAAGTAAAGTCTGGAGCTAATGGTATGTAATCTTCTCCATCTGGTGCTTCTGTACTTCGTGCATGCGTAAGTGTAGCATCGGTATCAAAGTATAACCAATCTGTAAATTGATAACGCAACCCGACATCTAATCCATAACGTTGCGACTCACCACTAGGTTCTACAATTCCAGCATCACCTACGTAAACAAATTCTTGTTCTGAAAGTAAATACCAAACGGCGGTGTTAAAGAACATTTTAGGAAATGGTTTCCAAATAGAGCCAACATCTACACCATAAGCTCTAGGTAATATGTCTTCTTCTTGCTGAAGAACTACACGAGTATCATTAGAGTGAAACCCAATGCCTGATTTTACAAACCATTGTAAATTATCCGATTGATTATAAAACACATTTAACTTAGGGCTTAAAGCTACCTTATAATTACTTAGCGTTTTGTAATTTGTTGCTAAAGCATCGTTATACATAAACTTAAAGTAATCTAACCGAAGTCCTGGCACTACTTTAAAATCGCCCATTAAAAATTCTGAATTTAAGTAGGCAAATATATTAGTTAGGTTAACATCGCCTAACTGTAAATACGTTAAAGTTTCTTTTCTATTTAATGTATGTGATAATTCTACATCGTTAACAATATCATGTCGTAAACCCGCTCCAACACTAAAATTTGCTGTAACTTCTCCAAATTTATGATACTTTTCAATCTCGGTATTAAATCCTAAAATATGTCGGTCTTCCTTTTGCTTGATTTGATCTCCATTTACAGGATCTTCTAAAAAGAAAGTGAAATTAGAATACAACTCAAAATCGTAATGAGAATAGTAAGCGTTTGAAGTCATTTTTATATCATCGTCTAGAAACTTAAAGTACGACACATTAACATTAGATCTTGAGGTATTTCCACCTTCGGTATCATCTATGGCACCAAATCTTGAAATTAAGCCACTATCAACTGCTCGTTGTGGAATTTGCCCAGAAGCATCCCATCTGCTGGTAAAGTGCGATGCTGATAATGACAATTTACCGCCATTGTTTAATAAGGTATTATATTTCCCAAAAACATTTAATCTATTAAAGTTTTGAGGCGAATTGTAAGGACCATCAGTAGCAATATACTCCATGGCTAAGTAAGCATTTTGCGTTTTGTTATTTCTATCTAATAGATTAAACATTCCTAACGTTCTTAATGAATTAAATTGCCCGTAAGAAAATGTAATATTATTATCGTTAAGTCTATCTTTTGTTTGAAACCCAACATAAGCCGCAGTAGCAAAATCGCCTTTATTAGCATAATAAGGTCCTTTTCCAAATTCTATATTTTTTATAGTTTCAGGAATAAGAAAATGTAAATCGCTATAGCCTTGACCATGAGCATGAGACACCATGTTTACAGGCATTCCATCTACAGTTAAGGCAACATCGGTACCATGATCAATATCAAAACCACGTAAAAACATCTGTTCTGCTTTTCCGCCTCCAGCATGCTGCCCTATAATCATTCCTGGAACTTTTCTTAAAATCTCTTGAGAGGAATTTACTGGGTTTGTTTCTAAGTCTAATTTAACTATCGAGTTTATGGCATTTATCTTATTGGTTAACACCAACTCATCTAGTAAAAAAGCTTTACTTTTTAAACCAACAACCATGCCTTCTTTAAAGTAAAATGGTTTAACAATAATGGTTGTTTTTTCATAACCTAACAACCCAATTGTAACAGAATCGTTTGCCTTGGTATTATTTAAAATAAAAGCTCCTTTTTCATTACTATGCGCATGACTTTTTGATGTTATATTATAAATATATGCACCATGCAACGGTTGATTATCTAGATTAGTTATTGTTCCTTGAATAGTTTGTGAAAAACCTGTCTTTACAATTATAATTAAAAGTAAAACTGTTATTAGTTTTTGCATATTGGTTGGTTAAAAATTAAGACCTACTAAAATAGTATTAGACTATAATTTTCCACACGACTTTAACATTGCTTTAACTTTACATATATGATATAACGTGAAAAATTAATTTACCTATATTTACATTTTATTAAAACATTTATGAATCCTTCGGCAAACGGTTGGGTAAAAAAACTTTTAAAGCTTGAAAATGAAACCTCGGTATGGATTAATACTGACTTAGAAAGGTTTTATTATAAGTTAAGAGACGTTGGTTTTATTTACGGTAGTAACATAAAAACTATAAAAAATGGTTTAAGTGAAGAGAAACTTACCGAAGAAGAAATTTGTAAAATTAATTTTCTTCTTGCCTTAAAGTTTTGCTATAACGATGTCTTAAATAACGATGATAACGGTTTTGTAGAGAGTGTTATCGATTTTTACACACAAATAAATGCGCACAAACCATCTATTTTTTCTGAGTTTTTAGGCGAACGAAAAACAACATCGCTTTTAGAGACTATTATTCATAAACGTATTCAAATAGATGATAATATTATCGAGCGTAGCTTTAATTATTTTATCACAAACGCCTTACTTTTTATTGATGTTTTAGCTTATCAAAGATTTTTACAACACGATTTTATTTCTGAAGACTATATAAAACATCTTGAATTAGCTATAGAAACAACCGTTATAGAAGTTTTAAATATTAAAGAACAGAAAACTAAATACGACGAAAGTTTAATTGAACTTGTAGAGCAATCGTTACGTTATAATATAGACAAAAAAGTAGAACTTCAAGACGCCTTATCGCTTGTAAACATTAAGCTTGAAAAATATTACATCGTGGATATTGCTTGTATGGCTACTTGGAGTGATTTAAATATTGATAAAAATGAAGAAAGCATTTTACAAGACATTGGTCAACTTTTGGAATTAGATCATGCTATTATTACCAATTCCATAAATAATATTAAACTATTTTACAGTTCGCATAAAGAGAAAATTGCGCTTTTAAGCTCTAAAAACATTGTAAAAACCTTTTACTCTAATTCTAGTAAAATGGTGAGTAAGCTTATTTCTAGAAACAGTAAACGGTTACAAAAAGAATTAAGAGAAAGTCAGGAATTAGTTAAGTTATTAAGCCAATCTACCGTTAGAGAATTAAGCGACGACGAACAAAAAAAAGTACAAGACCAATTATTAGATATTTTTAAATCTATTCCTAGTTTAGCCATTTTTATGTTACCAGGTGGTGCATTACTATTACCGTTAGTTATTAAGTTTATCCCTAAGTTATTGCCATCATCGTTTGATGATAACAGAATTGAAGAAGACTAATTTTTACGCCAACCAACTTTTAAAATCTTTTACACGTTCTCTAGCCACAATAATATCCTGCTCGTTATAATTATTTAGTTTTATTTGAAGTCGAGAATTGGTATAACTCACCATATCGCTTATAGCATGAACATTTACATAAAATGTACGGTTAACACGATAAAACTGATTTGGTTCTAGCTGAGATTCTAACTCTTCCAACGTATCGTCTATTAAATAATTTCTACCGTCAACAGTGTGTAAATAAGTCCCTTTATTTTGACTAAAAACACACTCTATATCATTTACATTTATAAGTTTTAAATGTTGTCCTACTTTTACCGAAAACCTTTTTTTGTACTCCCGTTCTATAGGATTCACTAAAAGCTTTTTTATGTCTTCAAAATCTAAAGAAATAGGAGATTTATAATCAAAATTAGATTGAAATTTGGTAATGGCTTGTTCTAATTCTTCTTCATCTATAGGCTTTAATAAGTAATCTATACTATTCAACTTAAAAGCTTGCAAAGCATACTCATCGTAAGCTGTTGTAAAAATAATTGATGACTTTATATCAACAGTTTCAAAAATTTCAAAAGATAATCCATCACTTAACTGAATATCTAAAAAAATAAGTTCTGGGTGTGCATTGTTTTGAAACCAATTTATAGCCTCTTCAACCGAGTGCAACATGGTTTCAACCTCTAAAACTTGTTTTTCCAACATACGCTGCAAGCGTCTTGCCGATGGCTTCTCGTCTTCAATAATGATTACTTTCATGGTCTGTTAATTGAATTCATTTTTTAATATAACACTCAAAACAACTATTCCCAACGGTTATGGTGTTTTTCCTGTTCCATAAACTGCTTTATTTTGCGTTCTTCCCAGTCTTTTCCCATTATAAATTTTGGCATAAATACTGTTAATCCATGAGCTAAGAGTCCTATTCCCCAAAAAAACATAGTGCTAAAATTACTCCATTGAAAAAACGACTCGCCAGGATTTACATAAATAACGTTAATTATCAAGAGTAAAGCATTAATAACTATGTAAACTACTAAATGAGAGTAAAAGCCTTTTAACTTTTTTACACGTCTTCTAGCATTATCTATACGTTGTTGTTCATTAAAATTCGATTCCATAATTATTGCCATTTTGAGTTGCTCTCCTTTTCTTTATCAAGAATTTCTTGAATTTTTCGTTCTTCCCAGGTTTTCCCATATCCAAATACCCCAAAAGCATGAAATATTAATCCTATTCCCCAACCTATTGCGGGAAACCAAAACCATTGAAACTCCCAATAGGTTTTATAGTTAATAAACATTAAAAAAGGGATAACGCAACAGTAGGATATTAAGTTGCCATAAAATCCTTTTATTTCCTCTACACGTTTTTTGGCTCTGTAGTAAGCGTCTTCTTGTTTTGTTGATTGTGTTTCCATGATTAAAATTTGTTTTGTGAGCATAGGTATTGCCACAGCAAAACTGTCTGCTCTTTGATTGATGATAACTTTTCTATTGGTTAGTAAATCATAGCGTTGTTTAATATTACTTAAACCAACTCCGCTACTCTTTTTTACTATTTGTTTTGGCTGAAGATTGTTTTCTACTATTAAATTACCGTTGTCTTCATAAATATGAATTTTAAGTGGTTTTTTTTCGGTAACCATATTATGCTTTACAGCATTTTCTAGCAATAGTTGTAAGGATAATGGTACCACTTTACTTTCAGGGTTATTTGCCTGTTCTGGAATATTAAAAACAATACTATCTTCAAATCGCATTTTTAATAAAGACATGTATATTTTGGCAAATTTCAACTCTTCATCAACAGCCACTAAATCTTTATTTTTTTGCTCTAAAACATACCTGTAAACCTTAGATAATCCTGTAGTAAATTTTTGGGCGCTTTCGGGGTTTTCTTCAATTAAACTGGTAAGAACATTTAAGCTATTAAACAAAAAGTGCGGGTCTAATTGATTTTTTAAAGCATCAAACTTAGCGCTTGCCGTTCCGGCTATAACCTTTTGCTCCTTAATTCTATTTTGCTGATACTCATTATAAAAATAAATTAAATGAAATACCATAACAATGGTTAATGTAATCCATAAACCAAAGGTATAATTGCTAAAACTTTCGTTCGAAATAAACTCTTTAAACGTATTTCCATTATAATAAATAGCGGTTGATGCTCTTAAAATAAACAAGCCTATTAAAGTTATAATAACCGATCCTACAACACCAATAACAATTCGTTTAATACTACTATTGGGAGGCCATCTTATCTGATTTAGAAACTGAAAATAGAACATATTACTGTAACCTAATAAAAAGGCATAAGCTTGATAAAAAATGAAATTAATTAAAAAATCATTTACCGAATTAAAATGAAATCCATTTCTAGAAAGCGAGTTACCAATTACAAAAACAATCGTTCCTATAATAAATACAATAATGATATTTTTTAAATGTTTTTTCATGCGTCGCGGTTATAGAAACCTAAATTTAACAACTATTTTAATTGATGTAATAAAACTGTTCGTTTTTTATTGATGGTACAAATGTTTTAAAGTTTTAAGTAATTTAAAAAACCTATTTCCCGAACTGTAAAAATTATGGGACGAACTGTATAAAAACAAAAAAGCCTGGAAAATTCCAGGCTTTTAAAATCTTATTTAGGAGAATATTTATTTAATCTCGATTAACTCTAATTCAAAAGTTAAATCTTGTCCTGCTAATGGGTGGTTCCCATCAACAATAATATTATCTTCATTAACCTCAGCAATTCTAAATTGGTATTCTCTACCGTCTTCTGCTCTCGATGTTAATCCCATCCCTACTTGTGGCTCAATATCGTCAGGTAATTGTTCCTTTTTAACTTCATGAAACAATTCTTTATTCACTTCGCCATAAGCTTCTTCTTTAGGAATGTTAACCGTTTTCTTTTCGTTAACTTTCATATCAACAATGGCTTTTTCAAAACCAGGAATTAACATACCTTGTCCTAAGGTTGCCTCTAAAGGTTCTCTTTCAAGAGAACTATCAAAAACTTGCCCGTTACTTAATTTTCCTGTGTAGTGAACTTTTACCGTGTCGTTTTCTTTTACTTGACTCATAAATTATTATGTCTATTTTAATTTTGTGCGAAACTAATATTTATATATTGAATACCAATAAATTAAACCTATTAATCCTAATTAATTAAGAAAAACTTAACGCTAAGGCATAAAAAAAGGTCAAACCTAGTAAGTTTGACCTTTTTGTCGGGGTGGCAGGATTCGAACCTGCGACCTCCGCGTCCCAAACGCGGCGCGATAACCGGGCTACGCTACACCCCGAAAATTTCAGACTGCAAATATATAGCTTTTCTTTAATTAGAAAACTATTTTATTTATATTTTTAGTCAAAAAATTTAATTAGCAACCCGATTTATTAAATCTAATGAAAAAGATTTCTATTCTTTTTAGTTTTATTTTTTTAACAATTGCTTGTAAAAATAATTCTTCTAAAGAAAATAAACAAACCTTTAAAACAAGCTTTAAAAGTGGTAAAACAGTATACAACAACTATTGCATTGCTTGCCACATGGCAAATGGCGAAGGTGTTCCTAAAGCATTTCCTCCACTTGCCAAATCCGATTATCTCATGACAGATATTTCTAGAGCTATTAAAATAGTAAAATACGGACAGCAAGGAGAAATTACAGTAAACGGAAAAGTATACAATGGTAGTATGACACCATTAGGATTAAGCAATAAAGAAATTGCCGATGTTTTAAACTATATAACAAACTCTTGGGGCAATACTAATAATAACTTAATTACAGTAAATGAAGTTTCAAGCATTGAACGATAAAATTACCCTTGAAATAATTAAATTTGCAATAAATGTAAATAACTCTCTATGCTAATCATAGGTATCGCAGGTGGAACTGGATGCGGGAAAACAACCGTAGTAAATCAAATTTTAGATCAACTTCCAGAAGGACAAGTGGGTATACTTTCTCAAGATTCTTACTATAAAGACACGTCTCATTTAAATTACGACGAACGTGTTAAAATAAACTTTGATCATCCTAGATCTATAGATTTTGAGTTATTAGAAGAACACTTAAAAGAGCTAAAAAAAGGCAATAATATTAAACAACCAGTATATTCTTTTGTAAAACACAATAGAACAGGCGATAGCATTATAACAAAACCAAGAAAAGTTATGATTGTTGAAGGTATTTTAATTCTAACCAATCCCGAATTAAGAAATATGTTCGACATTAAAATATTTGTACACGCCGATAGCGACGAGCGTTTAATAAGAAGACTAAAACGAGACATAGCTGAACGTGGCAGAGATATAAACGAGGTACTTTCTCGTTATCAAAACACGTTAAAACCCATGCATCAACAGTTTATCGAGCCTATGAAAGAATATGCCGATATTATTATACCAAACAATAAATATAATACTGTTGCTATAGATATTGTAAAAACCATTATTAACGAACGTTTAGTTTAATATGGCAAAAAACAAAAAAAAATATCTTAAACCTTTTAAAAACATTTTCCTTATCATTCTTATCGGGTTTGGGGTATGGATGATTTTTTTAGATGCTAATTCTTGGCTCATTCATCGCGAATTAAATTCAGACATAGAACAACTAGAAGAAGAAAAAGAATATTACCAAAAAGAAATTATTAAAGATAGAAAAGCTATCAAAGAGTTAAAAACAGAAAATGGTATAGAAAAATTAGCTCGAGAAAAGTACTACATGAAAAAAGAAAATGAAGAGATCTTCATTATAGAGTATGAAGATAGCATAGCAAAAACAGAAAACCATGAGTAAACCGTTATTTACTGATTTTCAATATGTTTCATCAAAGGAGTGGAAACAAAAAATACAAGTTGATTTAAAAGGCGCCGATTATAACGATACCTTAATTTGGCAAAGTCCAGAAGGCATAGATGTTAAACCATTTTATCATGCCGATGAATTTTCTTCGCTCCCAGAAACATCAACAACAAAGGCTACCACATGGAATGTTTTGGAAACGTTTTATGTGTCAAACCCAGAAAGTATAAACAAAAAAGCTTTAGAAGCACTTACAAAAGGAACCGAAGCTTTACATTTTGTAATTCCCCATAAAGATATTGCTGTAGAAATTTTACTAAAAAACATCTCTAAAAACACCCCTTTGTATTTTAGCCTCGATTTTTTAGACGCAGACTACGTAAAGCAACTTGTTACACAAACCCCTAATAAAGACATCACCTTTATTAATAGTGATATTATAAACAACCTTGCAAAATCTGGAAATTGGTTTAACAACCTTAATGACGACTACACCGTTTTTAAAAATAGTGTAAAAAATAGCGGTTGCTTGAGTGTCGATTTATCGCTTTATCAAAATGCAGGAGCAAACATAACACAGCAATTAGCTTACAGTCTAGCACATTTAAATGAATATTTTAATTATTTAAATGATGACATTTCAACTTCAGAAAAGGAAACCTTACGCGTTATTTTTCAAGTATCGGTTGGTACAAATTACTTTTTCGAGATTGCCAAATTAAGAGCGTTACGAGATTTACATGCTTCGCTAGCTAGTGAGTACGGATTTAACGAAAATTGTCACATAGTTGCCTTTCCTACAAAGCGCAACAAAACCATTTACGATTATAACACCAACATGTTGCGTACCACTACAGAGTGTATGAGTGCTATTTTAGGTGGCGCAAACGCTGTTAACAATACGCCTTACGACGCTATTTACCATAAAACAAATCCATTTGGTGAGCGTGTGTCTAGAAATCAATTATTAGTATTAAAGCACGAAAGTTATTTCGATAAAGTTGATAATCCTACCGATGGCGCCTATTATATAGAAACCATTAGCGATCAACTAGCTGAAAAAGCTTTAGAGGTTTTTAAAAGCATTGAGTCTTCTGGTGGTTTTTTAAAACAATTGAAAGAAGGCATTATTCAACGAAAAATTAAGGAATCAGCATCTAAAGAAGAGGAAGCTTTTGAAAAAGGTGATAACATTCTATTAGGCACAAATAAACATCCTAACCCAGAAGATAAAATGAAAAATGAGTTAGAACTCAATCCTTTTGTAGAAACAAACCCTAGAAAAACCTTAATAGAACCTATTATTGAAAGACGACTTGCTGAAAAATTAGATAAAAACCGATTAGAAAACGAATAATTAAACATTTTTAAAACACCATTTTATTTATGAAATCTTTACTTAAAATTACATTATGCATAGTATTACTTAATGTTTTAAGTTGTAAAAATGAACCAAGTATAACTTTGGAATATAAGTATTCAGATAAAGAAAATCCCTTAAAATGTGACGGTTTAGACACCAAAATTTATAACGAAGCCCTATTATCTTTTGAAGAAGACATTATAAATTTTTACGATAAAGAGAATAAAAACCTAACCAGAGCTTACTCAATGTTTTTTAGAAACGCTTCAACAAACCGCATTAAGTTTCAGGACGTTGCATCGCTACATAGTGTAAATATTTTAAAAACTCTGAAAAACGAAAAAGGCTTATGGAAAGAAGGCCATACACTTAATTTTAATCATAAACTATTTAAATGTCTAGGAGACAACTTTAAAGACAAAGACCTTCAAACAACCTTCAACGCATTAATTAGCGCTAACAGTCTAACTCCTGAACTTTTTGGCGCTCCACTAAGATATAAAGTTTCATCTGTTAGCCGGGATAGATATTTAGCTGCTTTTTTTGCTTTAGAATATTATTATTCATACCTATCACAAGTAGATCCATCCAAAATAGATGGAACCAAAACACATAATAATTCTTCTGATGAAGCCGCTCGCTTAAAGGAGCTTAAAAAAACCCAAAAAAGTGTCGATCCACACGCTGGTCATAATCATTAAAACCCTACATGACAAAAAGAATTATCTACATATTACTTTGTTCTATTTGTTGCTTTTCTTGTGTTCAACTGGCAAGTGAAGTTAAAAGCTGGGTTGAGTTAAACGAAAACGACGATATTTTTGGCAAATATCATCATTTAAGTGAAGAAGGTATTAAACTCTTTTTACCAGAAGTTTTCAAAAAATACTCATTGGTTGCTTATCAAGAAGAATTAGATTCTCTTTTAGATGAAAAAGCATATAAACATGAACTCCATAGATTAAACGTATTGAAATCTATGGATGGTAATTTCTATATTTTTTTTGACGAGGATACAAAATCAACCTATACCTTAAACACTCTTCCTTATACACCGCTCTACAAAAGAGATGCTCAATTTATTTTAGGCATGATAAGGAAACGACACGAAGCAGAAACCAAAAACATGAATGCTTCTTTTGAAAAAGTAACCGCCAAATATAATAGTAGTAATGGTGTGCAACTTTTTAAAGTTATATATAAAATTAACTATAAAGATCATCCTGTTGATATCTATAGTACATCCTATATTATATCATCAAACAAAAAAACAGTGATGATAAATCTAACAACACCTTTCGATGTGTATTTCGACCCTTTTATTCAAAAAACGATTTTATAATGTCTAGAAAGAACCTCCAACATATTACATTAAAAAAGGCTACTTCCAATAGTAATAATACTCAAGAGCAATTTACCACTGCAGAAGGAATAAGTTTAAAGCCTTTTTACTCTAAAAACGACATAAAAAATGTAGAACACCTCAACTTTGTTGCAGGAATCTCTCCTAATTTACGGGGTCCTTATAGCACTATGTATGTTAGAAGACCATGGACAATTAGGCAATATGCTGGGTTTTCTACTGCCGAAGAAAGTAATGCATTTTACAGAAGAAATCTTGCTGCTGGACAAAAAGGATTATCTGTAGCCTTCGATTTAGCAACACATCGTGGTTACGATAGCGACCACGAACGTGTAGTTGGCGATGTTGGAAAAGCTGGTGTAGCCATAGATTCGGTTGAAGATATGAAAGTACTTTTCAATCAAATTCCGTTAGATAAAATGTCGGTTTCAATGACCATGAACGGTGCTGTTTTACCTATCATGGCATTCTATATTGTAGCAGCCGAGGAACAAGGTGTAAAACCAGAACAATTAGCAGGAACCATACAAAATGATATTTTAAAGGAGTTTATGGTTAGAAATACTTACATCTATCCACCAACTCCTTCCATGAAAATTATTTCAGATATTTTTGAGTTTACCAGTAAAAACATGCCCCGATTTAACAGTATTAGTATTTCGGGTTACCACATGCAAGAAGCTGGAGCCACTTGCGATATAGAATTAGCATACACACTTGCAGATGGATTAGAATATATTAAAACAGGACTTAAAGCAGGAATGGATATCGATTCGTTTGCTCCTCGCCTATCCTTTTTCTGGGCTATTGGTATGAATCACTTTATGGAAATTGCCAAAATGAGAGCTGGTAGAATGCTTTGGGCAAAACTAGTTAAGCAGTTTAATCCTAAAAATCCTAAATCTTTAGCGTTAAGAACACATTGCCAAACTAGTGGTTGGAGTTTAACGGAACAAGATCCATTTAACAATGTAGCTAGAACATGTATCGAAGCTGCTGCTGCTGCTTTTGGTGGCACACAAAGTTTACATACTAATGCTTTGGACGAAGCCATTGCCTTACCAACCGATTTTTCGGCAAGAATAGCCAGAAATACTCAAATTTATCTCCAAGAAGAAACACAAATTACCAAAACTGTCGATCCCTGGGCTGGAAGCTATTATGTTGAAAAACTAACACACGATATCGCTCAAAAAGCATGGAAACTAATAGAGGAGGTTGAAGAATTAGGAGGTATGACAAAAGCTATTGAAGCAGGTATCCCTAAACTAAGAATAGAAGAAGCTGCTGCTAGAAAGCAAGCTCGTATAGACTCTGGAAAAGATGTTATTGTTGGTGTAAATAAATTCCGCTTAGTAGAAGAAGACCCACTTCAAATACTAGAAGTAGATAATCAAACCGTAAGACGCCAACAAATTGAACGTTTAGATAAATTAAAAGCTGACAGAGATACTGAAAAAGTAAATTCTTCACTACAAAAATTAACCGAAGCAGCTAAAACTGGTCAAGAAAATTTATTAGCTTTAGCTGTAAATGCAGCAAGAAATAGAGCTACATTAGGAGAAATAAGTAGTGCTCTAGAGACCGTTTTTGGTCGCTACAAAGCGCAAATTAAATCATTTTCAGGTGTGTACAGTAAAGAAGTAAAAGACGACGATTCCTTTAAAAAGGCTAAAGCATTGGCCGACAAATTCGCAGAACAAGATGGTAGAAGACCACGAATTATGATTGCAAAAATGGGACAAGATGGTCACGACCGTGGAGCCAAAGTTGTAGCCACTGGTTATGCCGATGTTGGTTTTGATGTCGATATTGGCCCTTTATTTCAAACACCTCAAGAAGCAGCTAAACAAGCTGTAGAAAATGATGTTCATATTTTAGGTGTTTCATCATTAGCTGCTGGGCATAAAACCCTAGTCCCTCAAGTTATTGAAGAGTTAAAAAAGTATGGTCGCGAGGACATTATGGTTATTGTTGGTGGTGTAATTCCTAAACAGGACTATCAATATTTATTTGATGCTGGTGCAGTAGCTGTTTTTGGTCCTGGCACAAAAATTAGTGATGCGGCAATTAAAATTTTGGAAATTTTAATTGATTAACTGCTTTTTAAGTTTTTAAAACGCTGCAATAATGTGGGGTGTGAATAATGCACAAACACATAAGCTGGATGAGGCGTTAAATTGCTTAAACTATTCTTGTTAAGTTTTTTTAGCGCAGTTATTAAAGGTTCAGATTTGTAGGTTTGCTTGGCATAATTATCAGCTTGGTATTCAAATTTTCGTGAAAACCAATTCATGACCAATCCTGTAATTTCAGAGATAGGTGCGTACAGCATTCCAAAAGCAATTAACCCGACGTGAAAACTTGGTTGCTCTACACCTATGGCTTGCGATAATAATGGGTTTGATATAAAAATGGATAACACATAAAGCATTATCCCTGTCAATAGGATTGAGGTTATTAAATTAAACATAATATGCCTTTTCTTGTAATGCCCAACCTCATGTGCTAAGACAGCAACAATTTCCTCATCATTTAAATCATTAATTAAAGTATCATAAAGTGTGACACGCTTTTCGTGTCCAAAACCAGAAAAATAAGCATTGGCTTTTGAACTTCTTTTGGAACCATCAATAACAAAAATCTTGTCCAATTGAAATCCAACCGATTCTGCATACTTAGAAATTTTGTTTCGTAAATCACCTGCTTCTAAAGGTGTCTGTTTGTTGAATAATGGCACGATTAATCGCGAATAAAACATATTCATAAACACCGTAAAAACGGTAATGAGTCCCCAAGCATATAACCAAAAATGAGCTTTTGTAAGTTGAAAAAACCAGATAATCAAAGCTAAAATGCCGCCACCTAAAATAGCCATCATTAGCAATCCTTTAAGCTTATCGATTACAAAGGTTTTAAAAGAGGTTTTATTAAAACCAAAGCGTTCTTCAATCACAAAAGTCTTGTAATACGAAAATGGCGTTGTCAAGATATCGCTACCCAACATAATAACACCAAAAAAGATGAGGGCAACTACAATAGCATTATCACTAAAACTCCTCGCAATATTATCGACAAACTCAAAACCATCAAACACTAAAAACAACACCATTAACAGCAATGAAAATGTTGACGTAATGATTCCAAACTTATAATTAACACGTTTGTATACTTGCGATTTTTTGTATTCGGTTTCATCAAAAACATCTTGAAGTTGTTCAGGAATAGCATCGTTAAAATGCTTAGCGTTTAAAGCATCTAAGATTTTATCCTTTATGAAGTTGACAATGATAATGCCGATAATGATGTAGAATAGGGTTTGAGCTGTCATTTCTTTAATTAATGATTAGTAATGAATAATTATCAATTATTACTCTTTTGAAGATTGGATGATTTTGAATAATATCTTTAGAATACTTGAGAGTTCCGTCTCCAACTTTTCAAATTCTGAATCTGTGATATAGTCCGTATCTTTAAGAATTCTCAACCAATAATGTGTTTCTCTAGCTTCTTTGTAGGAAATAGACATTTTGGCTCTAAAATCTTTCTTTGAAATTCCACCAATGGCTTCTTCTAGATTGGCACCAATTGAAGTGCCTGATTTTAGAATCTGTCTTGATAATACATATTCATTTTCAGCAATAAGTTTTTTGCTCAACAAAACTATTTTTACAGCAAAATCATAACTTTTAGTTGCAATGATATTTTCCTTCATTATTAATTACAAATTGTTCATTACTCATTGATTCGCCTTTGGCGAACTGCTTCAAAAATAAGAATTCCAGCGGCTACCGAAACGTTCATAGAATCAATTTCACCTTGCATGGGAATAATAATGTTTTGTGTAGAATGTTGTAACCAATCGTCACTTAAGCCAGTAGCTTCGGCTCCTACAACAATTGCTGTTGGATTGGTATAATCCTGTTTGTGATAATCCTGAGACGCTTGCAAGGCTGCGCAAAAAATATGAATCCCATTTTGCTTTAAAAACGATAATATCTCGGAAGTTGTTCCTGTGGCAATGGATTTTGTAAACACGCAACCTACGCTAGACCTAATAATATTGGGATTATACAAATCGGTTTTTGGATTTGCAATAATTACGGCATCAACATTAGCAGCATCTGCCGTTCGCAACAATGCCCCTATATTGCCAGGTTTTTCTGGAGCTTCGGCAACCAAAATTAAGGGGCTCTCAGTATTGAATGTAATATCACTTAACTGATGAGGTTTTGCCTTAGCTACAGCAATAACACCTTCTGTAGTACTTCTATATGCTAATTTCTGAAACACCTCTTGAGAGATTTCAATAATCTCTACACCATTTTTTTCTAATGATTTGGCTTCACTCTCAGAAAATAAGTTAGGATAAAATAATAACGTCTCAATAACATAACTTCCTTTAATTGCTAAAGACAACTCACGCTTGCCTTCAATTAAGAATTGCTCAGACTTTCTTCGTTCTCGCGATTTATCTTTAAGCTGAACCAATTGCTTTATGAGTGTATTTTGGGTACTATGTATGGTTTTATGCATAAATGCAAAGGTATAATTTCTGACACAAAAAAAGCGAGTCTAAGTAACTCGCTTTTAAGTTTATTATTGATTTTTATACTTATTAGAATACCGTTTCCAAAGATCGGTTTGGTGACTTTCCAAACTAATATCTCGTCCATCTATAAAAGCTTTATCAAGCACATTGGTACGCATATCTAAGGCATCACCTTTACTAATGAATAACGTCGCACTTTTTCCTACTTCTAAAGAACCATAATTGTTATCAATACCTAATATTTTGGCAGCGTTAAGCGTAATAAGTTGAAGCGCTTCTTCTTTACGTAAGCCATAGGCCGCTGCGGTTCCGGCTAAAAACGGTAAATTTCTAGCATTCATACGTTCCATATCTCCACTGTTTTGTAAAGCTACCAAAACACCGGCATCAGTAAGTTGTTTGGCTAACTTAAATGGTTTATCATAATCATCATCCGCATTATTTGGTGTTGAATGTACGCGCTTAATAAGTATAGGTATGTCATGTGTTTTTAACAAATCGGCTACTTGTAAGGCTTGGTAGCCACCAACAACGACCATTTCCGAAATACCATTTTGGATTTTAAAATTAATCGCATCGGTTATGCCTTTGGCATCGTCAACGTGTACATATAGTTTTTTGCTGCCATCAAATAGCCCTTGAACGGCC
This sequence comes from Mangrovimonas cancribranchiae, assembly GCF_037126245.1. NCBI lineage: Bacteria > Pseudomonadati > Bacteroidota > Flavobacteriia > Flavobacteriales > Flavobacteriaceae > Mangrovimonas > Mangrovimonas cancribranchiae. The sequence goes on from NZ_CP136925.1 coordinate 1,845,957, forward strand.
TCAAAAGGTAAATGCTTTGTAGATTTATCACTATCTTGATATGTTTTGCTTTCCTTTAGGAAGCTAGTCACTTCTTCAACCTGTTCTGCATAATTGGTATTGGGCTTTAATCCTGGGTCTTCGCCACGCCACCAACGGCCACGCGTAAAACTATTTGGCCAATTTAGATGGATACCGTCGTCTACCTTAATAGCCGCATCTTCCCAATTCCAAGCATCAAATTGCACTACGGAAGATGTTCCAGAAATCCTGCCGCCACGTGGTGTTATTTGTCCAATAAGCACTCCATTAGGACGCATCGATTCCACAACTTTTGATTCGGCATTGTAGGCTATCAAACTTCTTATGTGTGGATTTAGACTTCCAATTTCGTCGTCATCGTCAGAAGCTCTTACAGCATCAATTTCTACTAATCCCAATGTTGAATTCGGGATGATAAACCCGGGATAAACGTGTTTGCCATTGGCATTGACGACTTGCATGCTGCTTAGATCCATTTTCACGACTCGTGCATCGACGACGGTGGTCAATTTGCCTTTTTTGAAGATAATCAAGCTATTTTCAATAATTTCTCCGTTACCAATATGCGCCGTTGCTCCCATTATGGCAATGGGCTGCGTTTGCTTTGATGCTGGAGTTTGTTGTGCCATTACAAGTGAAGCACACAACAGAAATACGATTACTATGTTTTGTTTTAAATGTTTCATTTGTAGTGGATTTTAAAATTGATGATCCATAGTGTCACAATGGAAATGTTGTTGCTCTTCTTTTTTTACGGGTTGTGTTTTTAAGCCCTTGTTCTTGGCTTGCATCATCATATTAATGAGTTCACTTTTTTCTTTCTTGATGGTTTCGCGTTTCTTTTTGTCGGTTTCAATGTCAAAATACACAGCACCTTCAATCAATGTTTTTTCAGCTTTGGCATAAATAGACAATGGATGATGAGACCACAACACCACATCGGCATCTTTGCCTACTTTTATACTACCAACACGATCGTTGATATGTAAAAGTTTTGCAGGGTTTAAAGTCACAAATTTCCAAGCGTCTTCTTCACTTACACCACCATATTTAATGGTTTTTGCAGCTTCTTGGTTAAGACGTCTAGACATTTCGGCATCGTCACTATTTATGGCCACCGTGATGCCCTGATTATGCATAATAGCCGCATTGTAAGGTATGGCATCGTTAACTTCAAACTTGTATGCCCACCAATCACTAAAGGTAGATCCACCAACGCCGTGTGCTTTCATCTTGTCTGCTACTTTATAGCCTTCCAAAATATGCGTAAACGTATTAATATTGAAATTGAAGCGTTCGGCAACTTTCATAAGCATATTAATTTCACTTTGTACATAAGAGTGACACGAAATAAAACGTTCCTTATTTAGTATTTCGGCTAAAACTTCAAGCTCTAAGTCTTTTCTGTAAGGTTTGCCACTTTTTTTAAGCGCATCGTATTCCTTAGCTCTAGTGAAATAATCCATATAAACTTGCTCAACCCCCATTCTTGTTTGCGGAAAACGATCGCGGCTTCCCCAGTTGGATTGTTTTACGTTTTCACCCAAAGCAAACTTGATGAATTTAGGTGTGTTTTCATAGATTAAATTATCGGCCGTTTCTCCCCATTTAAGTTTAATAATCGCCGAGCGTCCACCAATAGGGTTTGCAGAACCGTGTAAGATTTGTATGGAAGTTACGCCACCTGCTAAATTCCTGTAAATGTTGATGTCGCTTGGGTTTAGCACATCTTCTATAGATACTTCTGCTGAAGAATTTTGACCGCCTTCATTTATTGATGACGCAGCAATGTGCGAGTGTTCATCTATAATTCCAGCAGTTAAGTGTTTTCCAGTGGCATCGATAACCGTAGCACGACCAGCTGAAAGGTTCTTACCGATTTTAGAAATTTTACCGTCTTTGATTAATACATCGGTTTGCTCTAAAATACCATCGGCTTCGTTGGTCCAAACGGTTGTATTTTTGAACAAGATAGTTTCCTGTTCTGGTAAGCTTTTAAAGCCATAAGCATTGTTTGGAAATGTTACGGGAACAATGTTTTTTTCTTCATTGGTTTTGTTGGTTTTGTCTTTTTCTTTCGCATCAACAGATTTATGGGTTGCATAAAACGCTACGGTAGTTCCGTTGGGCAGCGTCGCTTCACCTTTTAGATTTTTTGAAGCCTCTACATTGGCAACAATTCTTATGAATTCTTGGTTTGTGGTATCTTTTGATGTTATGGATAGTGTTACCCAATCGTTATTGTATGAAAGTTTTGAACCACGTTTTAAATCATCTGTTTTAACGTCTGTTTTCAGCTTTTCCAAACTCCCTTTTACGCTCATAGAATAATCTTCACCAGCTAATTTAAAGGTATAATCTCCGCGAATATCCAAACGATCTTTATCTGAAAACTCCAAAGCATCTCCTTGAATCCAGTGTTCGTAAATTGTGGCATCATCTTCAAAAATATCTCCAGAAACAATCATAAAATTGGCCCAAGCGCCTTGATTAAGGTTCCCTAAATATTCGGCTTGCCCCAAAATAGTTGCTGGTATGGCTGTAAGCGCTTCCAAAGCTTTTTCTTTTGGCAATCCATAAGCAATGGCTTTTTTAAGATTACCCATAAACTCCTTTGGCGATTTTAAACCATTGGTGGTAAATGTAAATGGCACACCATTTTCAGCTAAAATTTTGGCATTAGCTGGTTTTTGATTCCACTGGCGCATATCGCTCAATGACAATTGTGATGCCATAAATGGATTTTCAACATTATAAGCATCTGGAAATTTTAATGGAAGGATAAACGTCGCGTTGGTGTTCTTTATTAGATTAATTCGCTCATACTCATCTCCACCTCCAACTAAAACATATTGAATATCTGACTCGTCTCCTACTTTATCCGCTCGAAGCGCATTTAACCTACTGCCGGCTGCAAAAATTTGTGGCTGCTTCTTATTTTTATTTAAAGCTTCCAAAGATAAATCTTTAGTTTCTACATGACCTTTAGCATACCAATCGGCATCAATATAAAGTTGTCTTAACAACGCCATACTTCCCATAATGGAAGACGGATACGACTGTCTTGACGTCACACTTTTACTAAAAGAAAGATATTGAGCAGATTCATCATTCAAAATTCTATTGGCATTATCGCCTTTGTTATTCAAAGCAACCAAAATTCCTGTACCACGAACAATACCGTCTTGAATATGGGTATTTACTGTTCCAAAACCTGCTTTAAGAAATTCTATTGCTTTTTTCTCATCGTAATTAAAACGGTCTATGGCTTTGTTTTCTGGCATTACGTGGTCGTTCCAGTAATATCCTGTTCTATTCGAATTATACTGTGAACTTCTACCATTACCGTCTGCTCTAGTTGGTTTTTTTACACCAAAATCGGCATACAAATCGATAAAAGAAGGATAAATGGTTTTTCCTTTTAAGTCTATAATGGTACTATTTTTTGGAATAGTTACTGATTTGCCACTGGCTACAACTTTACCATCCTTGATGAGGAGGGTTCCATTGTCAACAACCTTATTGTGCGAGACATAAATTGTAGCGTTAGTTAACGCTTTATAATTTGTGTTTTTGGTTTTTACCCCATCGTTTTTTGGAAAGTAATCTTGTGCATAAAACGTAAAACTACACAACAATGCAAATAGCAAAGTAATGGGTTTGTTCATTTTGAGTTAGTTAAAAGTGTTAGAACCCTAAAGATATACATTTAAGGTAGTTTTAAATACAATTTAATTTGCTTTAACATTTTGGTTTTCGAAATAATTGACCAATAAAGCCACCACATAGCTGTAACTTTTCATACCATCGGTTTGATTGTTAACCTTTAAAAAGCCATCATAAGTGGTTTTAAAAATAGATTCAAAAGGATTTTCATAACCGTCCCAAAATTCTTGAAGCTCTTGATAATTCTTTAATATTCCAACGTTTACTTGAGTTTTTAAAACTTCATACGTATCAGGATCTCTACGATAAACTTCAACCAAACAATGTTTCAAGGCGAAAATAGTTCCAGAATACTTAAAGTATTTATCAGGATGCTTTGTGGCTGCTAGGACACCTATAAAATTAGCTTCATTTTCAGCAGCAAACCCTAATTGATGCGCCACTTCGTGTGAGGAAATCATTGGAATTTTAAAACTGGGCACTAAATAATCAACATGGGCTTCGCCAGTTAACGGATTCAAATAACCACTAAACCCCATATACGTTAATGGCAAACTAAACAACGCATTTTTTATACTCTTTGGGTAATAATCTAAGCTTGGAAACTCGGTTTTTAATTGGTGAAACCCTTCTGGAACCTTTTTAAAAACCTCCTTATTTGCATAAGGAGATACTACTTTTTGAGTACTATCCTGCGTAATACTTAAATGAATAGTATTAGCTTCTACTATAAATTTCTCAGTCGTTGAAATTAACTCTTCAGTAGTGTAATCGGCATTAATATTTAAGTTTTCATGTAATGGTAATCGGTAATAATTCAATCCCCATAACACATGAAACGCTAAGTATATCATAGAAATAGCAGAAAACACATCAATTAAAAAGCCTTTAAAATTATATTTTACTCGTCTAATATTTAATATTAACCACCTAAGCATATAAATAATCGCAAAAGCATAAAATATGTCCCCAAAAGAAAACGGCAACCAACCAAACACATATCTAAATAATTTTGATATATACGGGTAGACTCCTTCACTATAATAAGATTCCACAAAATTAGGATAAGTAGACAGCCATTTCATCAATAAAATTTGAGGTAGAATGGATAAGGCTACTAGTAGTTTTTTGTTTTTTGGCATAGTTCCAAAATTAATGAAATCTTTATAATACTCCTTAAGTTATTTTTACCTTTGCACAACTAAAATTTTCAATTATGAATTCAGAAATAAGAGCCCTAGAACCCAAAGCACTTTGGAATAAATTTGCTGACCTTAACGCCATACCTAGACCTTCTAAAAAAGAAGAACAAGTTATCGCCTTTATGAAAAAATTTGGCGAGGAATTAGGTTTAGAAACCCTTGTTGATAAAGTTGGTAATGTTATTATAAGAAAACCAGCCACTACAGGTATGGAAGATCGACAAACCGTAGTTATGCAATCGCATTTAGATATGGTTTGCCAAAAAAACAACGATACCCAATTTGATTTTGATACCCAAGGTATAGAGATGTATGTTGATGGCGATTGGGTAAAAGCAAAAGGCACAACACTTGGAGCTGATAACGGATTGGGCGTTGCTACTATTATGGCTATTTTAGAAAGTAACAATATTGAACATCCTGCTATTGAAGCTCTTTTTACTATAGATGAAGAAACAGGTATGACTGGAGCAATGGGACTTGAAGGCGGTATTTTAGCAGGTGATATTTTATTAAATCTTGATACCGAGGAAGATGATGAAATTGGTGTTGGTTGTGCTGGCGGCGTAGATGTTACTGCTACTAGAACATATAAAGTTGAAGAAACACCAGAAACCAAAACAGGTTTTGAAGTAACTGTAAAAGGATTACAAGGCGGACATTCTGGAATGCAAATACACGAAGGCTTAGGAAATGCCAATAAAATAATGAATCGTTTATTATTTGATGGCTTTGAAAACTTTGGCCTACGTATTTCTGAAATTAATGGCGGTGGATTACGTAATGCTATTCCTCGTGAGAGTAAAGCCATAGTTGCCATTGACACCATTCATGAAAATGCCTTTGTTATGGAACTTGCCCAATTAGCTCAAACCATAAAATCTGAATACAAAACTATGGAGCCAGATTTAGATGTTATTGTATCTAAATGCGATACTCCAGAAACTATTATGGAACTAGGTGTTCAAGAAGGCTTTACTAGAGCTATTTATGCTGCCATAAATGGTGTTTATAGAATGAGTGCCGATATTCCTAATTTAGTAGAAACTTCCAATAACATTGCAAATGTAACTGTTAAAAACGGTGAAATAAAAGTTGGTTGCTTAACACGCTCTTCTGTGGAAAGCTCTAAATGGGACTTGGCAAATACCTTACGCGCTACCTTTGAACTTACGGGGTGCGAAGTGGAGTTTTCTGGCGATTACCCAGGTTGGAAACCTAATATGGACTCACCAATATTAAAGGTTTTGGAAAGCTTATATATTGAAATGAATAATGAAAAACCTCACGTAGCTGCTTGTCATGCAGGTTTAGAGTGTGGTATTTTAGGACAAAATTACCCTGAAATGGATATGATAAGTTTTGGACCTAATATAAAAGGAGCACATTCACCGGATGAGCGTGCTCAAATTTCATCAGCACAAAAGTACTGGAAATATGTGTTGGAAATCTTGAAAAACATTCCAAAGAAATAACTTAAACACTATAACAAAAAAAAGCCGCTTTAAATAAAGCGGCTTTTTTGTTATAATTGTATGATTTATTTATCTATACCTACTAAAATAATATCGAAAACTAGGTTTGTATTTGGTGGAATTGGTCCTGTTCCACTTTCTCCATACCCTAAAAACGACGGTATAAATACTTTTGCTTCATCTCCTACTTTCATATTTAACATAGCTTCTCTAAAACCTGGTATTAAACCAGCACTTTCGTTATAAACTTTAGAAAAAGGTTTGTAAGCACCTTGTTCGTCTGCTTTTTCATTATACATATTATTTTCTTGAGCAACCTCTTTAATTGTGGTGTAAAAAAGCTTCCCGTTTGCAAAATATCCAGCGCAATCAATTAATACGTTTTGCGTATGGTTAGGTTTTTCGCCATTACCTTGTTTTGTGTAGACCATCACAACTCCTGTATCCAGTTTTTTAACGTCTCCTAGGTCTTTATTAGCTTCTAAAAAAGTTTCAGCAGCTTTGCTTGCTGCTTCTTTTATTTTTCTTTGTGCTTCTTCTTTTAAGGCACGTTGCTTTTCTTCTAATTTAGGCGCCTCTTCTGTAAATATTTTTACGGCATCAAAAGCTTTAGCATCATTACCTTTTCTAATAATATTTAATTGCTGAATAACAACACTTTGCTCTGGTTTATCTCTGGCTGCAGTTTTTACGTTTGAAATGGTGTCCTGCACATCTAATCCTAAAACTAACTCACCAAAAACGGCATGACAACCACCTCCTGGAAATGTTCCACAACGCTTTAAGCTACCATCTGGTTTAAAAGCATCTAGATTAGGTGTTGGCTTTTCAGTAATAAAAAACTGACTTCCATTAGTGTTTGGACCAGCATTTGCCATAGATAGAATACCCGGTTTATCATGTTTTAAATCTGGGTGAAATTCATCTGGAAAACTATATCCTGGACCGCCAGCGCCAGTTGCTGTTGGATCGCCAGCTTGAATCATGAAATTGTCTATAACACGGTGAAAAATGATACCATTGTAGTAAGGTTTACCTTTAAGCGAGTCGGTTACTTCTGGGTGAGTTCCTTCGGCCAAAGCCACAAAATTGGCTACTGTTACTGGCGCTTTCTTATAAAAAAGCTTTGCCACCATAGTGCCTTTGTTTGTTACAAATTCAGCGTAAAGTCCATCTTCTAGATCTGGGTATTGTTGTCCACAAGACGTAAAACTTACTAATAGTGCTAGTACTAAAAGTTTCATAATCTGGTTTAATTTTTTCATTCTTTTTGGGTTAATTTATTTGTTTTGAATCGGTTATTGAGTTTACGGTAACTTCGCAAATTAGCGGCACATTCATACCTATTCTATTTTCGTCGCCATAGTAACCAAAAGCCTTTTGTGAAGGAAACATAAAAGTTACTGTTTCTCCTGCTTTCATAAGTTTTAAACCTTCACGAAGTCCTGAAAACAGTTCTTGCTTATCCATGACGTAGTTTTGGGTTTTTATGTCTTTTTTAGAATAAATAGTTTGCCCGTTAATTGTTTTTAAGTTGTAATTAAAATTAACGACATCGCCAAAGTCTGGTTTAATTAACGAATCGTTTTCAATTTTCGTATTATAATAATACCAAAACCCGTTTTGCGATGCCATATATTCAGTTTCTGGATTAGCTTGCATTAATTTCTCAAAACTGGCTTTTTCCCTAGCATAAAGCTTTTTATTTCTAACCACAGATTGATCTATAAAAGAACCTGTTTTGGAAGATATTGGTCTTCTTGCTTCTGGTGGTTTACAAGAACACAAAATCGCTAGCGTGCTTATTAATAAAACTATATTACGCATGATTAAGGGCTTTAGAATATTGCGGTAAGATAGTAATAAATTTTTCAACTGTATTTTTCAAGTCTAATTCGCTTCGGCCTCCTGCGGCATTTGTATGACCGCCTCCATTAAAATGCGCTCTTGCAAATTCATTAACAGAAAAGTCACCTTTCGATCTAAAAGAAATTTTGATAATATTATTTCCCTGATCTTCAATAAAAATAACAGCAAATACAATACCTTCTAGAGATAATGCATAATTTACAAACCCTTCGGTATCGCCTTTTTTATAATTGTGTTTATTTAACTCTGCTTGCGACAATGTTATATACGCTGTGTGATATTCTTTAAGCACTTTTAAATTGCTTAATGCTCGACCTAAAAGTTGCATTCTATCGTAGCTATTAGTATCAAATATACTATTATGTATCTCAGAATGGTTTGCGCCTTGATCTATTAGAAAAGCAGCTATTCTGTGTGTTGTACTTGTAGATGATGGAAATCTAAATGAACCTGTATCGGTTAAAATACCTGTGTATAAACATATGGCAATATTTTTATCTATTAAAGCAGTGTCTCCCAACCTATCTATAAAATTATATACCATTTCACAAGTAGAGCTAATAGCCACATCGGAATACATATATGTCGCATAATCATCTGGTTGCTGATGATGATCTATCATAATTTTTAGACATTCACTTTGCGCAAGTACTTCTACCATATCTCCTGCTCGATTTAACGCATTAAAGTCTAAGGTGAAGATAATATCGGCCGCATTAATTAATCCATCTGCTTTATCTTTTTCAGATTCATAGATTACAACAGCATTATTTCCCGGCATCCATTTTAAAAAATTTGGATAGTCATTAGGAGCTACAACAACAGCATCGTGGTTGTATTTGTTTAAATAATGATAAAGTCCCAAAGTGGAACCAAGTGCGTCGCCATCAGGATTTTTATGTGGGACAATAACAATTTTTTTAGGAGTACTTAAAAGCGTTTTTATGTTTGAAATATCGCTATTTGTCATAGTGAGCGAATATACATTTTTTAAAATTGATTACACTTGTTTTTATTAATAAATCCATTACTTTTGCACCAAATTTAAACGAATAAAATGGCAACAAACAGAACATTTACAATGCTTAAGCCAGATGCTGTAGAAAAAGGGCATATTGGTGCAATATTAGAAAAAATTACTGCTTCAGGATTTAGAATTGTGGCAATGAAATTAACACAAATGACTACCGCTGATGCTGAAACATTTTACGCTATTCATAAAGAGCGTCCGTTCTTTGGTGAATTAGTTGAATATATGACACGCGGTCCTATTGTTGCAGCTATTTTAGAAAAAGATAATGCTGTTGAAGACTTTAGAACGTTAATTGGTGCTACAAACCCAGCTGAAGCTGCAGAAGGAACTATAAGAAAAATGTATGCTGCTTCTATAGGTGAAAATGCTGTGCACGGTAGCGATAGCGATGAAAATGCCGCTATTGAAGGTGCTTTTCACTTTTCTGGAAGAGAGATGTTTTAATTAGAAGTTAAAACAATTGTATATAAAAGGCGCCTAAAAGGGCGCTTTTTTATTTTAAAACCACCTTTTTTATAAGGTCTTTTCCTAGATTCTCGTTAAGCATGGTAACTATTTTTTCTTTGCCATAACTTAATTCTTCTCGTAAAACACTAGAACTTAAACTTACATACAATACATCTTGCTTTAAAGAAATAGCTGTTGTATAATTACTAATGCCTGGCCCCATCATATCATGCCAGACATTCTTAATATTAACTTTGTCTAAGCCACTTTCTAGATTGTTGGTTTCCACAAATTCTTTTAAAACTTCTGATAAACTTAAATGTTCTGTATGACGTTTTGACATTATTCTATTTTTATGGGGTGATAAGGTTTATACGTGTAAATAATCTGGTTTTTATTAATGACTTGTAACGCTTCTTCATCAAGTAAAAGTATCGTCTCTTTCCAACTACTATAAGGTGTTTTGTAATAAAGATGTAAACTGTCATTTTCTTTTTTTACAACGAATGTTTCTTCAATAACTACATTCGATGTTTCGTAAGTGCCATTAAAATTAGGTTTTAATTTCTTCCTAAATCCTGTGGAATCACTCGTTAACTCTATAAAATCTATGGTATTATTAAAATTATAAGCTTTTTTAGTGCCATCTGGCATTACAACTTCTTCTATTTCCCAATACCCGTTTAAATCTTGAATATTCTTGTTCTGGGAACAGGACATTACAAATAAACATGATAATAAGGCTGTAATATATTTCATTTAAGATAGTTTAAAAATTTCGTAAGATTGATGAACTTGTTTAACCACATGCTCTGTTCTTTCGGCATGTGTATCGCTTATAAATAATTGGCCAAAATTCTCATTATCTACCAATTTTATTATTTGCGCTACACGTGTTTCATCTAATTTATCGAAAATATCGTCTAATAACAAAATAGGATTAACGCCACTTTGTTCCTTAATAAAATCGAATTGCGCCAACTTTAAAGCTATTAAAAATGATTTTTGTTGCCCTTGACTTCCAAATTTTTTAACAGGATAATCACCAATATTAAAAATTAAATCGTCTTTATGAACACCAACACTTGTATATTGTAACGCTTTATCTTTGTTTAAGTTTTGCTTTAATAACGATTTTAAATCATCGTCAAACAAATTACTTTTATAATCTAACTCAACAGTTTCATTACCGCCACTTATGGCTTGATAACGCTTTTGAAAAATGGTTGAAAATGTTTCTAAAAACTGTTGTCGTTTCTCAAAAATATGTGTTGCATATCCGTTTAATTGCTCGTCATAAACATCTAAAGTGTCTTGATTAAAAGTATTGTTTAACGCAAAATACTTTAACAGTGAGTTTCGTTGCGCTAAAATTTTATTGTAGTTAATTAACTGCTCTAAATACACTTTATCGCCTTGAGAAATAACACTATCTATAAATTTTCGTCTTGTGGCACTTCCCTCTATAATTAAATCTCTATCGGCAGGAGAAATAATAACTAATGGTAAAAACCCAATATGATCGCTAAGCTTATCGTAAGCTTTTCCGTTTCTCTTAATTGTTTTCTTTTGTCCCTTTTTTAAACTTACAACTACTTTTTCTGTATCGCCTTCTTTATCATAATCGCCATTAACTACAAAAAAAGATTCACCATGCTTAATGTTTTGAGAAGAGATAGGATTAAAATAACTTTTCCCAAAAGACAATAGGTAAATAGCATCTAAAACATTAGTTTTTCCTACACCATTATTCCCCACAAAACAGTTTATCTTATCGTTAAAAACATAAGATTGGCTTTCAAAATTTTTATAATTCAATAAGGATAAAGATTTTAAAACCATAAAGTCGTTTCTCTTGTTTTTTGCAAAATTACATTAGAAAAGTTGTGCAAATTATTGAAAAATAACAAATAATTTCACTTTTATTTATGAAGAAAAATTATATTTTTGCGGCGCATTAATATACAATATATGGCAACTTACAAGAAAAGAGGATATAAACCTAAAGCAAACAAGGAAAAAGAAGTTGAAGACGTTGTAGTAGACGAACAAGACTCTACAACAGCAGAAGTGTTTAATACCTTAGATGAAACCGCTTCTAAAACAGAAGATTGGGTTATTAAAAACCAAAAATATATTTTTATAATTATTGCTGTAGTAGCAGCAGTGGTTTTAGGATACTTAGGATATAACCAATTTATTGCCAAGCCTAAACAAGCCGAAGCAATGAACGAAATTTTCCAAGCTAAAAAATACTTTAACGAGGCTGTAACAGGAACCGCTAAAGATTCGCTTTACACATTAGCACTTAATGGTGGTGAAGGAAAATTAGGTATGGTTGATATTGCTTCTGAATACAGCGGAACAAAAGCTGGTAACTTAGCTAATTACTACGCAGGTATGGCTTATCTAAACTTAAAAGATTATAAAAATGCCGTATCTTATTTAAGTGATTTTAATAGTGAAGATGAAGTATTAGCCCCTATGGCTAAAGGTGGTATTGGCGATGCTTTCGTGCAACTTAATCAAACCGAAGACGCGTTAAGCTATTACGAAGAAGCTGCAAAAATGCGTGCTAATGAATTTACAACACCATTATATTTATACAAGGCTGGTGTAACTGCATTAGAGTTAAATCAAGCAGATAAAGCGTTAAATTTCTTCAACAAAATAAAAGAAGAGTACCCATCATCTACACAAGCAACAAATATTGATGTATTTATAGGTAAAGCACAAGGGTTGACCAATTAATAAGTATGGCAACAGCAAATAAAAACTTATCAGAATACGATAAAAACACCATCCCAAACGCGAAAAACTTTCGGTTTGGGATTGTTGTTTCTGAATGGAATGATTCCATAACAGAAGGGTTGTTTCAAGGTGCACACCAAACACTTTTAGATAATGGCGCTCAAGAAAATAATATTTTAAGATATAATGTTCCTGGAAGTTTCGAACTTATTTATGGCTGTAAAAAAATGCAGCAACACAATGTTGATGCTGTTATCGCTATAGGGAGTGTTATTCAAGGAGAAACCAAACATTTCGATTTTGTTTGCGAAGGTGTTACTCAAGGTATTAAAGACCTAAACATTTTACACAATGTGCCTGTTATTTTTTGTGTACTAACCGATAATACAATGCAACAAGCCATAGACCGTTCTGGTGGAAAACACGGTAACAAAGGTACAGAAGCTGCTATTGCAGCCATAAAAATGGCTGTTCTGGAAAAACAATCCCATAGTTAAGACCTAACTGTTAACAATTTTTGGCATTTCAAATCTTAAAATTCCTAGTATTTTAAGTACTTTTGAAATAGTAACCAAGTACCGCGTCATTTTGATTTTCAAACAACGCAAAAACAAACAATTCAACTACAAAACAAGATTTAACGAAGACGGTGAATTAAAAAAAGACACTGCTTCTAAGTTTGATTTTAATTGGGTGGAAGAAAGTAAAGCTAGGCAAAAACGAACTAGCAAATTATTTTCCTTGCCTTTTTTAATCTTATTTCTAATTATGATTGTTGTACTTTGGATACTTTTAGGACGATATGAGTAATTGATTTATGGGAGTATTTAAGACCAGAAAAAATAAAAAGTTTAGTTATACGCCACGCCATTATAAAGGTGATAGTAATCCTTATGAAATAAAACATAAGTTTGACGAATACAGAAAAACGGTAGATTCTTCTGGAGGCTTAAAAGGTAAAATAAACAATGCTTGGGATGACTATAAAAACAATACTGATGAGAAGGCTAACAAACGTGTTTTAATTATAATCCTTGTCTTAATTTTAATATTTCTTTTTATTATCGACTTCGATTTGTCAATATTCTTTAAAAACTAATGGCAGATATTATTCAGTTATTACCAGATCATGTAGCTAACCAAATCGCTGCTGGAGAGGTTGTACAAAGACCCGCTTCGGTTGTTAAAGAACTTTTGGAAAACGCTATTGATGCTAAAGCCACAAACATAAAGCTTCTAGTAAAAGATGCTGGAAAAACCTTAATTCAAGTTATAGATAATGGCTGTGGCATGAGTGTTACCGATGCGCGTTTAAGTTTCGAGCGTCATGCTACATCAAAAATACGGTCTGCTGATGATCTTTTTCAATTAAATACCAAGGGGTTTCGTGGCGAAGCTCTTGCTAGTATTGCCGCTATTGCCCATGTTGAGTTAAAAAGCAAACAAGAAGTCGATGATGTCGGCACACATTTGGTTATAGAAGGAAGCAAAGTGGTCTCTCAAGAGGTTACGGTTACTCCTATTGGCACATCTATTGCCGTTAAAAATTTATTTTTCAATATTCCTGCTAGACGTAATTTTCTAAAGTCCAATCAAGTAGAATTTCGCCATATTACCGATGAATTTCAGCGTGTTGCTATGGCGCATCCTAATGTTACGTTTTTATTGATTCATAACGGTAGTGAGCTTTTTAATTTACCCGCCAGCAATTTTAGACAACGTATTGTAAATATTTTTGGCAGTAAAACCAATGAAAAATTAGTTCCTGTAAATGAAGATACCGAAGTGCTTAAGATTTCTGGCTTTGTAGGAAAACCTGAGTTTGCTAAAAAAACACGTGGCGAACAGTTTTTCTTTGTAAATAATCGGTTTATTAAAAGCGGGTATTTAAATCATGCTATAAATGCTGCTTTTGAAGGACTTTTAAAAGACGGTACACATGCCAGTTATTTTTTAAATCTTGATGTGCCGCCAGAAACTATCGATATTAATATTCATCCTACAAAAACTGAAATAAAATTTGATGATGAACATACGCTTTATGCTATAATTCGTTCGGCTGTAAAGCATAGTTTGGGGCAATTCAATATTGCGCCTATTTTAGATTTTGAAAGAGATGCCAACCTAGACACACCTTACGGCTATAAAAATAAACACGCCGAAACGCCAAAAATTGAAGTGGATAGAAGCTTTAATCCGTTTCAAGATAAAGCAAATTCTGGTAAGCAACAACCAGCGTCTTTAAAACCGAAACCATCGAGTAGTTGGGAAAGTCTTTATGTCGATTTAGAATCGAAAGGAAATAGCAAGCAAGAACTTTCAAATTTTGACGATATTCAGTTTGAAAGTACTACCAAAACCTCTTCTCTATTTGAAGAAAATACCGTAGAAAAAAGTAAAACAACATTTCAGTTGCATAACAAATATGTTATCAGTACAATTAAATCTGGCATGTTGGTTTTAGATCAAAATAAGGCACATCAGCGTGTGCTATACGAAAACTACTTACAACAACTAACGCTAAAAGAAAGTGTTAGTCAACAGTTACTATTTCCTGTTTTGCTAAATTTTTCAGCACATGAAATTGACATTATTAAACAGGTTAAAGACGATTTAGAGCATACAGGGTTTATTTTTTCTAAGTTTGAAAAAGATGCTGTTGAAATCTCTGGTGTTCCTATTAATGTTCCTGAAAGTGAAGTTAACGATGTACTAGAACAAGTTATTAACGACATACAAAATGATGTCCCCGATAGCCATTTTAGCGCTATGGATTTATTAGCCAAATCTATGGCTAAAAGTTTAGCTATTAAAACAGGGCAACTATTATCAAACTCTGAACAAGAACACTTAGTAAATAGCTTATTTGCTTGTAAAGAGCCTAACATGTCGCCCAACAACAAGACAACATTTATTACGTTATCTGTTGATGAGTTAGATAAAAAGTTTAATTAAATTTATGATAAACAATATTACCGATACAGTAAAACATTTACTAATCATTAATGTGATTATGTTTGTTGGTACACTTGCTATAGGAAATAATGGTGTTTTATTTTACGATTGGTTTGCATTACACTTCCCAAAAAACGACACATTTCAATTGTGGCAAATTTTCACCCATATGTTTATGCATGGTGGTTTTATGCATTTATTTTTTAACATGTTTGCATTGTGGATGTTTGGTACAGCTGTAGAGCAACGCTTTGGCAGTAAGAAATTCTTATTCTTTTATATTTCTTCGGGTCTTGGTGCTGCATTAATTATGATTGGTTATTATTTCTTTCAGTATTACAGTGGACTGTCTACATTAAATGAATCTGGTTTTGATACGGCTCAAGTTATAGACGTTTTAAAATCTGGATATAACCGATACGACACGCGTTGGGAAAGTGTTTTAAACCAAGACCAATTAGGAAACTTTGTTGGCGTATTTAATAGTACAATGGTTGGGGCTTCTGGAGCTATTATGGGCGTTCTAGTTGCTTTTGGAATGTTATATCCTGAATCGAAATTAATGTTGATTTTCTTACCCATTCCTATAAAAGCTAAATATTTTATTCCTGGAATTATTATTTTAGATTTAATTTCAGCTGTAACAGGGCAATCTTTTTTCAGTCCAAGCAACACGGCTTATGTCGCTCACGTTGGTGGTGCCCTAACAGGCTTTTTAATTATGTGGTATTGGAAAAAAACACAGTTTAATAAAAATCGTTGGGATTAACGTGACCTCACTAAATCAAGACATACAAAACAAACTTAACAACCTAAATGTTTTTGAAAAACTTATAGGTATCAATCTATTACTGTTTTTAATTGGCCTTATTTTACGACCTATTTTAAGTATTCAAAATAGTTTAAGTTGGTTAGAGCTACCAAGCGATTTTATGGCTTTTTTGTTACAGCCATGGAGCATTATTACTTATGCTTTTGCTCATTACGATTTCTGGCATATTATTTTTAATATGCTTTGGCTATACTTTATTGGCCGTATGTTTTTAAACCTATTTAATGTAAAACTAGGGTTAAACATTTACTTTTTAGGAGCTATTTGTGGTGGCATTTTATTTTTAGCTGGTTACAATTTACTTCCAGATTTTTTTAACACCAACACCAGATTAGTCGGTGCCTCCGCTGCAGTTAGAGCATTGCTTATTTTCATGTGTGCCTACATGCCTAGCATGTCTGTTAGGTTTTTTACGTTTAATATAAAATTATGGCACATAGGAGTTGTTATTGTTGTATTTGATATCATTGGATTGTTTGGTTTAAATGCTGGTGGTAATTTGGCCCATTTAGGCGGTGCCATCTTAGGCTATTTTTATGCTATTCAATTGCAAAAAGGAACAGATATAGGTAAAGGTTTTGAAAAACTTATGGACAGCATTATGGGGCTTTTTAAAAGCTCTAAAAATACGCCTTTAAAAACAGTACATCGAAAAAAAAGAGCATCAAAAGATAAGATGGCTGGCTACTCAAAAGAAGAGTTTGATGAGTTTAACAAGCAAAAACGTATCGATATTATCTTAGATAAAATAAGTAAAAGTGGTTACGATAGCTTAACTAAAGAAGAAAAAGAGTTCTTATTTAGAGCTGGAAAATAATGACCGGATTTATATGAAAAAACTAAAGCTTTTAGATAAACTTATTTACCTAATTAATGCTTTAGTGGCTACACTACTCTTGCTATCCTACCTGTTACCATTTGTACCACCAAAAAATTTCGCTTTACTTTCTGTATTAAGTTTAAGTGTCCCTTTCTTAACGTTAGTTAACGTCTTATTTTTTATTTACTGGCTAGTTAAGGTAAAAAAACAAATGCTTTTATCGCTTTTTGTGCTTGCGATAGGCTATATAAGTTTTGGTTCTGTTTACAAGTTTTCATCATCATCTGGAAAAACGCAATTCCCCAAAACAACACTTTCTGTAATGAATTACAATGTAAGGTTGTTTAACTTATACGAGTGGATAAAAGAAAAGCACATAGAAGACAGTATAACATCGTTTATTAAAAGAAAATCACCCGATATTTTATGCTTACAGGAATATCATCCACATAAAAACGTCAACCTATCGTTTTTTAAACATAAATATGAAAAGGTTTCTGGCAAGAAAACAAAATACGGACAAGCCATTTTTTCAAAATACCCTATTATAAATTCAGGATCTGTAGCATTCCCAAACACATCAAACAATGCCATTTTTGCCGACATTGTAAAAGAAAAAGACACTATAAGAGTTTATAACGTTCATTTGCAATCGCTACGTATAGACACTAATGTTGATAAGCTTAAACAAGAAGATTCTGAACGTTTATTTAAACGTGTAGGTGAAACTTTTAAAATGCAACAGCTTCAAACCGAATTATTTTTGAAACACAAGGAACAATGCAACTATAAAATGATTGTTGCTGGCGATTTTAATAACACTGCTTTTTCGTACGTTTATAAAAATATAAAAGAGAACTTAACAGATAGTTTTGAGGAAGCTGGAAATGGTTTTGGAAGAACTTATGACTTTAAATTCTTTCCCGTTAGAATAGATTTTATTCTAGCCGATCCAAGTTTTAAAGTGGAGCGTTTTAAAACATTTGATGAAAAGTTTTCCGATCACTACCCTATAATGACGCATTTATCACTACATTAATAAGCAATCTAAACTATCTGCTAGCATATGGAGTAATAAGCCAACACCTATAACTCTGGTTACTTTAGGAAATAATAATACCATATAAAAACCTATAGCATAATATGAATGTAGCGGATGAAACCCAATACTACATCTACTATTATCGAAAATTGGTGTTGCGAGTAAATGGTCTAAATCTATAAGTATGGCTGCGAGCATTATTAACGCAGCTTGCTTCCATTTAGATTTAAAAAATAAAAGTGCTATTACTATGGGTAAAATAAAGTGGCATCCATAATGCACAAAAAAACGCATCATAAATCAAGATCTTGAGCTTGTAAGTAATTTAACGTATTAGGACCTTCGTTAAACAGCACATCTAAAATACTAAGATTATTAATGTAACCGTGCTTTTCAGAAAATACCTGTGTATAAGGTTCAAATGGTATAATGTCTGCTCCTTTGGCTTTAACTAAATGTCTAAAATCTATTTTACTGGTGACCTCTTTTTCAAAACTAGAGGTCTTTTCTATATTTAATTCGAGTTGAAGACATTCGCAAATCACATAAATTGTTTCAAAATTTAAATCGATAAGAGACGTGAATGCTTTTTTAAAAATAGGTTCCAAATCATCCCTGTAAAACTCAAAAAAAGGCGACGTACTATAAGCAGACAATAGTGATTTCCAATGATTACTTTGCCAGTTTTCTTCATTAAAAATCTTTACCTCACGATATTTTTGTCGGTTTTTTTGGGTAAAAGAAACAGGAACATTTAGCAACAGTTTACCATTGGCAGCATAAATATAGGTACGATTTCTATAGGTTTGCTTTTGAAAATTATCTTCCATCTCAAAAACGACATTATCTGCCTTAACCATAGCCACAAAATGCGATACAGATGGAAAATATGTTGGATGAATAAGTATATCCATAAAAGTGTTATGCTGCTTTTTTCTTCTTACGCCATTGGTTAAATCCAAACCAAATAGCTAGCAATACTAAAAATGGAATTAAGTAAGATACTGGCTTGCCGCTACCACCAACAGTTGTAAACCAACGTTCCCAACGTGGTTTGCCATCACCCCAGCTCATCCAAATAAACACAGGTTTACCAACAACATGATCAAATGGTACCAAACCCCATGAACGTGCATCTTGTGAATTATGGCGATTATCTCCCATAAGCCAATAATAGTCTTTAGAAAACGTATACGTATTGGCCACTTGGTCATTAATAAAAATTTGGTTGCCTTTTACTTGAAGATCATTGCCTTCGTAAGCCGTAATAACACGTTTGTATAGTGGTAAATTTTCTAGAGTTAAATCAATTGTTTTTCCTGCTTCAGGTAAGTATAATGGGCCGAAAAAGTCGTTATTCCAATCGTAATTTGGGTTGTGAGGAAACACACTAGCGTCTCTTGTCTCTGAGCTATTCTTTACAATAGAAACCACTTCGGGGTCTTGTTTCATTTTCTTAGCTAGTTCTAACGTCGCATTGGCACTAATTTTATTGCTAACCGTAGTAAACTTTAACTTTTCGTATGCTGTTCGGCTCATTTGCCCTATTACATGCACATTTGTACTATCTCTATGAACAACATCTAAGTGCGTATTATTATTTCTTAAAAAATCTTGAACCCTGGTATCGTCCCAAACCTTGGTTCCCAAAGAAAACACATTGGTATATTCTGTAATACCGTATTTATTAAGAAAACGCATATCAACGTTACCCTTGGTTTCTATAGTATGGAAGAACTGCAGTTTTGCACGGTCTGGTAATACATTTTGTTTACCATTCACGTAAACAAAACCATCTTTAACTTCTATAGTATCGCCTGGTAATCCAACACATCTTTTCACATAATTTGTACGTTTATCAATAGGTTTAAAATAGGTTCTATCGGCTGTTTTATACATGTTATATAACGTATCTACCGGCCAATTAAATACAACTATATCGTTGTGTTTTATGTTTTGAAATCCTGGCAACCTTAGATATGGTAATTGAAAAAAGTTTTTCCAAGACGTACTTTTCTCTCCTTTTTTGTCATCGTACAAGTACGATTTTTTCTTAATTCCAGGAATGGTATCATGAACCATTGGTGCAGCAACAGTAGTCATAGGAACTCTGGCACCATAATGAAATTTACTTACAAAAAGAAAATCTCCTACAAGCAACGATTTCTCTAATGATGATGTTGGGATAGTAAACGGTTGTATTACATAAGTATGTACGATTGTTGCAGCAACAATAGCAAATAAAATGGAGCTTACCCAATCTCCTAAAGACGTTCTTGGTTTAAGACTTCTATCGTTTATATACGTAACATCTGCTGTATAGTTTAAGTAGTAATTAAAAAACCCTAGCGTTACAATAGACAATAATGTATCGGTAGCTGAATTTTTACCAAAACTCCTAGCAGTTTCAACCCAAACAACAGGAAACATAATAAGGTTAACTATAGGTAAGAATAATAAAATCGTCCAATACCATGGGCGATTAATTATTTTCATTAAAACAACAGCATTATATACTGGAACAAATGCTTGCCAAGCTTGTTTACCTGCTTTTACATACAATTTCCATGTTCCTAAGCCGTGAATTACTTGAATTACTAGAATGAAAATTAACCACTGCGTCCAAGTCATATTTTAAAGAGTTTCTTTTTTAGTATTGTATTATTTAAGAAAGTTACAAGATGTTATTAGCATTAACCAATATTTAACACATCCTTCATAGTAAAAACACCTGTTTTTCCAAGTAACCATTCTGCTGCTACAACAGCACCAAGCGCAAAACCTTGTCTGCTATGTGCTGTGTGTGTTATATTTATCGTATCAACTTCGCTTTTGTAGTCTATACTGTGCGTACCGGGCACATTTTCAATACGCTTTGCTGTGATAGGTATTACTCCTTCGAGGCCTGACTCTAATTTCCATTCGGTATAGTCGGCATGTTCAGAAATAATATCTTCAGCTAATGTAATGGCTGTTCCACTAGGGGCATCTAATTTTTGTGTATGGTGAACCTCTTCCATAGAGACATCGTATTCCCGTAACTGACTCATCATACGAGCTAGGTTTTTATTTAGCTCGAAAAAGATATTAACGCCTAAACTAAAGTTAGATGCATAAATAAAAGCGCCTTTGTTTTCTTCACAAAGCTCTACAGCCTTATCATAATTTTGCAACCAACCCGTTGTACCAGAAATTACCGGTACGTTGTGTTTAAAACAATTCACTATATTATAAAAAGCAGCATTTGGCACGCTAAAATCTATAGCTACATCGGCTTGAGATATATCGTAACCATCTTCATCTGATGTTTTTATAACAATATCGTGTCCTCTACTTAAGGCTATTTTTTCAATGGTTTTTCCCATTTTACCATATCCTAGTAGTGCTATTTTCATAAATTAAAATTTGAAATTAAGAGTTACGCCTAAATCGCCCGTATTATCAAACTCATTAAGCTTATAATGTGGTCGTAACGACAGGTTATCATCTACATTATACTGTAATAAGTGAGCGTCTACATTGGCATCGATAATATTTAGTGCATAAATACCAATTGTAACCAAAAGGGAAATTTCTTTGTTTCTACGTAATGTTTTTTGGGCTTCTCGTAAGCCATCATCTGTAACAACGCCATAAAACTCATCGTCTTGAAAACCGGCTAATCGTCTTTTATAGGCATCGCGATAACGTTGGTATTCTTTTTGATTATCCAAATAAAAATACATCCCTATTCCTAATCCCGCATACACAATGGGTATCTTCCAATACTTTTTATTGTATGCTTGCCCCAATCCTGGCAATACCGCCGAATAGAAAGCCGCCCTTGCTGGTGCAAGTGGATCTATAGGTTTTTTATCTATAGCTGCCTGCTCAACAACCAATTCTTCGGTTGGAGTAAGTTTACTTTTGTCTTCTTTTTTATTTTCTTCATCCTTACCTTCTTGAGCTAAAGCTGAAAATGAAAAAACAAATAGTAAAAAAAACGCGAGTATATATTTACTTGGCACTTTTTACGAGTTTGATGATACGATTAAAGTCTTCTTCTGAATGAAAAGGAATACTAATATTACCTTTTCCTTTATTATTAACCTTAACGTTTATTTTATGACCAAAGTATTCTGAAAACTCTTTGGCTCCTTTTTTTATGTATTTTGGAAGTTCTTGCGATTTAGATTTTGAAGAAGGTTTTGGAGCTTCTTCTCCTTGTTGAAACGCTCTAACAATAGCTTCTGTATCTCGTACCGATAATTTTTTAGAGATAATTTGCTCGTAAATATCTAATTGGTGGCTTTGGTTTTCTATATTAATTATGGCACGCCCATGTCCCATAGAAATAAAGCCGTCGCGCATACCTGTTTGAATAATAGGATCGAGCTTTAACAAGCGTAAATAGTTAGCAATCGTAGAACGTTTTTTTCCTACACGCTCGCTCATTTGCTCTTGTGTAAGGCTAATTTCATCTATTAAACGTTGGTACGATAAGGCAATTTCTATTGGATCTAAATCTTGACGCTGAATATTTTCTACCAAGGCCATTTCTAGAGACTCTTGGTCGTTTGCTATTCTTATGTAAGCAGGAATAGTTTCTAAGCCTATTAACTTAGAAGCTCGAAAACGTCTTTCTCCAGAAACTAATTGGTACTTATTAAAATCTAACTTTCTAACAGTTATTGGTTGAATAACGCCTAATTCTTTAATAGATGACGCTAATTCGCGTAGCGTTTCCTCGTTAAAGTTTGTTCGCGGTTGAAACGGATTAATATCTATCGTCTCAATATCTAAATCTACTATATTTCCTATAACCTTATCGGCATTTTCGTCTTGTACAGAGTTAATGTCGTTACTAGGATCTTTTAATAATGCTGATAATCCTCTTCCTAAAGCCTGTTTCTTTGTTGCCTTCGCCATAAATTAGGAGTTTTTATTAATGATTTCCTTCGCCAAACTTAAATAATTGCTGGCGCCTTTACTAGCGGCATCGTAATTAATAATGCTTTCGCCATAACTTGGTGCCTCACTAAGTCTTACATTTCGTTGAATAATTGTTTGAAAAACCATATCGTTAAAATGCTTTTGCACTTCTTCTACCACTTGATTTGATAGTCTTAAACGTGAATCGTACATGGTTAACAACATGCCTTCTATATCCAGTTTATTATTATGTATTTTTTGTACGCTTTTTATTGTGTTTAACAACTTGCCTAAACCTTCTAAGGCAAAATATTCGCATTGAATAGGAATAATAACCGAGTCGGATGCTGTTAAAGCATTTAACGTTAGTAACCCTAAAGACGGTGCACAATCAATTAAAATAAAATCATAATCATCCTTTATCTCTTGTATAGCTTGTTGAAGCATATACTCGCGCCTATCCTTATCTACTAATTCAATTTCTATAGCAACCAAATCAATATGCGCTGGAATAATATCCAGATTTGGTGTTTCGGTTTTTACAATAGCTTCTTTTACTGTATTGGTATGCTCTAGCAACTGATAAGTTCCTAATTCGACTTCTTCAACATCAATACCTAATCCTGACGTAGCATTCGCTTGTGGATCGGCATCAATAAGAAGCACTTTTTTTTCTAACACACCTAGCGAAGCAGCAAGGTTTACAGAAGTGGTTGTTTTTCCAACACCACCTTTTTGATTGGCAATGGCTATAATTTTACCCATTAATTGATTTGGTTTTTTCTCCCGTAAAAATACAATTATTTACGACTTTATAAAACGGAAGTTGTTAACAGTTATCATGCCATTCACCATAAAAAATAACAATCCCTTTTTTATATCAATATTCCATAGCTTTATAGCTAACAAATTACACCACTAAGCTCTTAAAATTTGTCCTTATATTTGCAAATGTTAGATTAAAAAATCACATACAATTGACAGAAAACGATAAACATTTTATGACACGTGCCATTAGCTTGGCAGAAGAAGGCATGAACAAAAATGCTGGCGGACCTTTTGGGTGTGTTATAGTAAAAAACGGAAAAATTGTTGCCGAAGGGCATAACTGTGTTACCTCAACCAACGATCCTACCGCACATGCCGAAGTTGTTGCCATTAGAAAAGCTTGCGAAGCTTTAGGAACATTTCAATTAGACGATTGCACTATTTACACCTCATGCGAACCCTGCCCTATGTGTTTAGGGGCTATTTATTGGGCTAGACCTCAAAAAGTATTTTATGCTTGCGATAAAAAAGATGCTGCCAATATAGATTTTGACGACCATTTTATTTACGAAGAAATTGATAAACCTATTTCTGTACGAAGTATCTCTTTTCAACAAATTTTACAAAAAGAAGGTGTTTCTGTTTTTAATAAGTGGACCAATAAAGTTGATAAAACCGAATATTAGAACTGTAAGCGTTTATTAAAATAACGCTTAAGCCACGTTAATTGCACTAATAGCATAATACCAAAAAATAGTATCGCATAAACTAAACTTGTTGGTAATTGGGTACTAGGAAAGATATTACCTAGTCTAGAAACTATACTAAAGTCTAAAAAAGTTAACCAAGAGGCTTGGGTAAAAGTTACATTAACTAAAATTGCAGCTAAAAACCCTACAAAAACGACTGCTATTGCTATCCATACAGATCTTGAAATTAACGGTTTGTAAGTAGTTACCTTAGTATTATTTATAGCATGTATTTTAGACATCACTTGTGTTGAAAATTCTAATGAAGGTGATTCTAAACTTGAATTTTCAAAAATATTGTCTATAAATTGCGTTACCTGTTTATCTGTCTGGTCTTTCATAACTTGCTATTAATTCAGGTTCTAAATATTGTTTTAAAATAGTGGCTAGTTTTTTCCGGCTTCTAAACAATTTAACCTTAACATTGTTCTGGGTTATACTCATTATTTTTGATATTTCACTTAAAGACTTTTCTTCAAAATAATATAATGTTAGCAAAAACCCTTCATCGTTTGGAAGCTTACTTATGCAACTTGTAATCGCCTCCTTACGTTCTACAGCAACCAAAGCATTAAAAGCATTATCTATACTTTTTACTTCACGTTCTGTAAAACTATCTATTGGCACTTCATTAAAATGCTTCCTATTTTTTTTAATTCTGTCTAAACAATTGTTATACGTAATTTTATATATCCATGTAGACAATTTAGAATCGCCTTTAAACTTTTCTAGTGATTTATACACTTTAATAAACGTATCTTGTGCAACCTCTTCCGCTTCTTCGCGATGTTTTAACATTTGTAATGCTAAACTAAACACTAAATCTTTATATGTATCAACCAACGTTACAAAAGCAGCTGTATTGCCTTGTAATACTTGATGGATGATTTTTTGGTTGTTAGTGTCTTTCATTTTAGCATAAGACGATAGGTTTTCCTGTTTGGTTACATATGTAAAGAAAAAAAAATTTTAAAAAAGTTGTAACCATAATTAAAAAACTGTCGTCATAAACTATGAACTCATTAAAAATAATCAATTAAAAACAAACAGTCATGGGATCAGAAGTTATTATTTTACCTGTTATTTTCGGCGCCGTTTTCGGCATATTTTACTTATACTTTTCAACAAGAAACAAAGAACGTCTTGCTTTAATTGAAAAAGGTGCCGACGCTAGTATTTTTGTTAAAGGGAAACAGAAAACAGCTCCTATTTGGAAAGTTTTAATATTAAACTTAGCCTTATTATTAACTGGTATTGGCTTAGGCTCTTTTATTGCCTTGTTACTAGAAAGTTATACAACTATTAACGACAATGCCATTTATCCGTCATGTATTTTTACTATGGCTGGTTTAGGACTTTTTGCTGGTTTTAACATGACAAAAAACTTAGACAAAGAATAACGCTCTTACAGTAAAAAATTCATCAAAACGGTTTCCATACTTTGGAAGCCGTTTTTTATTTGGTATCTTCACTTTATGAGAAATTTTCATCTACTAGTGTTAAGCTGTTTAGGCTGGCTTCCCATTTTTTCGCAAACTTATATTATTGATGACAATACAAAAGAAAGCGTCCCTTATGCCACCGTGTCTTTTGGAAACGGACAAGGTATTTTTGCAGATGAAGATGGGATGTTTCTTTTTACCAAAAAACTATATTCTGATGTAGATTCGCTATTTATATCGTCGCTTGGTTATAAAAATATAGAACTACACTCTAGTAAACTTCCAGATACTATTTATATGCCTCAAAAAGTGGACAAACTGGATGAAGTTTTTATTTATGCTGTTAAAAATCGTGATTATGATGTTGAAACCTTAAAACCCTATCTTGACGACGATTATTACAAATGTTGGCTACCTACAATAGAATCGGAAATAGCTGTGTTTTTCCCCAACAAAGACAAATTAGATAAACAACTAAGTCAAGTGCATTTTCCTATAGCTTTAGAATCGCAAGATTGGAGCAAACGAAAACGAAAAAACGCTGATAAAAAACCATTCTCAACCCTATTTAAAGTTAATTTTTATAGTAATAATGATGGCTTTCCAGGAGATCCATTACTCTTTGAAAATGTGGTGTTTCGTGTTACCGAAAAAGATGGCGACCAATACAATCTAGACGTTTCAAGTCATAATATTTTCATTCCTAAAACAGGAATTTTCATTTCTTTACAAGTTCTTGGATACACAGATAAGAACGGCAAATTACTTCCTAATAAGAAATATAAAGAAATAAAAGGTAGACAAGGTTTGGTAAAAATACCCACCAATTTTAGACCGCTCTTACCTTTTACAGATGAAATTTCGTATAACAAAACTTATACAAAAAGAGTGTTTCTTCATAATAACAAATGGATTCAGTTTAATAAAGCTACTGCTCCAAATTCAAGTTTAATAAGGCAAAATGCGAATAACTATGGTATGGGAATTAGCTTTAAACAATTTAAGGATGAGTAACCTTTGGCACTTGTACGTTATGGCTATAATTTACATTTTAGCTGGCATTATGCACTTTGTAAAACCTAAAGTATACATGCGAATTATGCCCAGGTATTTACCTAACCATAGGTTTCTAGTGTATTTAAGTGGTTTTTTCGAAATTCTTTTTGGGGTTTTACTATACTTTAATAGTACAAGAAACTTAGCTATTTATGGCATTATTTTAATGCTCACCATTTTTTTACTTGTTCATTTTTATATGCTTTCAAGTGAAAAAGCTGGTGCAGGTTTCCCGAAATGGCTTTTAATTTTAAGACTTCCGCTACAATTTGCTTTAATGTATTGGGCTTATTTATATCTTACTTAAAAAACTCGGTGTATTGCATTACCCTAAAATCTAACGTACTAAAATTAGAATCGCGTTGCTTTAATTGTTTGTAAAGCGCCATACTACCAACGGCTCTGTTAGCACTTCCTGAAGGCGCCGTTAGAGAGACTGTTTTTATTATACGCGATGTATTTGGCACTAAAAACTGATGTATTCTTGGCACCTGATTAGAAACTACTTTAAGTTTAATTCCATGAGGTTTTATATGTCTTCTAAAAAAATATTCAGGACCATTTTTACTATTTCCACCCATAAAAAGCAATGTTTTAATGGTTGTATGCTGTTGCAAAATCTTAATCATATCTCGCAACTCAACATCTTGCATTCCTAAATCTGACGCATCAATTTTATCACGCTTGGCTTTTTCAACCATATCGCAAATGCCTATGTTGTGTTTTTTAAGAAACGATTTTCTATGCACAACAGCTTCTTCTGTATTTTCAAATTTTAGGTTTAAATCAAATATCCTGTTTAAAATTTTCCATAATTGTCCATCGCGACTACCATAACAAAAATTAACATCGTCTGGTTTTAAATCGCCCGTTGTAAATCTAGGCGGTGGCAATGTCCCAACAATTAATTTTGACGTGTCTTTTGGAATAAACGGTTTATAAGGATGTTGATGTATAAACACTAGCGTTTTTTTTTGAATTTATTCTTCGTTTTTGTAAATTATAGTGAACTCAAAATTGATTAACTATGGGAAAAGGCGATAAAAAGACAAAACGCGGAAAAATACACAGAGGCACTTATGGCGTAAGGAGACCACGTATAAAGAAAAAGCCGCGCCCTGAAAACAAAATTGACGTTAACAAAAAAGCCAAATAACTACCTTGTAAACACAAGTTTTTTGTCTGTTGATAAGGCTTCGCTAAAACGGTAATTTTCTACATCGAATCCTTTAACATCTTCAATGGTTTTTGCATCATTCTCCACAATATACCGTGCCATTAAACCACGTGCTAGTTTAGCGTAAATGGCAATGGTTTTATATTTTCCATTTTTTAGTTCTTTAAAATCAACATCAATCACCGGTGCTTTTAACGCTTTTCTATCTATAGCTTTAGCATACTCATTACTTGCTAAATTTAAAAATACGTCGTCTTCTTGTAATTCTTCATTTAAAGATTGCGTCACTTTTTTTCTCCAAAATTCATATAGGTTTTTATTTTTTCCTACAGGCATTTTAGTTCCCATTTCTAAGCGGTAAGGTTGTATTAAATCTAAAGGTTTTAACACCCCATAAAGTCCAGAAATTATCCTTACTGTATTTTGAAGTTTATCTAGTTTATTTTCTGCAATGGTATACGCATCTAATCCTCTGTAAACATCGCCATTAAAAGCGTACACAGCTTGTCTGGCATTATTTGATGTAAATGGCAATTCCCAATCTTGATTACGTTGGTAATTTAACTGTGCCAAGTTATCTGAAATTCCCATAAGCTTAGATAAACTTTTAGGTGATTTTTTCTTTAGCAAAGTATTTAAACGTTCAGCTTCTTTTAAAAAACAAGCTTCCGTCGTTTTTGAAGTTGGCAGATTACTTTCGTAATCTAATGATTTTGCTGGAGATAAGACGAGTTTCATAAATCATGATATTTTTTATAAAATTACAATGGTATTCATATTTTATCAAACAATTTTGTCATATTCTCGTTATTACTTTATAAGTTTTTTCGATTGCATTATTTTAAATGCATCATAGGTGTAAAAATATCTAAGGACACTAAAGAGCTAAACATTTCTCTAAATTGTTCTGGCATATTTTTGGTGTTAATAATCTCTCCATTAAAAGCACTAGAAAAATAATGTTGGCTTTCCTCGTCTGAAAACTCTAACAAATATTCATTTTCTAAGTTTTTAAAAACATAGCTATTATTTTTCTCCTTTTTTAACTGAAACTCTGTATTGTAATAATAGATTTCTTGGCTTGTAAACCCTAATTTATCCAATAGTTTTTGCAATCTATAAAAAAGCCTATTGGGTAAAACGTTATTTAAACAAACTCTATCTTCACAATTAATAATAACATTATAGTTACACGTTAAATTACAATGACCTTTTTTACCCCATATTAACTCTACATTTTCTGAATATGCGCCCCAAGACCCTGGCCCAGTTGGTCCGTAAATAGTTAAAATTGGGCAGTTAAATGCTCCTGCCAAATGGGTAATACCAGAATCGTTACCTATATGAAACATGGCACCAGAGACGGCTTTAGCAACATCTTCTATACCGCCATCAATTATTTTAAAAGACAATTCACGACTTAAATAAGGTGAAATATCTGGATCCTTGGGGCCTTGTATAACTTGTACTTCTAACTCTGGGTAATAATTATGTATTTGTTCGATTAATTTAGCAAAGTATGTAATTGGCCAAGCCTTTAAAATAAATCCAGCTCCCGGGTGAACCGTGAAATATTTTTTTGATTTTAATGCTGTTTCATCTCTTTTAAAATAAGGAAACCCAGAATAATTATTCTCAATATTTGCGTGTAAACGAGCAACGCCATCAATATAATGTTTAATGGAATGTTGTTTAAGTTTCTTGCCTGTTATATATTCAATTTGATTAACCTCGTAGTTAAACTTAGGATGGTTTCCTAACTCTATTATAGTATCGTATTGCTTAGTTTCGATTTCTTTACTACTTATAACTGCAACACCGTTTAAGTAGGTTTTAAAAAAGTTAACCAATCTAGGCGCTAAAGCATAGGTTACTTTTTGGGATACTGCCTTTAATTTATAAACTGCAGGTATCGTAAAAAAAATGTCTCCCAAACCTCCATAAGATTTCTTTACAAGTACATTACCTAAACTTTTGTTTTGTTCTTTATCTAATTCTTGATTCTGTATTAAATTAATGTTGTTCCAAAATTCTGGTATCGTCTCCTTTATGGCTTTTAAAGCTTTTGCTTTATCATCTGGATAAAAGTTAAACGACCACGTTCCTACTTTATCATTAGTGATAATCTCACAATCAGATAAAAAAGCTTCTGCAGCTAACCGTCCTGAGGGTTCTGGCCAAACAGGTTTTATTATAATGGTTTTTGTTTTGCCTAGTATATTTAAAACCTCTTTGTTTTCTATTGGAGATTTAAACTTAATGTTTTTAGGGATATCTACTTGTAGTTTGTTTTCGCCATAAACAACAAATTGCTTATCTGGATGGTTAACAGCATAATCAACAAATTCATAACCACCTTTAAGGTTATTAAGGGTTCCAAAAAACGGAATTTGGTCTAGTTTCTCTTTTGAAATTTGAAGATTATCAACATCTACAGTTGGAGGCATTATTAAATGTTCACCTATTGCTTCTCCAAAAAAATCGTAATGATATTGATAATGTTTTGGTGATTGAAATACATTTAATCGTGCGTTAGCAAACAGATTTCTGTAAAGATGATATTTTTCATTATTACAGCAATTCTTAACGTTCTTTTCACTTAAACACAATAGGTTTCGCCTAACACAAAAATTATAATCGTACTCTAGCTTAACATATGGTTTATTACTGTTTATAATGTATTGGAGCAATTCTATTTCAAATTGACAACGCGATGTACTACTTACAATAATTATATTTGATTGAGCTATCTTCTCTTTGGTTATTTTAAAGTTTTCAAGAAGATTTAGTTCAACTAAAAACCCCAACTCGTCTCCATAGGAAATAAGTTGGGTTAATGTTAATTCGGCACCACGCTTTAAGGTTATGCCTGTATCGTGAAGGAATAAAATTCTATTCAATACTACATGTTGTATTAGCCACTGTAATATCCATCGTCATAATAGTCGTCATCTTAGTATCCATCATCGTAATAGCCATCACTATAATAACTATCGTCATAGTATCCATCATTGTAAGAATCGTCATCATAGTAACCATCACCATAATAACCATCGTAAAATGATCCATCGTCATCACTACTACAAGACGCTAACGAAACGCCTACTAAAGATGCTGCAGATGTAACTAATAAGGTTTGACCTGTTTTTTTAAGAAAATCTCTTCTATTCATAATAGCAAAATTAAGTTTCCTGAATTTTTCAAGAAAAAACTCTATTAAATATACAACTTTTTTTTAACTATCAATATGTTTGGCATAGTTACGCCATTTTTCAATGCAAAGGGTCATGTCTTCTGGCAACTCTGACGTAAAGCTCATCCACTTACCTGTTTTAGGGTGCTCGAAACCTAAGGTTTTGGCATGGAGCGCTTGTCGTGGTAAGACTTTAAAGCAGTTTTCTACAAATTGCTTGTATTTACTAAATGTGGTTCCTTTTAATATTTTTTCACCGCCATAACGTTCGTCATTAAATAAAGTATGGCCAATGTGTTTCATATGAACACGTATTTGGTGTGTTCTTCCTGTTTCTAACTTACAGGATACTAAGGTTACATAACCTAAACGCTCTATAACTTTGTAATGCGTTACGGCTGGTTTTCCCTTCTCTGCTTGATCGCCTAAGAAAACGGTATTTTGTAATCGGTTTTTAGGATGACGTCCTATGTTGCCTTCAATAGTGCCTTGATCTTCTTCAACATTTCCCCACACTATAGCAATATACTCGCGTTCACTAGTTTTATTAAAAAACTGTTTGGTTAAATGCGCCATAGCTGTTTCGGTTTTTGCTACAACCAAAAGACCGCTTGTATCTTTGTCTATACGATGCACCAACCCAGGTCTATTACTTGAGTTGTTTGGTAGGTTTTCAAAATGATAAATTAACGCATTTATTAATGTTCCCGAATAATTACCATGTCCAGGATGCACAACCATTCCTGCAGGTTTGTTTACAACTAAAAGCTCCTCATCTTCGTAAACAATATCTAACGGAATATTTTCTGGGGTAAGTAAATACTCAAATGGTGGGTGCTCGAAAAGCACCTGAATTTTATCAAAAGGTTTTACTTTATAGTTTTGCTTTACAGGAGTACCATTCACATGTATGTTACCACTCTTGGCCGCTGCTTGAATTTTATTTCGGGTAGCATTTTCAATAAAATTCATTAAGTATTTATCTATGCGAAGTGGCTGTTGCCCTTTCTCGGCTGTAAAGGAATAATGCTCATAAAGATCGTCCTCACTTTTCTCTATATCGTCTTGGTTTTCTTGAATCATGCGTTTCTTATTCTGGTCGGTTTCCATTACCTAAAACCAAGTCTATTTTTGATGTTTTTGGCAGCTTATCGCCTATTTTAATTTCCGAACCTTCAAACGTTACTTTTACCACCTCATCTTTACCTAAGTAATCTACATAAGAGGTTTCTCCGACTCTAAACCCTAAAGCTTCTAATGTGGGTTTGGCTTGCCTAAATGTTTTACCAACTAAATCTGGGACGTTTACTTTACGGTAACCAGAAGGGTTTAAGGTTAAATATATCTTTCGGTTTTCTTTTACTTTTTTGCCTGCTTTAGGGTCTTGATCTATTACAGCAAATTTTGGATAGTCGGGATTAAAGTTAGAAGAGTCTTGTATTTCCATTGCCAAGTGGTTATTATTTAACTCTATTTTTGCTACTTCTACAGACTTCCCTGTTAAATTTGGCACCGTTTCGAACTCGTTATGATTAGTAGAAACATTCAGCCATTTTAGTAGTAAAAAACATAATACAAACACCCCTATAATAGCAAGTATAACTTGCTTTAAAAAGGTTTTACTAGTAACAAACTTTATAAGACTCATGAAATTTTATTTATCAAACAAATATATAAAAACAGAACTGTTTTTTCTTTCGGTTATTATGTGATATTTTAGCTTAACCAATATTATTTACGTCGCATTGGTCGTTTTTGGATTATTATTTTAAAAAAGTCGCCTACACTATAGGTATAAAAAATGAAAAAAAACATCGCCATTATTATGGGTGGATATTCCAGCGAATTTGAAATATCCTTAAAAAGTGGTAACGTGGTTTACACATCGTTAAATCAAGATAAATATAATCTTTACCGCATACATATATTAGAACATAAATGGGTATATGTTAATGATGATAATGTTGAATTCCCTGTAGATAAAAATGATTTTTCTGTTATCATTCATGACCAAAAAATTCTTTTCGATTGTGTTTTTAATGCCATTCATGGTACACCTGGTGAAGATGGCTACATGCAAGGCTATTTAGAACTTTTAGGTATTCCGCATACCAGTTGCGGTATGTATCAAGCGGCATTAACATTTAATAAACGTGACTGTTTAAGTGTTTTAAAGCCTCATGGTATAAAAACAGCTCAGTCGTACTATGTCAATTTAGGTGATACTATTAGCGAAACAGCCATTATAGAAAAAGTTGGCTTACCTTGTTTTGTAAAAGCTAATAAAGCTGGTAGCAGTTATGGCATTACCAAAGTTTACAAGCAAGAAGACTTACAAGCCGCCATCGATTTTGCTTTTAAAGAAGATGACGAAATAATTATTGAAGCTTTTTTAGATGGTACCGAAGTATCTGTTGGTGTTATAAGTTACAAAGGAAATATTAAAGTTTTACCCATAACCGAAATTGTTAGCGAAAACGACTTTTTCGATTTTGAGGCCAAGTATTTAGGAAAATCACAAGAAATAACCCCTGCCAGAATTAATGAAGCCCAAGCTAAAAAAGTACGCACTTTAGCCAAAAAAGTCTATACCATTTTAAAAATGACAGGCTTTAGCCGAAGTGAATATATTTTTAAAGACGATGAACCACATTTATTAGAAATAAATACTGTTCCTGGTCTTACTGCCGAAAGTATTTTACCACAACAAGCAGCACAAGCAGGTATTTCGTTACAAGACCTGTTTAGTAATGCCATTGAAGAAGCTTTAAAAGCATAACACATTTATTATACGTAACTTTAAAGAATTAATAGCTTAAAAAATGAGACGAGCCATATTTCCTGGGTCTTTTGACCCCATAACATTAGGACATTACGACATTATTAAACGCGGTGTAAAACTTTTTGACGAAGTTATTGTGGCCATTGGGGTAAATGCAGAAAAAAAATACATGTTCTCTCTTGAAGAAAGAAAAGCCTTTATTGAAGCTTCTTTTAAAAATGAAGATAAAGTAAAAGTAGTGACTTACGAAGGTTTAACGGTTGACTTTTGCAAAGAAATCGATGCGCAATTTATTTTACGTGGCTTACGTAATCCTGCCGATTTCGAATTTGAAAAAGCCATTGCTCACACCAATAGAAAACTCTCTAAAATAGAAACTGTCTTTTTATTAACTGCTGCAAAAACATCATATATTTCTTCATCTATTGTTAGAGATGTTATAAGGAATCACGGCGATTACAGTAAACTAGTTCCCGATAGTGTTGTTGTAAAATAACCCCTAAAACTTATATTCTGAAAGCGATTTAGGAAACTCTTCTGGATTGGCTGCTAAATGATATCTTGGATCATCGATATCTTCTACAATAACCTCTTTAAATTTTGGACTAGCTTTATACAATAACGCTTTACAGTCTTCACTTAAATGTTTTAATGTAATTTTCTTCCCTGCGGCTTCATACTTTTCAACTATATTAAAGATGGCTTCTAAAGCAGAGTGATCGCTTACACGTGACTCTACAAAATCAATTTCAACTGTATCTGGGTCGTTTTTAACATCAAATTTATCGTTAAAGGCTTTTATAGAACCAAAAAATAAAGGCCCCCAGATTTCGTAAACTTTTGTTCCATTGTCTTTAACACGCTTTCTTGCTCTAATTCTTTTAGCATTTTCCCAAGAAAACACCAAAGCGCTCACAATAACCCCAGCAATTACCGCTATAGCTAAATCGAAAATTACGGTTAAACCAGAAACTAGTAATAACACAAATAAATCACTTCTTGGAATCTTACCGGCTATTCTAAAACTACTCCAAGCGAACGTACCAATAACGACCATAAACATAACACCTACTAAAGCTGCAATTGGCACTTGTTCTATTAATCCAGAAGCAAATAGGATAAAAAAGAGAAGTCCTAAAGCTGCCACAATACCAGACAAGCGTGTTCTTCCGCCTCCTTTAATGTTTATTATGGATTGCCCAATCATAGCACAACCGCCCATGCCTCCAAAAAGTCCCGTAACTATATTAGCACCTCCTTGCGCTAAACATTCTCTATTGGTGTTTCCTCTAGTTTCGGTTAATTCATCTATTAAGTTTAACGTCATTAAAGATTCTATTAAACCTACCGCTGCTAAAATTAATGCATACGGGCCAATAAATTTAAGTGTTTCCCATGTCATTGGGACTTTATTAAAAATATCTGTTTGGAATGTTGGCAAACCACCTTTTAAACCTTCGCCTCCACCATCTCTAATAAAGCTTCCTACAGTTGCTACATCTAAATTTCCAAAAATCACTATAGCCGAGACGACTAAAATGGCAATTAAAGCCTCTGGTAGTTTTTTATTTAGTTTTGGAAGTCCGTACATAATTCCCATTGTTAAGGCAACTAAAGCAATCATAATCCATAGTTTTGGCCCTTGCATCCAAACCACTTCGCCGTTAACAAACTCCTTAAACAACCCTAATTGCGACAAGAAAATAACAATAGCTAATCCGTTAACAAATCCCATCATTACTGGGTGAGGAATTAATCTCACAAACTTTCCTAGTTTAAATACTCCAGCAAGCATTTGAATAATTCCCATTAGAATTACGGTCGCAAACAAATAATACAACCCTAAGTTTTCGCCTTCTGCTCCCATAGCATTTCCTTCGGCAACTAGGCTTACCATAACTACTGCCAGAGCACCAGTTGCACCACTAATCATGCCTGGTCTACCACCAAAAATTGAAGTGATTAAACCAATCATAAAAGCAGCATAAAGCCCTACTAACGGATCTACCCCTGCAACAAAAGCAAAAGCAACAGCTTCTGGCACTAAAGCCAAAGCCACCGTAATACCACTTAAAATATCGTTCTTAGCATTTGCTGCTCGTTTTCTAATAAAACTTGTCATAAGGTTGAGTTATTTTGAAAGGCGCAAAAATACAGTTAAAATGTAGAAGCACAAACCTATATTATTATATTTCAATGAAGTTTTTTACACTAAAACGTTTGAGATACTTGCAGTCTAAGCGCAACATTATTTTCCTATTATATTCCTCAATAAAAAAACTATTGAATTTTAAAATCAAAATATGTTTTTGGAAACGGTTCGCCTCGTAATGTAAAATGCCACCATTCTTTAGCGTAATTCCTAAAGCCATGTTTTATCATAACTTGCTGTAATAGTTGTCTATTCTGTTTCTGTTTTAAAGTTATACCATCGTAATTTACCCAGGATTCTTGCCCAAAAAAGTCGTATGGACTTCCCATATCTAATGCTTCACCTGTATTACCGTTAATTATGGTTAAATCGACTGTACTTCCGCGACTATGACCAGATCGTGTAGCAATATATTCTTCTCGAAACAAATGGCGTTTTTCAACTTTGGGATAAAACTCTTGCTTATTTATGGTATCATTCAAGTCTTTAGCCCAAACCATAAAATGATTCACCGCTTGTTGTGGGCGATACCCATCAAAAACTTTTAAACATAAATTCTGCTCTTGCAATTCTTCTTGTACTTTTTTTAAAGCCTTTGCAGTAGGTTTTGTTAGAATGAGTTCATTCGCATAATAACCTGGTATGGTATCACCCACAAAATTATTTGTAGAATAATATCTTAACTCAATCGTTATGTCTGGAATTATTTCTTTGACATTAACAAACTCTTCTGGAAGAGCGTTTTGATCATTCACCAAAAGAAATAGGATAATATACAGTGTCGTTTTAAGTTTCATCATATATTGACTAATTTAGAAAAAAATAGGTTATGGACTTATTTTCAAACGAAAAAAACACCTTTAGTTTACCAGATGCTAAGCTAATTTATTATCCTAACTTTTTAAATAGAGCAAAAGCAAATATTTACTTTAAAACTCTTTTAAAAGAAACCCTTTGGCAACAAGATGATATTACTGTTTTTGGCAAAACCTATAAACAACCAAGATTAACAGCCTTGTATGCTGAAAATAACAAACCTTATTCCTACTCTAATATAAGTATGCATCCCAAAAAATTTACAAAAACACTTTTAAATTTAAAATTGGAAGTAGAAGATATATGCAATCACAATTTCTCTAGTGTACTCCTAAATTTATATAGAAATGGAAACGATAGTAACGGCTGGCATGCTGACAACGAAAAAGAATTAGGCAAACATCCAACAATCGCTTCTCTTTCCTTAGGAACAGAACGAGTTTTTAAATTTAAACACAGAACATTAAAAAATGAGAACCATAAACTGTTATTACAACATGGAAGTTTACTAATAATGAAAGGCGCTATGCAGGAGTTTTGGGTACATCAAATACCAAAAACAAAACAGCAAGTTGGTAAAAGAATCAACCTAACATTTAGGTATATTAATTAAAAAACCGAGGTCCCTCAACCTCGGTTTTCTGTTTCATTTGCATTCATATATGTAGTTAGATTTAGGGTCTCTAGTATCAACAACATAATGCAAATATTAATTAATTAATCCATTGAACTAAAAAGTAATTTTCTAGTACACACCAAATGTATAATTAAATACCTACAAGAACGTTTAAAGACACATATTTTCGATGAAATGCACTTTTTTTTAACATTTTGGGTCAAAATATTTAATTTTACCGACGAAATACATACCTGAAAATTAAAAAATCCGTTTTATATGCTAAGAATTATTATATCTTTAGATAAAGAAAATAAAAAAACAACTATGAAAAATTTGGCACGAATTATTTTAATCACATTTATAGTATTTCCTTTAGTAACTAAAGCACAAGACACTACATTCCAAATTAAAGAAATAGCTATCACAAAACTTATTGATGGTACATTATTAACTCCAAATAATAAAACTTCCAATTTGGTTATCATTATTGCTGGCTCTGGCCCTACAGATAGAAATGGCAACCAAAACTTTATGAAAAACAATTCGTTAAAAAAACTTGCCAAAGGAATAACTAAAAATGGTATCGCTACATTTAGGTATGATAAAAGATCGGTAAAACTTATTAAGCAAGGTAAAATAAATAACAGTAATATTTTATTTGATGATTTTGTAACAGACGCCCAAGCCGTAGTAGATTATTTTGCCAATACAGAAACATATAAAAACATATACATTGCTGGGCATAGTCAAGGTAGCCTTATTGGGCTTTTAGCTTCTAATAAACATGTGGCGGGTTTTATATCTCTTGCTGGAGCAGGAAAATCTATAGACAATGTACTATTAGAACAAATTGAAAAAAGCGCACCAGCTTTTAAAGAGCCTTCAGAAAAAGTGTTGACCTCATTAAAAGAAGGTAAAATCACTAGCGATTATCCGCCAGTTTTAGCAAGCCTTTTTAATGAGGACTTACAACCCTTTATGATTAA
This sequence comes from Mangrovimonas cancribranchiae, assembly GCF_037126245.1. Lineage (NCBI taxonomy): Bacteria > Pseudomonadati > Bacteroidota > Flavobacteriia > Flavobacteriales > Flavobacteriaceae > Mangrovimonas > Mangrovimonas cancribranchiae. The sequence goes on from NZ_CP136925.1 coordinate 1,884,721, forward strand.
TTGGATACAATATAATCCGGAGGACATTATAGCCAAACTAGAGATTCCCTGTTTAATTATTAATGGTACAAAAGATTTACAAGTATCTGTCGAAGAGGCAAAACTACTCCATCAAGCTGCTAAAAACAGTACGTTGAAAATAATCGATAATATGAATCATATTTTCTTTACTATAGAAGGCGATACTCTAGAAAACTCAAAATCCTATAATGAATCATCAAGAACAATAAACCCAGAAGTTATAAATGCTATAGTCAACTTTATTAAATAATAACCCCTCTCATTACAGAAAAGTAAAAAAGCAGTTCGAAATCGAACTGCTTTTTTTTTCAACTAACTAACCAACCAAAAATATGGATACTGTATAATAACTTATGGTTATCTACAGTATTAAACATAAAACAATATCTGTGCCAAACTTTAATTTGGAATTAAACAAAAACACATATATCTTTATGATATCATTTTAATATCACTTTAAATCAACTAATATGACACAAGAAAAAATTATTGTTCCAGCAAATGGCTACTTAATGCTATTTATTTTTGTTTTAATCTTCTTTGGAAGCATAGCAGCTATTGTAATAACCAAAAGCCCGTGGTTTATTATAACCATACTAAGCGCTATTATTTTAGCCATTGGTTTTGTTATGGTACAACCTAACGGTTCTAGAGTTCTACTATTGTTTGGAAAGTATGTTGGTACGATTAAAAAAAATGGTTTTTACTGGGTAAATCCCTTCTATTCAAAAAAGAAAATATCATTACGTGCTAGCAATTTTGATAGCGAACGTCTTAAGGTTAACGATAAATTAGGAAACCCTGTAATGATTAGTACCATTTTAGTATGGCGCGTAGAAAACACTTACAAAGCAGCTTTTGATGTTGATAATTACGAAAATTTTGTTCGCGTGCAAACCGATGCTGCTGTTAGAAAATTAGCCAGCATGTATCCTTACGATAATTTTGCCGATGAAGGTATGGATGAAGACATCACACTTAGATCAAGCGTAAATGAAGTTAGTGCTGCTCTAGAAAAAGAAATAGATGAAAGACTTTCCATTGCAGGCATAGAAGTTCTTGAAGCAAGAATTGGCTATTTAGCTTATGCTCAAGAAATAGCAAATGCCATGTTAAAACGCCAACAAGCAACAGCTATAGTTGCCGCAAGACATAAAATAGTAGAAGGTGCTGTAAGTATGGTTGAAATGGCACTTGAAGAATTAGGCAAAAAAGAGATTGTCGATTTAGATGAAGAACGTAAAGCAGCTATGGTCAGCAACCTAATGGTAATTCTTTGTGGTGATAAAGACGCCTCACCAGTAGTTAATGCAGGAACATTAAATCATTAAAATGAAAAAAAGATTTGTTTTAGTACAGGGCTATGTTTCTATGGATAACGACACATTATATGTTGAAAACAATAAACATAATATTGTACAAGACTTAAAAAGTAAAACCATTTTACCCATTATTGCAGGTATTTTGCTCTATAATATTATTCAAAAACAAAAATTTAATAGCACTATTGAAACGACAAAAGAAATTATATTATTAGGATTTCAATGGTTGGGCCTTATTGTTATAATTTTAATTATAGCTTATTTAATTTTTAAAATACATTGGTCGAATAAAATTATTATTAATAATTTAAAGAAGATAGAAATAGATAACTCTGATGATTTTGTAACAGAGATGACTTTAACAACAGTTAAAAATAGAGAAAAACACATGGAGTTTAGAAAACTTGAGAATCAGCTAGAACCATTTTTAGAAGAAATCAAAAAGAGAAATTCAAGAATTAAAATAAAATACAAATAATCAATGAAAGAATATAAAGTCGTTTCCAAATCTCTAGGTTTTAGGAGCCCAATACAAAAACTAGAGGATCACCTTAACCAATATGCCAGAGAAGGTTGGCAAGTTATACATATTAACACATCTATGACAACTATAGTCTTTGAAAGAGATAAAAATAGGTAACAATGTCTAAGAAAAAAGCATTTGCATTACGACTTAACGAAGATATGCTCAAAGCCATTGAAAAATGGGCTTCTGATGAGTTCAGAAGTACCAATGGTCAAATCGAGTGGATATTAATGCAAGCGTTAAAAGAGCACAACAGAGTTCCTAAAAAGAAATCCGATAAAAATAAAAGCGACTCATGAGTCGCTTTTTTTATACCCATTAATTTTGGTATTTTGCAGCACAAATTATAACTACACATGGAAAACCAACCAATATTCACAAACGATGCTATAGTTTTTGGGCTTTTAATGCTAGCTCTTGGCTTTGTATTTTATACAGAATCTAAAAAAACAGGCTTCTGGCCCGTATTTTACAAGTACATTCCTGGGCTGTTAATGTGTTATTTAATTCCAGCTATTTTTAACTCTTTAGGGTTAATCTCTGCCGATGTTTCTAAAACTTATTTTATTGCCAGCAGATATTTATTACCTGCATCATTAGTTTTATTAACCTTAAGTATTGACTTAAAAGCCGTTTTTAATCTAGGTTGGCGTGCATTAGCTATGTTTTTTACAGGAACTATAGGTATTATAATTGGTGGACCAATTGCTATTTTAATTGTGTCGACATTTTCTCCAGAAACAGTTGGCGGTGCAGGGTTTGATGCTGTTTGGAGAGGGCTTGCTACTTTAGCAGGAAGTTGGATTGGCGGCGGCGCTAATCAAGCTGCTATGTTAGAAATTTACGAATTCAATCAGGAGCTTTACGGCGGTATGGTATTAGTAGATATTGTAGTTGCTAATATTTGGATGGCCATTATTCTTTTAGGTATTGGAAAACGAAAAAAGATTGATAATTGGTTAAAAGCCGATAATACAGCCATTGATGAATTACAACAAAAAGTACAGAATTTTAGTGATAAAATCACCAAAATACCAACGCTAACCGACTTAATGCTTATTCTCATGTTTGCTTTTGTGGCGGTTGGAATTGCGCATTTTGGATCGGAAAAAATTTCAACATTTTTAAACGACAATTTTGTAGCTGTTAGCGACCCAAAAAGTGCTTTATCTTCCTTTGGTAGTAGTTTCTTTTGGTTAATATCTATTGCTACTTTAATTGGTATAATACTATCATTTACCAAAGCAAAAAACTTAGAAGGCGCTGGCGCAAGTAAAATAGGAAGTGTTTTTATTTATATTCTAGTTGCAACCATTGGTATGAAAATGGATTTAGGTAAAATATTTGAAAATCCTGGACTAATTTTAATTGGCTTAATTTGGATGGCCATCCATGCTGGATTACTCATTTTAGTCGCAAAACTTATTAAAGCACCTTATTTCTTCCTAGCTGTAGGAAGTCAAGCAAATGTTGGTGGAGCCGCTTCTGCACCAGTTGTTGCTGCTGCTTTTCATCCTTCTTTAGCAACTGTTGGTGCTTTACTAGCAGTATTTGGTTATGTAGTTGGAACTTATGGCGCCATTATATGTACAGAGCTTATGAAAATAGCTTCAGGTGCTTAAAAAATTCGTTTATATTTGCCGCTTAACTTTAGAAAACTTAGTATGAAAAATTCACTTTTAGCCTTAATTGTTTTGTTTATTGTTAGTTGTAATAATAAACCACAAGACTTAATTGTTAAAGGGCATATAAAAGGGTTAAAAAAGGGAACGATTTATTTAGAAAGAGTACAAGACTCCGCTATTATTATTCTAGATTCTTTGCTTATAAAAGGCAATCCAAACTTTGAATTATCTTCTGAATTAGAAACACCAGAAGCGTTATATTTAAGACTAGATAAAAACAGTACAAAAAAAAGTACTGACAATCGTATTGTTTTTTTTGCTGATAAAGGAACGACTGAGATTACTACAACATTAAAAAACTTTGTTGTTGATGCTACTATTAAAGGCTCTAAACAGCAAACGCTTTACGAGGACTATTTAAAAGTAATGAGTCGTTTTAACGATAAAAGTTTAGAGTTGTACAAAGATAAACTTGAAGCGATAAAATTAGGAGATTCATCAAAAATAAATGAAATTCAAATTGCTATTAATAAGCTTATTAAAAGCAAGTATTTATATACGGTTAACTTTGCTGTAACTAATAATGACAGTGAAATAGCGCCATATTTAGCCCTTTCTGAGGTTTACGATGCGCAACCAAAATGGTTAGACACCATTAACCAATCACTTACACCCAGAATTAAAGATTCTAAATACGGAAAAATCCTGGACAATTATATTTCAGAATTGAAAGAAAACTAATAAAAAAAGCCTCTCAAAATTGAGAGGCTTTTTTATTAAGAGCCGATGGAGGGACTCGAACCCACGACCTGCTGATTACAAATCAGCTGCTCTAGCCAGCTGAGCTACATCGGCAAAAAACGTGCGCAAATATAACTCTGTAAATTAAATTTGCAAACATTTTTTTAACCAAGTTTATTTATTTTATCCACTAAAGATCTAGCCTTGGTTTCTAAATCGTTGTTAATTGCCTTAAAATGAGCCTTTGCATCATCAAGACCTCTTTTATTTACACGTTCCATTAAATCGTCAAACGTTTCAATAGCTTCATCTATAATAGCTTCACCTTTTTTAGAATCTTTGTCGGTATTATTGTATTCCCAAACATAAACCGATTCAATAATGTCTCCTAAAACATAATTAATGTCTTTTTTTAAGTCTCTTTTATTTGCCATAATTCATTTATTTTATTCTTTTAAATTTATACATAAACTTCCAAAAGCTTAGCGCTTTCAGCTTTTATTTTAAATGTTTTTAATGCTGCGGGAAGCAATACGGTTTCTCCTGCTTGTAATTCAACTGTTTTGTTTTCTGAAATAATTTGGGCATTACCTTCTACACACATATAGATCATAAAAGAATCGTATGTGTTTTCTTTGTCAAGAACTGTATCGAGTTCTAAATAGTTTGTCGTGAAATAAGGACAACGCACCATTGAGTTCGATTGATTTTTATCTTTATCGTAAGCTATTTTAAAATTATTAGGCATATCAAAACCAATGGCATCAATAGCCAAATCGTTGTGCAGTTCACGTCCTTTTCCATTAGCATCTACACGATTCCAATCGTAAACACGATAGGTAATGTCGCTAGTTTGCTGTATTTCTGCCAACATTACGCCTGCGCCTATGGCATGTACACGACCAACTTCTATAAAAAATGTATCACCAGAGGTAACTTGTTCAAAATTCAATATTGAAGGTAGTGTTTTATTTTCTAAATGGTTTAAATAAACTTCAGGGGTGATTTTTTCTTTAAAATCTATAATCAAATTTGAACCTTCATCGGCTTGCATAACGTACCACATTTCGGTTTTGCCAAATGAATTATGACGCTTTTTTGCCAACTCATCATTAGGATGTAATTGAATGGATAAATCCTGCTTGGCATCAATAAACTTGATTAGCAACGGAAATTTGTCGCCAAAAACCCTGTAATTTTTCTTTCCTATTAAATTGGAATGATAGGTTTTTAATAATGTTTTTAATGTTTTTCCTTTTAACTCACCGTTTGAAACAATGGATGTATCACCTTCTACATCACTTATTTCCCAACTTTCGCCAATGTTGGGCGAATCACTTTTTTTGTTTAGCAATTGTTTTAATTTTTCGCCGCCCCAAATTTTTTCTTTAAGTATTGGCGTGAATTTAATGGGATACAATAATTCTTTCATAGGCTAATGTCCTGAATAGGTAACAAAATTTCTTGGTGTTTCGTAAAGTGTGATTTCCAAACTTAAATTTGAAGGTAATTTAGGTTTCAACTTGTTATAAATGACAACCGAAATATTCTCGGCAGTTGGATTAAGCTCATTAAACTCTGGAACCTCTAAGTTTAAGTTTTTATGATCGAAAGCCTCTTCTATTTCTACTCTAATAAGCTCCTTAAGCTCTTTTATATCTATTACATAACCCGTTTCTGGATTAATGTTGCCAGTAACACTAACGATTAACTCATAGTTGTGACCGTGAAAATTAGGGTTATTGCACTTACCAAAAATGGCTTTGTTTTTGGCGTCGTCCCAATCTTTTCTGTACAACCTGTGTGCTGCGTTAAAATGTGCTTTTCTACTGACGGTTACTTTCATCCTTCAACATTGATGTGTTCGTAAAATTTTTCAAAAATAATTTTGAACCACGCCGTATATTGATTTGGATTCGCTTTTATATCTGTATTTACAGCATTTAAACTCATCCATTTCCAATCGGCTACTTCATTTGGGTTAATGTTTGGCTCGTCGTTATAATACCCAATTAAAATATGGTCGTATTCGTGTTCGGTCAAACCATTATCAAACGGTGCTTTGTAAATAAACGATATGGTCTCCTTTAAATCTGTTTCAAAACCCATTTCCTCTTGTAAACGACGTTTTCCGGCCGAGATATTATCCTCTCCTTCTCTCTGGTGACTACAACACGTATTGGTCCATAGTAACGGCGAATGGTATTTATGTCCTGCACGTTGCTGAATCATTAATTCATTTTTATCATTAAATACAAAAACTGAAAATGCCCGATGCAACAGCCCTTTTTCGTGGGCTTCCATTTTTGGCATTAACCCAATTTGTTCGTCCTTTTCGTTTACTAAAATTACTTGTTCTTCTTTCATTAAAACAAAAATACCAAATCCGTTTTTTTAAAGCATTAATATTTCTTTAAAATTGAAAACCTATCATTACATTCATTTTTATTGTAAACAATAATAGTATCTTTGCACACCATTGCTTTATTTGATTTTATGAGCTTTAAAAAAGAAATAGAAAGACGACGTACCTTTGGTATTATATCGCATCCAGATGCCGGTAAAACAACGCTTACTGAAAAATTACTACTTTTTGGTGGAGCCATACAAGAAGCCGGTGCCGTAAAAAGTAACAAGATTAAAAAAGGTGCCACGAGTGACTTTATGGAGATTGAGCGACAACGGGGAATTTCGGTAGCAACATCTGTTCTAGCTTTTGAATACAATGGCACCAAGATTAATATTCTAGATACACCTGGTCACAAGGATTTTGCTGAGGACACTTTTAGAACTCTAACCGCTGTGGATAGCGTTATTGTAGTTATTGATGTTGCAAAAGGTGTTGAGGAACAAACCGAAAAGCTAGTGGAAGTTTGTAGAATGCGAAATATCCCGATGATTGTTTTTATTAACAAATTAGACCGTGAAGGAAAAGATGCTTTTGATCTTCTAGATGAAATAGAACAAAAACTAGGCTTAAAAGTTGTCCCTATGAGTTTCCCTATTGGTATGGGATACGATTTTAAAGGGATTTACAACCTATGGGAAAAGAATGTGAATCTTTTTAGTGGCGACAGCAGAAAGCATATTGAAGAAACCATCGAAATTTCAGATTTGGCTTCTGAAGAACTTGACCAGCTTGTTGGAGAAACATCGGCAAACACCTTACGTGAGGAAATTGAACTTGTTGAGGGCATTTACCCTGCTTTTGATAAAGACACCTATTTAAAAGGCGAACTTCAACCTGTATTTTTTGGGTCGGCTTTAAACAATTTTGGTGTTCGCGAACTTTTAGACTGTTTCGTAGAAATTGCACCTAAACCAAGACCCAAACAAAGTGAAGAACGCTTAGTAAAACCAGATGAAGACAAGTTTACGGGCTTTGTATTTAAAATTCACGCCAATATGGATCCTAACCATAGAGACCGTTTGGCATTTATAAAAATTGTATCTGGGCAATTCAAAAGAAATACACCTTATTTACACGTTAGAAATGGTAAAAAATTAAAGTTCTCCAGTCCGAATGCTTTTTTTGCTGAAAAGAAAGAAATCGTAGATGTGTCGTATCCAGGTGATATTGTAGGCTTACACGATACGGGGAATTTTAAAATTGGAGATACGTTAACCGAAGGTGAAAACATTCATTACAAAGGTATTCCTAGTTTCTCTCCAGAGCATTTTAGATACATTAACAACGCCGACCCTTTAAAATCCAAACAACTTTATAAAGGTATTGACCAATTAATGGATGAAGGTGTTGCCCAATTATTTACCCTAGAACTTAACGGACGAAAAGTAATAGGAACAGTTGGCGCTTTACAATATGAAGTGATTCAATATAGATTGGAACACGAATATGGCGCTAAATGTAGTTATGAAAACTTAGCTGTTCATAAAGCGTGTTGGGTAGATCCTGAAGATCCTAAAAACGATGAGTACAAAGAGTTTTTAAGAGTAAAACAACGCTATTTAGCCAAAGATAAACAAGGGCAATTGGTTTTTTTAGCAGATTCGCCTTTTTCATTACAAATGACTCAACAAAAATATCCAAGCGTAAAATTTCATTTTACATCTGAATTTAACTAAACCTTGCGATTTTTTCAAAAAAAGTGTAAGAAATTTATGATAAAACCGATTTTGTACACTAAAAATTAGTGAGTTATCGATTTTTTTAATTATCATTGAATTGAATTCTTAAATTCATATTGATTATTAACCCCAAAGATGATCTACTATGGAAATTCAATCTAACGTTTTCACAAACGGTGATATTACCGTTACCTACGAACCTTGTAAATGTATTCACGCTGAAAAATGCGCACAAGAATTGTCAAGTGTATTCAGAGCTTCTGTAATTCCTTGGGTGGATTTGGATGGCGCTTCGACACAACAGATTATTAATCAAATTAACAAATGTCCTTCTAAAGCATTACAATATTATTTAAACAAAAAAGAAGCTTCTTAAGTTTATTAGAAAAAGAAAAAGCCCTTATAAATTACTTATAAGGGCTTTTTTTAAGCTTCACCAGTTGGACCAAAATTAAGTGGTATTGGTGGTTGCTCATAATCTTTTATTTCTCCATGAGCGCTTTCAAATCGTTGTACATTATCATTTAATGCCTTAAGCAATCGTTTGGCATGCTGAGGTGTTAAAATAATTCTAGATTTTACTTTACTTTTTGGAGTTCCAGGCATAATACGAACAAAATCGACTACAAATTCAGATACTGAGTGATTAATTATTGCCAAATTAGAATAAACACCTTCGGCAACTTTTTCGTCTAGTTCTATATTAATTTGCCCTTTCTTCTTTTTATTATCGTTTTCTGCCATACTAATAATGGTTAAAAAATCCCGCACTAGGCGGGATTTAATTTATGTATTAATTAAAATTAACTTCTTGTTTAGCTTGCATCATTTCATCAAACTCTTCTTTAGAACCAACTATAATGTTGTTGTAAGTTCTCATTCCTGTACCTGCAGGAATTCTGTGTCCAACAATAACATTCTCCTTAAGTCCTTCAAGCGTATCAACTTTACCGTTAACAGCTGCTTCGTTAAGTACTTTTGTTGTTTCCTGGAACGATGCTGCAGAAATGAATGATTTTGTTTGAAGCGAAGCTCTAGTAATACCTTGTAAGATTGGTGTTGCTGTTGCTGGTTTTGCATCACGAGCTACAACAAGCTGCTTATCTTCACGACGTAAAATAGAGTTTTCATCTCTTAAATCTCTAGGCGAAATAATTTGACCTGCTTTAAGATTTTCTGAATCTCCCGCTTCTTCTACCACTTTCATTCCAAACATATCATCGTTTTCCTCGATAAAGTCTGATTTATGAACTAGTTGATCTTCTAAGAACGTTGTATCACCAGAATCGATAATTTTAACTTTACGCATCATTTGTCTTACAACAACCTCGAAGTGCTTATCGTTAATTTTCACCCCTTGTAAACGGTATACTTCTTGTACTTCGTTTACTAAGTATTGTTGTACTGCTGATGGTCCTTGAATATTCAAGATATCGTTAGGTGTAATAGAACCGTCAGATAATGGCATACCTGCTTTTACAAAATCGTTTTCTTGTACAAGAATCTGATTTGATAATTTCACAAGGTATTTCTTAATTTGACCAGCTTTAGATTCAACAATAATCTCTCTATTACCACGCTTAATTTTACCAAAAGAAATTACACCATCAATCTCACTTACTACTGCTGGGTTAGATGGGTTACGTGCTTCGAATAATTCGGTTACACGTGGTAAACCACCGGTAATATCACCTGCTTTAGCCGATTTACGTGGTATTTTAACTAAGATTTTTCCAATCTTAATCTTATCACCATCATCAACCATTAAGTGAGCGCCAACTGGTAAGTTATAAGATCTGATAACTTCTCCTTTTGAATCTTCAATATGAAGTGTTGGAATAAGTTTCTTATTTCTAGTTTCAGAAATTACTTTTTCTTGGAATCCTGTTTGTTCATCTATTTCTACTTGGTAAGTCACCCCTTGTTCAAGGTTTTCATACTTCACTTTACCAGCAAATTCTGAAATAATAACACCATTATATGGATCCCATTGACAAACGACATCTCCTTTAGATAGTTTTTGACTATCTTTAACAAATAAGGTCGATCCATAAGGAATGTTATTTGTGCTTAATGTAATACCTGTTTTCTTATCGACAAGTTTAAGCTCAGACGTTCTAGAAATAACGATATCTATTTCGTTTCCGTCTTGATCTTCTCCTTTAACTGTTTTAAGGTCTTCAATTTCTGCAACACCATCATGTTTAACAATTAACTTGTTTTCTTCTGAAATGTTACCTGCAATACCACCCACGTGGAATGTACGAAGTGTTAACTGCGTACCTGGCTCACCAATAGACTGTGCTGCTACAACACCTACGGCTTCACCTTGCTGTACCATTTTACCTGTTGCTAAGTTACGTCCGTAACATTTAGCACAAATTCCTTTCTTAGCTTCACAAGTTAATGGCGAACGAACCTCGACAGTTTCTACAGCAGAATCTTCAATTTTCTTGGCAATATCTTCTGTAATTAAATCGTCTGCAGATACTAATAATTCATCTGTAATAGGGTCTGTTACATCGTTTAATGATACACGACCTACTATTCTATCTTTTAATGGTTCTACGACTTCGTCGTTTTTCTTTAATGGCGATACTTCTACTCCTCTTAATGTACCACAATCTTCGCTATTTACAATAACGTCTTGAGATACATCTACTAAACGACGTGTTAAATAACCGGCATCGGCTGTTTTAAGTGCGGTATCGGCAAGACCTTTACGAGCACCGTGCGTTGAGATAAAGTATTCTAAAATTGAAAGTCCTTCTTTAAAGTTAGAAAGAATTGGATTCTCAATAATCTCGCCACCTCCAGCATTCGATTTTTTAGGTTTAGCCATCAGACCACGCATACCTGTAAGCTGACGAATCTGTTCTTTCGATCCACGAGCTCCAGAATCAAGCATCATAAACACAGAGTTAAATCCTTGTTGGTCTTCGCGAATACGCTTCATAGACAACTCGGTTAACTCGGCATTAGTCGATGTCCAAATATCAATAACTTGGTTATAACGTTCATTATTCGTAATTAATCCCATGTTATAGTTTGCCATAATACCATCTACTTGCTTGTTAGCAGAGTCTATCATGGTATGTTTTTCAGCAGGGATAATAATATCTCCTAAACTAAACGACAATCCACCTTGGAAGGCGAAATTATAACCTAAAGATTTTATTTTATCTAAGAATTCAGCTGTTTCTGGTACTGACGTTGCTTTTAATATATCACCAATAATATTTCTTAGCGATTTTTTAGTCAATACTGCATTTATAAATCCAGCTTGTTCTGGTACATTTTGATTAAATAACACACGACCAACAGTAGTTTCTACTATTTGCATAGCAAGTTTACCTTCGTCGTTAAAGTCTAGCGTTCTTACTTTTATAGAAGCATTAAGGTCTACACGTTTTTCGTTGTAAGCAATAACGACTTCTTCATCTGAATAGAATGTTAACCCTTCACCTTTAATTGGGTGGTCTTTGGTTGACTTTCTTTCTTTAGTCATATAATAAAGTCCAAGAACCATATCCTGAGATGGTACCGCAATTGGTGATCCATTTGCAGGGTTTAAGATATTATGAGACGCTAACATTAATAGTTGCGCTTCTAGAATAGCTTCTGGTCCTAATGGTAAGTGAACCGCCATCTGGTCACCATCGAAATCGGCGTTAAACGCCGTACATACTAATGGGTGTAATTGAATTGCTTTACCTTCAATTAATTTTGGTTGGAACGCTTGAATACCTAAACGGTGTAATGTTGGAGCACGGTTTAGTAATACTGGATGTCCTTTTAATACATTTTCAAGAATATCCCATACAACTGGCTCTCTTCTGTCTATAATCTTTTTAGCAGACTTCACTGTTTTTACAATACCTCTCTCTATTAGTTTTCTAATAACGAATGGTTTATAAAGTTCAGCTGCCATGTTTTTAGGAAGACCGCATTCAAATAATTTCAATTCTGGTCCTACAACAATTACAGAACGTGCAGAATAGTCAACACGCTTTCCTAATAAGTTTTGACGGAAACGTCCTTGTTTACCTTTTAATGAATCGGATAACGATTTTAATGGTCTGTTTGAATCTGTTTTTACCGCTGAAGATTTACGTGTGTTATCGAATAACGAATCTACAGATTCCTGTAGCATACGTTTTTCGTTACGTAAAATTACTTCTGGCGCTTTAATTTCAACTAGACGCTTTAAACGGTTATTACGTATAATAACACGACGGTATAAATCGTTAAGATCTGATGTTGCAAAACGGCCTCCATCTAATGGTACTAATGGGCGTAATTCTGGTGGAATTACTGGTACCACTTTCATAATCATCCATTCTGGACGATTTTCTCTATTTTCATTAGATTCTCTTAAAGCTTCAACAACTTGTAAACGTTTTAAAGCTTCGGTTTTACGTTGCTTAGACGTTTCTGTATTTGCTTTGTGTCTTAATTCGTAAGACAATTCATCTAAATCTATTCTTGATAATAGTTCTATTAAACATTCAGCTCCCATTTTAGCGATAAACTTGTTAGGATCTGAATCTTCTAAATATTGATTTTCTTGAGGAATAGTTTCAAGAATATTTAAATATTCTTCCTCTGTAAGGAAGTCCATTTTTTGTAATGGATCTCCTTCCGCATTTTTAGCAATACCTGGTTGAATTACTACGTATCTTTCGTAGTAAATAATCATATCTAACTTCTTAGAAGGTAACCCTAAAAGGTAGCCTATTTTATTTGGTAACGAACGGAAATACCAAATATGAGCTACTGGTACAACTAAGTTAATGTGCCCTACGCGATCACGACGTACTTTCTTTTCTGTTACTTCTACACCACAACGGTCGCATATAATGCCTTTATATCGGATACGCTTATATTTTCCACAAGCACATTCGTAATCCTTTACAGGACCAAAAATACGCTCACAGAATAAACCATCTCTTTCTGGTTTGTGAGTTCGATAATTAATAGTTTCTGGCTTTAAAACCTCACCTCTAGACTCTGCTAAAATAGATTCTGGTGACGCTAAACCAATGGAGATTTTATTAAATCTCTTTACTGTATTCTTATCTTGTTTTCTTGCCATAATATATGGTACTATCGAATTATTTGTAAACTTATGATTCCTAGAAACTCCTAAAGAATTAACTTTAGGAGTTAAAAGGATGTATTATTCTTCTAATCTGATGTCTAAACCTAGACCTTTCAATTCGTGCATTAATACGTTGAAAGATTCTGGTAATCCTGGTTCTGGCATTGGCTCTCCTTTAACAATACTTTCGTATGTTTTAGCTCTACCAAGAACATCATCAGATTTCACGGTCAATATTTCTCTTAAAGTACTAGATGCACCATAAGCTTCTAATGCCCAAACTTCCATTTCACCAAAACGCTGACCACCAAATTGTGCTTTACCACCTAATGGTTGTTGTGTAATAAGCGAGTATGGTCCAATTGAACGCGCGTGCATTTTATCGTCAACCATATGGCCTAGTTTTAACATGTAGATAACACCTACAGTTGCTGGTTGGTCGAAACGTGATCCTGTTCCACCATCGTAAAGATAGGTATGACCAAATCTTGGAATACCAGCTTCGTCTGTAAAGCCGTTAATTTGGTCTAATGTGGCACCATCAAAAATAGGTGTTGCATATTTGCGTCCTAATTTTTGACCTGCCCAACCTAGTACAGTTTCATAAATCTGACCAATGTTCATACGAGATGGTACCCCTAATGGATTTAATACAATATCTACAGGTGTTCCATCTTCTAAGAACGGCATATCTTCATCTCTTACAATACGTGCCACAATACCTTTGTTACCGTGACGTCCTGCCATTTTATCTCCTACCTTAAGTTTACGTTTTTTAGCAATATAAACTTTTGCTAATTTGATGATACCTGATGGTAACTCATCTCCTACTGAAATAGTAAACTTCTCACGTCTTAAAGCTCCTTGTAAGTCGTTTTCTTTAATTTTATAGTTGTGAATTAAATCGGCAACTAATTTATTTGTATAATCGTCTGTTGTCCACGTTCCTGTTGTTAGGTGTGTATAATCATCAACAGAGTTTAACATTTTTTGAGTATATTTTTTACCTTTTGGTAAAACTTCTTCTCCTAAATCGTTAAATACACCTTGAGCGGTTTTACCATTTACAATGGCATAAAGTTTATCGACTAAGACAGATTTTAACTCGTCGAATTTCACTTCGTATTTTTGCTCTAATTGTGCTATATCTTCTTTATCCTTAGCTCTTTTACGCTTGTCTTTTATTGCTCTAGCGAAAAGTTTTTTATCGATTACAACACCATTTAATGACGGTGATGCTTTTAAAGAAGCGTCTTTAACGTCTCCTGCTTTATCACCAAAGATAGCACGTAATAGCTTTTCTTCTGGTGTTGGATCGCTTTCTCCTTTAGGTGTAATTTTACCAATTAAGATATCGCCAGGCTTAACTTCGGCACCAACGCGAATCATTCCGTTTTCATCAAGGTCTTTTGTAGCCTCTTCGGAAACGTTTGGTATATCGTTAGTTAGCTCTTCGTTACCTAATTTTGTATCTCTTACTTCTAGTGAGTACTCATCAATATGGATTGATGTAAAGATATCTTCTCGTACTACTTTTTCTGAAATTACAATCGCATCCTCAAAGTTATACCCTTTCCAAGGCATGAAAGC
Organism: Mangrovimonas cancribranchiae; assembly: GCF_037126245.1. Lineage (NCBI taxonomy): Bacteria > Pseudomonadati > Bacteroidota > Flavobacteriia > Flavobacteriales > Flavobacteriaceae > Mangrovimonas > Mangrovimonas cancribranchiae. The sequence goes on from NZ_CP136925.1 coordinate 1,899,736, forward strand.
TACTTTCATGTTTCTTCCTAAGGCAACTTCTCCTTTTTGCGTAGCGTAACCTTCACATAATACTTCACCTTTTTTAACTTTATCGCCTTTTCTTACAATAGGTTTTAAGTTAATTGAAGTTCCTTGGTTAGTTTTTCTAAACTTAACTAGAGGATATGTTTTAGTTTCGCTATCAAAGCTTACTTTAGCTTCGTCTTCTGTTCTATCGTATCTGATAGTGATTTTTTGAGCATCAACATATTCTACAACACCATCGCCTTCAGCATTAATTAATACTCTAGAATCTGATGCTACTTGACGTTCTAATCCAGTTCCAACAATAGGTGCTTCTGGACGCAATAATGGTACCGCTTGACGCATCATGTTAGATCCCATTAACGCACGGTTGGCATCATCATGTTCTAAGAACGGAATTAACGATGCAGAAATAGAAGCAATTTGATTTGGTGCAACATCTGTATAGTGCACTTGGTTTGGTTCTACTACTGGAAAATCGCCTTCCATTCTGGCAATTACCTTATCGTGTACAATCTTTCCATCGTCATCTACTTCTACAGTAGCTTGCGCAATCATTTGCTCTTCTTCTTCCTCTGCACTAAGGTAAATTGGTTTTCCTTTAATATCTACAACACCATCTTCTACTTTTCTATAAGGTGTTTCAATGAATCCCATAGAGTTTACTTTCGCATAAACTGAAAGTGATGATATAAGTCCAATGTTTGGACCTTCTGGTGTTTCAATAGGACATAAACGTCCATAGTGTGTATAGTGAACGTCACGAACCTCGAAACCTGCTCTTTCACGAGACAGACCTCCTGGCCCTAAAGCTGATAAACGACGTTTGTGAGTAATCTCGGCTAATGGATTGGTTTGATCCATAAATTGAGATAACTGGTTTGTACCAAAGAATGAATTAATTACTGACGATAAGGTTTTCGCGTTAATCAAATCTATTGGTGTAAACACTTCGTTATCACGAACGTTCATACGCTCACGAATAGTACGTGCCATACGAGCTAAACCAACACCAAATTGAGATGATAACTGCTCACCTACTGTACGTACACGACGGTTAGATAAGTGGTCGATATCATCAATCTCTGCTTTAGAGTTTATAAGCTCGATTAAATATTTTATAATGGTAATGATATCTTCTTTGGTAAGCACTTGCTTGTCCATACCGATATCAAGACCTAATTTTTTGTTCATTCTGTAACGACCTACTTCACCTAAAGAGTAACGTTGGTCACTAAAGAATAATTTATCTATAATACCACGCGCCGTTTCTTCGTCTGGCGGCTCGGCATTACGTAATTGACGGTAAATATGCTCTACTGCCTCTTTCTCAGAGTTTGTAGGGTCTTTTTGAAGTGTATTATGAATAATGGCATAATCTCCTTGCTGTGCACTTTCTTTATGTAAAAGAATTGTTTTTACGTTTGTTTCAAGGATTTCTTCAATATTATCTTTGTCTAGGACTGTATCACGGTCAAGAACTATTTCGTTACGTTCGATAGATACTACTTCACCTGTATCTTCATCTACGAAATCTTCGTGCCATGTGTTAAGTACACGAGCGGCTAATTTGCGTCCTAAAACTTTCTTTAATCCAGATTTAGAGACTTTAACTTCTTCTGCTAAATCAAAGATTTCAAGAATATCTTTATCTCTTTCAAAGCCTATGGCTCTAAATAATGTTGTTACAGGTAATTTTTTCTTACGGTCGATGTAAGCATACATTACGCTGTTAATATCTGTTGCAAATTCAATCCAAGATCCTTTAAAAGGAATAACTCTGGCAGAATACAACTTGGTTCCATTTGCGTGAAAAGATTGTCCGAAGAAAACTCCTGGCGAACGGTGTAATTGCGATACTACAACACGTTCTGCTCCATTAATAACAAATGTTCCACTAGGTGTCATGTAAGGAATTGTTCCTAAGTACACATCCTGGACAATGGTTTCGAAATCTTCATGTTCAGGGTCTGTACAGTACAATTTAAGTCTAGCCTTAAGTGGCACGCTATAGGTAAGTCCTCTTTCTATACATTCTTCTATGGTATATCTTGGAGGGTCGACAAAGTAATCTAAAAATTCTAATACGAACTGATTACGGGTATCTGTTATTGGGAAATTTTCCATGAAGGTATTGTAAAGCCCTTCGTTTCCTCTTTCTTCAGATTTAGTTTCTAACTGGAAAAAATCCTGGAAGGATTTAATCTGAATATCCATAAAGTCTGGATATTCTGTTCTATTGATAATAGAAGAGAAATTTAATCTTTCAGCTTGTTTTGCTAACATCAATGGACGGAATTTAGATTAAAAAAAATGAATGCGCGTACACTTACTTTTATATACGCAAAATGGTCTAGGTCATATCCCGCTTTTGGGATAGACCTAAACCTTTAAAGTTTTGGGTTGTTAAGCTTACTTAAGCTCAACCTCTGCACCAGCTTCCTCTAATTGAGTTTTTAAAGCTTCTGCTTCGTCTTTTGCAATACCTTCTTTGATTGGGCTTGGAGCGTCATCAACTAAACCTTTTGCTTCTTTTAATCCTAAACCAGTTAATTCTTTAACTAATTTTACTACTGCTAATTTAGAACCACCAGCGGCTTTAAGGATTACATCAAATTCAGTTTGCTCTTCAGCAGCTTCACCACCACCAGCAGCAGCGCCACCAGCAACAGCTACAGCAGCAGCTGCAGGCTCAATACCGTATTCTTCTTTTAAAATATCAGCTAACTCATTAACTTCTTTTACTGATAAGTTAACTAATTGTTCTGCGAAATCTTTTAAATCTGCCATTTTTCTATCGTTTTAATGTGTGTTTTTAATTTAAATATAATTGTGTAAAAAGTGCGTACTCTTTTGGTTTATCCTTCTTTTTCGGATAATGTTTTTAAGATACCTGCTAATTTGCCACCGCCAGATTGAAGTGCTGAAATAACATTCTTCGCTGGAGATTGTAATAAACCAATGATATCACCAATAACTTCTTCTTTAGATTTGATCTCAACTAAAGTATCAAGTTGTTCGTCTCCTAAGTAAATAGCTTCTTCGATAAAAGCACCTTTTAAAAGTGGTTTATCGGACTTTTTACGGAAATTCTTAATTACTTTTGCTGGAGCATTTCCAGTTTCAGAATACATTACTGAGGTGTTACCTTTAAGTGTAGAAGGTAAATCGCCAAAGTCTTTTTCTGATGATTCCATTGCTTTTGCAAGCAAGGTATTTTTAACTACTGCTAGTTTTACGTTTGCTTTAAAGCAAGCGCGTCTTAAGTTTGAAGTACTTGCTGCATCTAAACCTGAGATATCGGCTAAATAAATATTAGCAGATTCGGCTAATTGTGCAGTTAGGTCTTCAATTACTTGTGATTTTTCTTCTCTTGTCATAATAAAAGTTTTAACTACTTAACCGACCAGTTTTTAGTATCTACAGCTACACTAGGACTCATTGTACTAGACATAAAAATACTCTTTACATAAGTACCTTTTGCAGCAGTTGGTTTAAGTTTCATTAATGTTTGTAATAACTCGTTTGCGTTACCTGCTATTTTTTCAGCATCGAAAGATGCTTTACCTATAGAGGCGTGTACAATTCCGGTTTTATCAACTTTAAAGTCAATTTTACCAGACTTCACATCGTTTACTGCTTTAGCAACATCCATAGTTACCGTACCTGTTTTTGGGTTAGGCATTAATCCTCTTGGTCCTAAAATACGTCCTAAAGGTCCTAATTTACCCATAACACTTGGCATGGTTATTATAACGTCTACGTCTGTCCAACCACCTTTAATTTTATCAAGGTATTCGTCTAAACCTACGTAATCTGCTCCAGCTTCTTTAGCTTCGGCCTCTTTATCTGGCGTTACTAATGCTAAAACTTTAACGTCTTTTCCTGTACCGTGTGGTAATGTTACAACACCTCTTACCATTTGATTAGCTTTTCTAGGATCTACTCCTAAACGAACTGCTAAATCTACAGAGGCATCAAACTTGGCGTTTGTGATGTCTTTTACTAATGCAGATGCTTCAGCGATAGAATAAAGTTTTCCTTTTTCTATTTTTGCTAAAGCTTCCTTTTTCTTTCTTGTTAATCTTGCCATTTAATAATTTTTTAGATTAATTAGGGGCTTCACCTCCTTTTACAGTTATCCCCATAGATCTTGCTGTTCCAGCTACCATTCTCATGGCAGAATCGATTGTAAATGCATTTAAATCTTGCATTTTATCTTCAGCTATGGCTCTAACTTGATCCCAAGAAACTTTAGCTACTTTTTTTACATGAGGTTCTCCTGAACCTTTCTTCACCTTGGCCGCTTCTAATAATTGTACAGCAGCAGGAGGCGTTTTGATTACAAAGTCGAATGATTTATCTGAATAAACAGAAATCACAACTGGTAATACTTTACCTTGTTTATCTTGGGTTCTTCCGTTAAATTGCTTACAGAACTCCATGATATTAACTCCTGCGGCACCTAAAGCGGGTCCAACCGGTGGCGAAGGATTCGCGGCACCTCCCCTAACTTGTAGTTTAACTACTTTACTTAACTCTTTTGCCATTTTAATTAATTTAATTTGATACAAGCCTTAATTGTGGAAGCAAAGGTTGCATCTATATCATGTAACAATTATTATACTTTTTCTACTTGCATATAGCTTAGTTCTAATGGTGTTTTTCTTCCAAAAATTTTCACCATAACTTCTAGCTTACGCTTTTCTTCGTTTATTTTTTCAATGGTACCGTCAAATCCGTTGAAAGGTCCATCGATAACTTTTACAGTTTCACCTACTTTGTAAGGTATCGCTACATTCACATCGGCTTCTACTGCTAATTCATCTACCTTACCTAACATTCTGTTTACTTCAGATTGTCTTAAAGGTACTGGATCACCACCTTTGGTTTCACCTAAAAATCCAATAACATTTGTTACAGACTTAATAATATGTGGTATTTCACCAGTTAAGTTAGCCTGTATCATAATGTAACCTGGAAAATATACTTTTTCCTTATTTATTTTCTTTCCATTACGGATTTGGATGACCTTTTCCGTTGGAACTAAAACTTGGTCTACATAGTCTTCTAAACCTAATCGAGCAATTTCGTTCTCTATATAGGTCTTTATTTTATTTTCTTGACCACTAACAGCTCTTACAACATACCACTTTTTCTCGCTCACTTCAGACATATTCTAACCGTTAATCCATTTAAAATAAAAACCAACAACCTTACTAAAAACCGTATCTACTCCCCAGATTGCTAAGGAGAAAATAATTGAAAACACCGCTACTAACACTGTTAAGCCTTGAGCTTCAGACCAAGTTGGCCATGTAACATGGTGCTTTAGTTCTTCGAAAGATTCTTTAATATATTTTACAATTCCAGCCATTGTATTTCTTTATTTGCACGGGTTGAGAGGCTCGAACTCCCGACACCTGGTTTTGGAGACCAGTGCTCTACCAACTGAGCTAAACCCGTAAATACAAGTCAAGGCATTTCGACTTATCGAAACACCTTAACTTATATATTAAACTTATAATTAGTCTAAAATCTCAGTTACCTGACCAGCTCCAACTGTTCTACCACCTTCACGGATTGCAAAACGTAAACCTTGATTTAGTGCAATTGGTTGAATTAAATCAACAGTAATAGTTAAGTTATCTCCTGGCATAACCATCTCAACTCCATCAGGTAAGTTAATGTTACCTGTTACGTCAGTTGTACGTACGTAGAACTGTGGACGGTAGTTGTTATGGAATGGTGTGTGACGACCACCTTCTTCTTTCTTAAGGATATAAACCTCTGCTTTAAATTTAGAGTGAGGAGTAATTGAACCTGGCTTACAGATTACCATACCACGACGGATATCTGTTTTCTCAATACCTCTTAATAAGATACCTACGTTATCTCCAGCTTCACCTCTATCTAATATCTTACGGAACATCTCAACACCTGTAATAGTAGATGTTAATTTTTCAGCTCCCATACCAATGATCTCTACAGGATCTCCAGTGTTAGCAACACCAGTTTCGATACGTCCAGTTGCTACTGTACCACGACCTGTAATAGAGAACACATCCTCTATTGGCATTAAGAAATCTTTATCTGTATCACGTACTGGCTCTTCAATCCAGTTATCAACAGCTTCCATTAATTCCATTACTGTATCCACCCATTTTTGCTCACCGTTAAGTGCACCTAAAGCAGAACCAGAAATTACAGGACCATTGTCACCATCGTATTCGTAGAAAGATAATAAATCTCTCACCTCCATATCAACAAGCTCTAAAAGCTCTTCGTCATCTACTAAATCTACTTTGTTTAAGAAAACAACAATACGAGGAATACCTACCTGACGTCCTAAAAGGATGTGCTCACGTGTTTGTGGCATAGGACCATCTGTAGCAGCTACCACTAAGATAGCGCCATCCATTTGCGCAGCACCAGTTACCATGTTCTTTACGTAATCGGCGTGACCTGGACAGTCAACGTGTGCATAGTGACGGTTAGCTGTTTGGTATTCTACGTGAGATGTATTAATTGTAATACCTCTTTCTTTTTCTTCTGGAGCATTATCGATAGTATCGAAATCTCTTTGCTCAGATAAACCTGCGTTAGCTAATACTGTAGTAATAGCTGCAGTTAAAGTTGTTTTACCGTGATCTACGTGTCCAATTGTACCTATATTTAAGTGCGGTTTGGAACGATCAAAAGTTTCCTTTGCCATGTTTGTAAAATTTAATCTTAGTTATATAATAATATTAGTGTAAAAACAAAATTTATTCCTAGCAGAGCCAATGACGGGATTTGAACCCGTGACCTCTTCCTTACCAAGGAAACGCTCTACCCCTGAGCTACACCGGCTTAAAAGTTCAAAGTTTAAAGCTCAAAGTTTCGCTTTGAAGTTTTAAACGACACTCAAAAGTTTAGAGCGGGAGACCGGGTTCGAACCGGCGACATTCAGCTTGGAAGGCTGACGCTCTACCAACTGAGCTACTCCCGCAATTCTCAATTAAAATAATTTCTTATTTTTTTTTGAGATTTCCGTTTTCACGGAAATTGTTGTGGGGAGAGCAGGATTCGAACCTGCGAAGTTAAAAAACAACAGATTTACAGTCTGTCCTCGTTGGCCGCTTGAGTATCTCCCCAATGTTTGGTATAATTCAGTATTTCTTAGAACTTAGAGCCGATGGAGGGACTCGAACCCACGACCTGCTGATTACAAATCAGCTGCTCTAGCCAGCTGAGCTACATCGGCTTTTTTATTGACTTTTTTTACCTAAAAAAAGCCCGCTATTTCTAACGGACTGCAAATGTATATATTTATTTTCTTATTCAAAACATTTTTTAAAAAATTTTCATTAAAATTTTACAAATAAGATTTTAGCTTGCCTTTTCGTCTTTTTAATTGCCTTTCTAATGAGGCTACAGCCATATCTGTTCCTTCCTCAAAACTTTTGCATTGTTTCTTTACAATTAAGCTATCTCCTGGTACACTAACTCTTGCTTCAAAAATTTTATTTTCTTTATCGCTAGTGTTTTCTACTTTTAAATAAACATCTGATTGAATTATCTTATCGTAAAACAAATCTAACTTATCCATTCGCTTTTGAATAAAATCTATCAACTTTCTATCGGCAGAAAAATTGACTGACTGCGTGTTTACTTTCATACTTTTAATTGTTTTAGGGTTAGACATAAGATTTAATGCTATTTATTACTTCTTGGATGGGCACTTAAATAGACTTTTTTTAGCTCGGCAATACTATTGTGTGTGTATACTTGCGTAGCAGCTAAACTAGAATGCCCTAAAAGCTCTTTAACAGCATTTAAATCGGCTCCTTGATTTAATAAATGCGTTGCAAAGGAGTGCCTTAATATATGTGGGCTTTTTTTAACCTTTGCCGACGCTTTACTAAAATACTCATTAATTGTTCTGTAAACAAGAGTTTCATAAATTTTAACGCCATTTTTGGTTAAAAATAAATGGTCTGAATCTTGTATTTTATTTAATGCTTCGCGTTTCTTGAGGTATAGTTTTATGGTTTCTATTACTTTACCTAGTAATGGTACATAACGTTCTTTATTTCGCTTTCCTACAACCTTTAACATTTTATTGGGTAAATCTAAATAAGACAATTTCATTTCGATTAATTCAATACGACGCATACCTGTTGAATAGAACAACTCTATTATTAAGCGATCGCGTAAGCCTTCAAAATCGTCATCAAAGTGTAATTCATCTAGAACAGTTGCGACTTCGGCTTCGGAAAAAGGGACTTGTATTTTTTTGCTAGTCTTTAGCGCTTTATGTTTGGCTAACGGGTTGGATGTTATTTCGCCTATTTTTAGCAAAAATTTATAATAGGAGTTTAAAGCTGATATTTTACGGTTAATGCTACGGTTTGATATCTCTTCTTCTACCATAAGAACAATCCAGCTTCGTATTTGCGAATAATTAACTTCAACCATATTATTTGTATCGAAGTTTTCTTTTAGAAATGCTAAAAAATTCTCCAAGTCGGTTTTATAAGCTTTCACTGTAAGCTTAGAGTATTTTTTTTCTAGTAATAAGTAGTCTAAAAAGGATTGAAAAGGCATTTCTACATTGTATTATTAGGTTAAATATACAGTTTTGTTATGACATTGGCTAAGCCACATAAACGATAAATCGCTACTTTCTTAAAAACTTTTAACTTTTACGCATAAAAAAATCCTGCAAATTGCAGGATTTTTATTTTTTTTAAAAGCTAAACTTAGATGTTTTCTTGATCTCTAAGTTGTTGTATATACTGTGCTTTTTGTACTTGTGCTCTTCTTGCGACAGAAGGTTTTGTAAATTGCTTACGTGTTTGCAATTGACGTTTTGCTCCTGTTCTATCGAACTTACGCTTAAAACGCTTTAGCGCTCTATCTATATTTTCTCCTTCTTTTATCGGTATTATTAACATAGTGCCTTAACCTCCTCTCTTTTAAAATTTCGGTGTGCAAATATACTTTCTTTTTTTATACGTGCAACTGTTATTTTAAAATAATTAGTTAATCTTTATATAGTTTAGATCTTTTGGTTAAGTCTTGAATTAATTTTTCGTCTTCTTCGCTCTCTAAAAGAATGTTATACCCTTTCCAGAATTCTTTATTGTAAGGCTTTGGCGAAAAAATATCGGCGTCCCAATCTTTGCTTAATGCTTCAGAAATTTTCTCCTTATCTTCTATAACTTCTGAAAATAATATTTCTTGTACCGTATAGTAATAACGCTCCTCTTTATTATAACGTTTTTCTTCTTCTTTATTCATTTTACCTTTGGGCTTATAGCCTACATTAACTAGTTTAGGTGTTTCATAATACATATAACTAGGGTACATTTTATCGTTATACGCCATGTAATTTATAACTAGTTTATGATTGGTTTGTGTTCCAAAGAGTGTTTTACTACGGCTTTTTTGCGCTGGTGAAGCAGCTACTAATTCATACTCTATCTTTTTAATCGCATAATTATCCCAATAGATATACATCCAACCTTTTGGATAATAACCTTCGTTATAAATGCCTTCTGTATCTAAGCCAACATACTCGTTTCCTTTCGCTATTTGAATTTTGTAAATCTTCCTATCGTTATCGACTAGAATTGTATCAATCCCAAATAAGTGTTTGTCTAAAATATCTTCACCAAAAAGGGCGTCTTCTTCTTTCGAGTTTCTAACTAGGTTAAGCTTTCCTTTAAAAAGATTTGGCAGGCCATTAACACGTGTATCGTTCCATTTAATTGCTTTTGTTAGCCTAGATGTTGGAATGGTGTCACGTTTTAAGTTTTCAGCTTTTAAGGTTTTATTCCCTGTTGTATTTTTTAAATATGTATAATAGGTAAATAAGCTATCTACATCGCGCAAGTCGTAACTTTTACGCATTTGATCTACATTTACTTTTAAATACTCGCTACTAGGAGAAGTAAAACCAGAATCGTAAACCGATATGGCGCTTTCTATAAGCCATTTAAATTCTTTAGTATTTCGTTCTTTATGTCGTAAAAATCCTTTTTGAATATAAGCCGAATCGGGCATGTTTTCTTGAAGTTTTTCTAGCGCTTTTAGCACTACTTCGTTTCCGGTTTCGGGGCGTGGATCGGCAACAATTAAAACCTCATCTAAAGAAGCGACATCTTCTTCCAAATAAACTATGGCTTGATTATCAAACTCATCAACAGGTGTTTTGTAGCTTTTGTATCCAATTGTAGAGATAACTAAAGTATCTTTTGCATGCTTACTAGGCACTTGCAACACAAACTTACCATCAATATTACTTACAGTACCAATGGTGGTATTTTGAACATACACACTAGCACTTTCTATGGGATAGTCTAAAATTGAATCGACAATTTTATTTCTTAATTCAATTTGAGAATAACTCGAAAAACCAAAAGCTACGATTAATACAATTAATAAACTTATGTTCTTGTTTTTTGAAGCCATAAATAAGTTATATTGTTGTTTTATATTCTTTATTATCTAGTCCCATTTTGGCAATAATAGATTGGTATTTTCGCTAAAACGCTAAACTAATTTATTTTGCCGGTTTATATGTTTTTTCGTCTATCACCATTTTGGCGATAATTTCACGAAGAATTTCAGAGGTTCCGCCTCCAATAGGCCCCAACCTACTATCGCGAAGCATTCTTGCCATAGGATATTCTTCCATATAACCATAACCTCCTAAAAACTGTAAGCAATTATAAATAACCTCATCGGCCATTGCAGTAGATTTTAGCTTAGACATGGTAGCTTCTTTTACAACATATTCTCCCTTGTTTAATCTATCGGCTACAGTATAATTGAAGGTTTTACACATGGTCATATCGGCATATAATTCTGCAAATTTGTGTCGTAATGCCTGAAACTTATCTATGGTTTGACCAAAAGCTTTACGCTCGCTCATATATTGTTTTGCATAGTTCAAGGCATATTCTGCTCTAGCGTGAGCATTAACTCCCATAATTAACCTTTCTAAAGCAAAGTGCTGCATAATATAAGGGAAGCCTTTTCCCTCTTCTCCCATTAAATTTGATGCTGGAATTTTTACATTATCGAAAGCGATTTCAGCTGTATCTGAAGCACGCCATCCTAACTTATCTAACTTAGTTGCCGATATTCCTGGTGTATCTCTATCCATAATAAAGATACTTATTCCTTTATTTCCTAGCTCTGGGTTTGTTTTGGCTGCTACCACTAAATAGTCACTATATACGCCGTTAGTTATAAATGTTTTTGAACCATTAATAATATAAGAACCGCCTTCTTTAACAGCTGTTGTTCGCATACCAGCTACATCACTACCTCCAAAAGGCTCTGTAATACACAAGCAACCTATTTTATCGCCTGTAATACTTGGTTTTAGGTATTTTTCTTTTATCTCGTGGCTTCCTTCGGCATTAACATGCGTCATGGCTAGATAAGTATGTGCCCAAATATTGGCTGCGAAACCACCTGAATTTATTTTTTGTAGCTCTTCTAAAAGAATGACTGTGTAAAATGTATCTAATCCCATACCGCCATAGGCTTCTGGATATACTAATCCAAATATTCCCATGTCGCCAAACTTCTTCCAAATAAATCGTTCTACGGTTCCTGTTTCTTCCCATTTATCGATGTGTGGTACGACTTCTTTCTGCAAAAACTCTTTAAAACTTTGCCTAAATAATTCATGTTCTTCTGTGAAGTACATATTATTCATATATAAAAATTTAATTATTCTTAGTTATAGGGTCAAATATAACTTAATTATATCAAATTTATTTAAAGGAAAGTCCTCAACTTTCAACAATTCCTCATAAGACTTAAATCCATCCCGTAGCGTTCTTTGTTCTAAAATATTATGAGCGACTTCATAATCAATATATGGAATTAACACTAATTGGTCTCTTGTTGCTGTATTCAGTTTTATTTTTTGAATCGTTTTAGGTGTTTTAACTGTAAAATGCTCTAAAACTCTTGCAATAACATCGTCTTGCAACCCGTAGACTTCTTGTAATTCCACGTCGGCTATAAATCCGTTGTTTTTAACTTTATAATCTACAATTCGCTTACTTAATGCCTCACCAATGCCATACACTTTTTGAAGTTGACTTGCTGTGGCTTGGTTTAAATCGATTTTCTCTTTAAAGGTTTTTGGTAAACTATTTTTATTCCTGTAAGTTTTTTGGGGCTTGGGATTTGTAACCCATTCTGGAAATTTAAAATATGGAGAGATTGTCTTTAACAGGGAATCAGAAACCTTGGTGACTTGCTGAAATTCTTTAGCCGAGTTAACCCATTTATTTTTTGATCGAAATTTATGAAGCCTATCAATTTCCTGATTACTCATCCCTAAAACGTACCCTTTATAATCTGTAATGTAATTCGGGTTAAAAGGATAAATTTTGGGTTTGTTGTTTTCTTTGGCAACTTTTTTAAGCGAGTCGATCTCTTTTTCAAGGTCTTCAAAATTAGTTACATTAGGTAACTTTTCAGGAGTAAAACTCACAAATGAATACACCAATTGAATAACTATAATAAGGAATATCAACAAAAAAATCCCATTTCGTTGTTGATTAGTAAACTTGAAATGGGATTTTATATTTTTCATAAAACTTTATTACATATGCTTAGTCAAGTCTTCGGCTCCATCTTCTAGAGCGTCTTCTTTCTTATTAATAGCATTCATGTATTTTTTTAATTCTTTTCTAATTACTGGAGATAGCATAATGACACCTATTATATTAGGCACAACCATAGCAAAAATCATAGCATCAGAGAAGTCTATTACTGCTCCTAAACTAATAGATGCTCCAACAATTACAAAAATTAAGAAAAGAAATTTATAGATTAAATCGGTTATTTTTCCTTTTCCAAATAAATAAGCCCATCCTTGCATCCCATAATAAGACCATGAAATCATAGTAGAGAAGGCAAATAATATAACGGCTACTGTAAGTATCACTGAGAAATGAGGAATAACAGTATCGAAAGCACTTGCTGTTATTTCTACACCTTCTTTAATCTCTACACCATACTCCATAAATCCACCATCAAAATTAGTAATTACAATTACTAATGCTGTCATAGTACAGATTACAACGGTATCGACAAAAGGCTCTAATAACGCTACAATACCTTCAGAAGCAGGATATTTTGTACGTACAGCGGAGTGTGCAATTGCTGCAGAACCAACCCCGGCTTCGTTTGAAAAGGCCCCTCTTCTAATTCCTTGAATCATTACACCAACAAGACCTCCGGCAATACCAAGACCTGTAAATGCACCGTCATAAATTAAACCAAAAGCATCGTCGATTAAAGTAAAGTTAGCGCCTAAAATAATTAATGCGGCTAATACATAAATACCCGCCATAAACGGTACTATTTTTTCTGTTACAGAGGCAATACGTTTAATTCCTCCAATAATAACAATTGCTACAAGACCTGCCATTACAAAACCAAAATACATTCCTGCATTATCGCTTTCAAAATTAAAAAGCTTAGTAAACTGTGCTGCAGCTTGGTTGGCTTGGAACATATTTCCACCACCAAAAGAACCTCCAATAACAAAAACAGCAAATACGGCAGCTAAAATCTTACCAAGTCCTCCAGCTCCTTTTTCTTTTAATCCTTTTGATAAATAATACATTGGCCCACCGTATACGGTACCGTCTTCGCCAACATCTCTATATTTTACACCTAAAGTACACTCAGCAAATTTAGAAGCCATTCCTAATAAACCAGCAATAATCATCCAAAAGGTTGCTCCTGGTCCACCTATAGATAAAGCTACGGCAACTCCGGCTATATTTCCTAATCCAACAGTTGCCGATAATGCTGCGGTTAAAGCCTGGAAGTGCGACACTTCGCCATGTGCACTATCATCTCTTAGGGTTTCTATAATATTGTGATCTTCATTAGGAGTGGGATCCCCATAAAGTGTATCGGCTCCATGTTTTTCAATGTCTTCATACTTACCCTGTACTACCCTTACAGCAGTTCCAAATCCTGTAATATTTATAAGTTTAAAATAAAAGGTGAAAAATAGCGCACCACCTACTAAAACGATGAGTACCCAAGGAATTTGAAAGGTTTCTGAAAAAGGGATTTCATAAAAAATAGCATCTACAAACCAACCTGTATAGTCTTTAAAAAGTCTGTCAAACTTCTCGGAAGTTGATTCTTGAGCAAACGTTAAAAAAGGTAAAATTGCGGTAAAAAAAGTAAGAAGATATCTCTTCATTGTTATGTTATTTTTTAGTTAGTTTTTAGAAAATAAATTGTTAAAGTCGACAAGATGCTAAAAAAAAATGAGTTATTAAAACATCTGGCGTTAAAATGGGAAGTTACTAATCTATGTTATACACTGTATTTAGCTTTTGTATTTGCTCTGGACGACCTAACACAATAATCTTAGATTTGGGTACTAATTGTGTTTCGGCTTCTGGGTTTACTACGTAATCGCCTTCGCCATCTTTAAAGCCTATTACGTTACAGCCTGTTTTTCGCCTTAGATCTAAATCTTTAATCGTTTTTACCTCTGCTACATTATAGAGTTTCTCGACTTCAATCTCTTCTATATTTATGTTTGATTTACCAACGATAGATAAATTATCTATAAACTCTATTAAATCTGGCACAACAACTAACGATGCCATGTGATCGCCACCTATTTTATCTGGTAAAATTACGTTATCTGCTCCTGCTAATTTTAATTTTTTATAAGAGGTCTCTTGCGATGCTCGACTAATAATACACAGGTTTTTATTTAATTGTCTTGCCGAAAGCACCACAAAAAGGTTATCGGCATCGTTTGGTAAAGCACAAATTAAAGTACTTGCTCTATTAACGCCTGCTTGTATTAAGGTTTCATCGTCATTGGCATTGCCATGAATAAAATGCATATCATCATCGGTAAATCTATCTATTAGTTCCTTATCTTTTTCTATAACCACAAAAGCTTTATTATAAGCCAATAGCTTTCTTGCTGCTTGCGTTCCGTTACGGCCATAACCACAAATTATAATGTGATTGTTTAATTGGTCTATTTTCTTTTGCATTTTTTTTTGCTTTAATTCTTCTAAATTATTCTTGCTTAAAATGTATTCGGTAATCACGCTAATAGCAAAACCTACAATAACAACACTGGCTAATATTAAAAATACGGTAAATACTTTTGAGTATTCGTCGAGTGGTTGCACTTCTCCAAAACCAACTGTTGTAATGGTAATAACCGTCATGTAAAGCGAATCTACCCAGGAATATCCCGACATAAAACGATAGCCAAAAACACCTATTACAAGCACACAACCCAATAACAATATTGCCGTGTAAATTCGAGACTTAAAAAGTTTTAAGAAAGTATTATTCATAAATGTTATAAATCAAAAACCGATGTGCGTTTTGTATAGATTAAGTCTTTTATTCGCATCCAAAACGCGATAAACAAATACAGGGCAAACCCAAAACCTAAGGTTACAAATGTTAAGTATAAAAAAGATGTTCTTACAACTTTAGCACGAATACCTAAACGGTCGGCAATACGTTGGCAAACGTAATAGCCTCTTTTTTGAAAGTACAGTAATGCTTTGTAAAAAATATTCATACTACAAAGAAACGGTTTATTTTGCAATTAACGTATTGCCAATAGCACATTGCAAACACTTATTATAATTACAATACTTATTTTTAAGCTGCAACAATGCTTGTGTTTGTAATGCTGAATTTGCCATAGGACGCAACTTACTAAAAGCTGTAATAACTTGGTTTTTTTCTGGTTTTATTTGACTTACTAGCTTTAATATGGCTTCGTTATTATTTTTTCCAACGGATTGATTATAAGTGAATTTTAAAGGAATTATCGTATTAATAATTAAAAGATCTATAAAAGATTTTGATAAGTTTTTTTGAGTGGCTTTTGATTCTTTTTGAAACGTATAATGTGTTTCCCAAAATGGTAATGTTCCTGTTTTAAATATCTCGTAAATACTCTTTTTATCCTTTGCTTCAATTAGTTTAAAAAACAATCCTTGATGTATACTGTAAAGCATAGCTAATTGAGACAGCCTTATGGTTGGGAAGTTTTTAGGACGTAACCGAAAAAATTTTAATGGTAAAACCGACTCGTTAGACAACCCAAATTTTTGTTTTATAAAATTATATTTTGAAGATAGCTCAAGAAAGTACGGAACTTCTGAAACCTTATTAAATAATCCAGATTGGCCAAAAAACAAAGCTTCCAATTCGTCTGGTTTTGATGATAATTTTCTAACCACAGAAAAATCGAAAGATTTTGACATACTAAAAAATGCTTCGCCATTAACTTTTAATCCAAAGTTTTTAGCTAACAGCTTAAACAACACCGCTTCCCAATCGTTGTTAGATGTTTCTAAAAGCTGTTGTATAACGTTGGTTTTATCTTCTAGCCTTTCAAAGTATAAACGTTCCAGCCAATTATCAATAATAAAATCTTCTATTAAAGCTATTTCATTTTCACAATTAATCCACTTTTCAGATGTAGAAAGTAAGTTGTTGTAATTAGATAGTATGTCTTTAGAAATATAGTTTTTCAGCTCTAAAGTTGGTAATACCGAATTATCTTTCCTAAAAATATCCGTATCGTGATTATAAACCACATGTAAAATTACGTTATCGTAAGCTTTATCCTGTTCGTGATGATGCACAAACCAATCGCTAGAATTTATATGTATCTCTACATTTCCTGCCCAAAGCTGCTCGCTTATTCGTATTTGAGCATTAAAAAAATCTGGTCCAGAATTATGATTATGTTGCCCAACTGAAGTTATAGTTAAACTTTCGTATTGTGTTGTTTGAGCTTGCAACACATCAAACTTTTTATGTTTCCAAATATAATGTAGAAACGCTTCTTGCATGTAACTAATATAGTGCAGTTTAGACTATATAGCAATAAAAAAGCCCAAAACATAGTTTGGGCTTCTTCTTTATTTGTTATTTGAAACGTTGGTTTTTTACTCTAAAAACCCTTGTTCTTTCATCCAATCATTATTAAACATTTTTCCAACATAGCGACTACCATGATCGTGAAATAATACAATTACGACATCGCCTTCTTTAAAATGTTCTTTTAATTGCAACACACCTTTTATAGCAGCTCCAGCAGAATTCCCTAAAAACATACCTTCTTCTTTGGCTAGTTTTTGGGTATAAACTGCCGCGTCTTTATCGGTTACTTTGGTAAAACCATCTATAATATCGAAGTTAACATTTTTTGGTAGTATATCTTCCCCAATACCCTCGGTTACATAAGAGTAAATTTCATTTTCATCAAAAATACCTGTTTCATGGTACTTTTTAAAAACACTTCCATAGGTATCTACGCCCCAAACTTTTACATTAGGGTTTTGTTCTTTTAAATATTTACCTACACCAGAGATGGTTCCTCCTGTTCCTACTCCAACAACAAAATGTGTGACTTTACCATCGGTTTGATTCCAAATTTCTGGTCCAGTACTTTCATAATGTGCTTGTGTATTACTTGGGTTATCGTATTGGTTTACATACCAAGCATTAGGTGTTTCTTCGGCCATTCTTTTAGATACCGAATAGTAACTTCGTGGATCTTCTGGAGCAACATTAGTAGGACATACAACTACTTCGGCGCCAACAGCACGAAGGACATCAATTTTTTCTTTTGATTGCTTATCGGCAATTACAAAAATACATTTGTACCCTTTTACAATAGCGGCTAATGCTAACCCCATTCCTGTATTACCAGAAGTTCCTTCTATAATAGTACCGCCAGGTTTTAGCCTTCCATCGGCCTCGGCATCTTCAATCATTTTTAGAGCCATTCTATCTTTTACCGAATTTCCTGGATTAAAGGTTTCATATTTAGCCAATACTAAACAAGGTAATTCTTTGGTAAGTTTATTTATTTTAACCAATGGTGTATTTCCTATGGTTTCTAAAATATTTTTTGCGTATTCCACTCTATAATTTTTTGTGTGGCAAAGTTACGTGTATTGTTTGAAAATAAAAGTTAATCAATTCTTATTTAAACATTATTCAAACCTCATGGCTTTAACTGGAGATATTTTGGAGATTAAATAAGATGGCACTAAAAGCATAATTAAACACATTACAAAGGTGCCTAGATTTAATAGCAGGACATAAGTTAAGTTTAGGTATATAGGCACTTCGGCAACATAATATACGTCTGGATTTAATGGTATAAATTTAAAATATTTTTGGGCTAATAATAGACCAAGCCCTAGTACATTTCCCCAAAACAGACCTAATAAAATAAGATATGATGCGTTGTATAAAAATATCTTTCTTATGCTCCAATTATTACTTCCTAAAGCTTTAAAAACCCCTATCATTTGGGTACGCTCTAATATAAGAACTAAGAGTGCTGTAATCATATTAATTCCCGCTACCAGTATCATGACACCAATTATACCGTAAATATTATTTTCGAAAATTTTTATCCATTCGAATATAGAAACGTATTTTTCTTCAACTGAATAACTATTAAGTTGAGATGGCGTATTTTGGTAAACCTCGATGAGTTTTTCGTTTATCTGGCTATAATCATCTAAAAAAATCTCAAAATTCCCAGCTTGATTTTCACCCCATTTATTAATACGCTGTAAGTGTTTTAAATCGCCAATTATATAGGTTTTATCAAAGTCGCTAAACCCTGAATTATATATGCCTACTATGTTATATGGTATCATTCTTGGCGGCTTGTTAGGATCGTCTTCTCGCCTAAACATCGTGATAAACTTATCGCCCACTTTAAAATGCATTCGATTGGCTAAATATTCCGATATTAAGACATCTTCATTCATTTTACCTGAATAATCTGGCAAATCGCCATCGACTAAAAACTCTTTAAAATAGCTCCAATCGTAATCGCCACCAACACCTTTAACAATCACTGCTTCAAAATCGGTTTCAGTTCTAATAACCCCCAGTTTTGTTGCCACAGCTTGAATGTGTTTTATGCCACTAACCGATTTAAACTCGGGATAAAAATCTTGTTCCATAGAAACCGGTGCACCACTTTCTTGCGAATTGTTACTATCGAAATTTGAAATAATTAAATGCCCGTTAAACGCCGATACTTTATCGCGAATTTTATGCTGAAGCCCAATTCCTGTAGCAATCGAAATAAGCATAACTACCATACCAATAGCAATAGCTGTAATACCAATTTTTATAATTGGTGCCGAAACGCTACTTTTATACGTTTTATTATCAATTATGCGTTTTGCTGTAAAATATTCGAAATTCAAACTATGTGTTTACTTTTAAAGATGTTCAAAAATACAGTTTTATTATTGGTTTTAGTATTGATTTCCTGCGGAAACTCTCCAAAGGAGAAATCGCTATCTAAAAAGGCTTCAGAAAAACAAAATACAGCCACTAGCTATGATTCTGTACTAAAGACTCCTATTGTTGTTGGCGCTAATAAAACACAAGATTACTTTCCTAAACTCTCAGGCAAAACTATTGGTATTGTTGCCAACCAAACCTCGGTTATTTTTAACGCCAACGGCCACACACATATTGTAGATTCGCTTTATAATTCTAACATTAAAATTCAAACTGTTTTTGCTCCGGAACACGGTTTTCGTGGTAAAGCCGATGCTGGTGAAGTTGTAAAAGATGGTGTAGACACTAAAACAGGTTTGCCAATTGTATCGTTATACGGAAGCAATAAAAAACCAACTCCAGAACAATTACAAGGAATTGACCTTATTATTTTTGATATTCAAGATGTGGGCGCTAGATTTTACACTTACATTTCTACATTGCATTATGTTATGGAAGCTTGTGCCGAAAATAATATTTCGGTTTTAGTATTAGATAGACCAAACCCCAACGGACATTACATTGATGGGCCTATTTTAGAACCAGGACACAAAAGTTTTGTTGGTATGCATCCTGTTCCTGTTGTTCATGGTATGACTATTGGCGAATATGCCCAAATGATAAATGGTGAAGGCTGGTTAGAAAATGGTGTCACTTGCAATTTAGATATTATTAAAATGACTAACTATTCGCATAAAACACCGTACAGTTTACCCATAAAACCGTCTCCAAATTTACCGACAGATCAAGCGATAAACCTATATCCTAGTTTATGCTTTTTTGAAGGCACTAATGTTAATGCTGGTCGTGGTACAAAGACGCCTTTTGAAGTTTTTGGCAGTCCGTTTTTAAATCAAAATACATATACTTTCACATACACACCTCAATCTAACGATGGCGCAAAATACCCTAAACATAAAGATGTGTTGTGTTACGGAAAAAAGTTAAGCCAGAATGAACCATTGCATCGTTTAGATTTAAATTATCTAATTGAAGCTTATAACAACACAAGTGACAAAACAGTATTTTTTAATAAGTTTTTCACCAAGTTAGCAGGAACTAAAACACTTCAAAAACAAATTGAAGATGAGCTAACAGTTTCCGAAATTAAAAAAACTTGGGCTTTAGGTTTAAAAGCTTACAAGGAGATGCGCAAACCGTATTTGTTGTATAATTAAAGTTAGTCTTTCAACAATGGGATTAACTTATTGGGATAATCGGTAATTATAGCGTTTACACCAAAATCTATCATAACTTTCATATCGTCGACTTCGTTTACCGTCCATGGAATAATTTTAAACCCTTGTTTTTGATAGTCTTTTACCTCGCTTTTTATAAGGAGTTCGTAATAAGGACTAATAATCTCAGGTTTAAAAGATAGCTTGGTTAATTTCTCCTCGATATTTTCATCATCATCAATTAACAACGCAACATCCATTTTAGGTGCTTGTTGTTTTATTTCTTCTAAAATACGCACATCAAACGATTGTAAATTACATCTATTAAAAACGTGGTGCTCTTTAATTTCGTTTAAAACAAGCGTTACAAACTCTTTTGGTTCTGGCGTATATACATTATCGTATTCGAGCCTCGCTTTTAACTCAATATTATATTTAATATGCTCGTTTAAAGAATCTGCCATAACAAAAACCTCATTTAATAAAGGTTTGTAGGTTACCATTTTTTGCTGTTCTGGGTAACGTTCATGTATTTTGCTACCGCAATCAAACTGTTTAATTACCTCATAATTCATTGTATAAAGGTTTAACAGTTTATCTACTTCTTCAGGAATTTCTGCACCGCTTGGATCTAAACAATAAAAACGACTAATAAAAGGTTCGTGAGAAACAACCACTTTTTTATCTTTAGAAATCGCTAAGTCTAACTCTAAAGTATTCACCCCTAACTCGATAGCTTTTTTAAACGCTGGTAGTGAATTTTCTGGTAAAATTCCTCTACAACCTCTGTGTCCTTGAACACCAATGGTGTTCTTATGTTCACAACTCATAATAATTGTTGACAATGTAATAGCAAATAGTATTTTAAGAGATTTCATTTGTAGGTAGAGTTGTGGGCTTTTTATATTTTTGAAAGGGTTGGGTTAATAAGTTCTTTATTCGGCTATTTTCATCTTCATAAGGAAAAACATCTACACCATAAACCAGTTTTTCTCGATCTAATTCCATGTATGTTCCAAAAAGTCTATCCCAAACAGAAAAAATATTGCCATAATTAGAATCGGTATACGGTAACACATAATGATGGTGAACCTTATGCATATCTGGTGATACAAAAAAATAACTTAATATTTTATCTGCTTTTTTGGGCAGTTTAATATTGGCATGTGTTAATTGTGTAAAAACGACAGAAAGTGATTGATACAAAAACACCAACGCTATTGGTGTACCAACAATAAAAACACCCAGTAAGGTAAAGGCAAATCGTATGACACTTTCTATGGGGTGATGCCTATTTCCAGTTGTTGTATCGACTTTATGATCGGTATGATGCACTAAATGCACCATCCACAATGGTTTTACTTTGTGCTCGACATAATGAGCCAAATATGCGCCAAAAAAATCTAACAACATCACGCCTACAATAGCATATAGCCAGAGTGGCATTTCGGGTAGCCAATTTATAATTCCAAAGTTAGTTTCTTTAACCCAATCGGCTGTTTTAAGTAGCATAAAGGCTAATCCAAAATTGATAACAATAGTAGTAAGTGTAAAAAAGAAGTTAGGAATAGCATGACGCCATTTTTTATAGTTGAATTTAAACAACGGCACTGCACCTTCTAACAGCCAGAAAAGCGTGATACCACCAACCAATAAAATGCTTCGGTGTAAGGAAGGAATTGTTTCAAAATAGTTTAAAATACTTTCCAATAAATTAACTTTTTGTTTTTAAAGATAACATAAAAGTCTTATGAAAAAAATTAAAATTTAATGCGCTTTTTCATGGCTTCAACAATATTAAAAGCTGCTGGGCAAATAGCTACATTTTTCATGGTTAAATTTGAAATTTGCTGAAACTTCTTCCTATCGGTATGCGGAAATTCGCGACATGCTTTTGGTCTTACATCATAAATCATGCAGTAATTATCGGCACCTAAAAATGTACACGGTACACTTTGTAGCACATAATCGTTATCTTCATCAATACGCAAATATTGGTCTATAAATTGCGATGGTTTCATTCTAAAATGTTTAGAAATACGCTGTATATCTTTATCTGTAAACAACGGTCCAGTGGTTTTACAACAATTAGCGCAGGTTAAACAATCGGTTTTTTCAAACTCATCTTCGTGAAGTTCTTGCATAATATAATCCAATTGCTTTGGCGGTTTCTTTTTTAGCTTTTTAAAGAACTCTTTATTTTCCTTATGCTTATCTTTGGCTCGTTCTGGTAAGTTATTTAATTGATCTTGCATAGTACAAATTTACAATTATGAAAGATATTTTTGGCAAAGCCTTATTAGATTACCATAAAGGTAATTATAGTGACGATATTATAACTTCTACAAATATTTCTGATGAAGACGAGTTACCGCTTCCTTATTTGTTTAGAAATTACAGCAACATGCCTAAACTTGAACAAAAAGCGCTTCAATTAGTAAAAGGTACTGTTTTAGATGTTGGTTGTGGTAGCGGAAGCCATAGTTTATACTTACAAGAAAAAGAACTACAGGTTAAAGCAATAGATATTTCTAAAGGTGCTGTAACAGTGGCCAAAGAAAGAGGCGTTAAGAATGTTGCGTTAGCATCTGTTTTAGATGAATCCGAAACTTTTGATACCATTTTATTGCTAATGAATGGCACAGGAATTTTTCAAGAAATAGCACAAGTCTCAAAATACTTAACTCATTTAAAAAACCTTTTAAATGCTAACGGACAAATTTTAATTGATTCGTCTGATATTGCTTATATGTATGAAGATGATGACGGCGGACTTTGGATAGACACCAACGCGAATTACTATGGCGAATTGGATTACTTTTTAAGCTATAAAGGTGAACAAGAATTACCTATGAAATGGTTATATCTTGATTTTAATACGCTTTATACTGCTTGCAAAGCTGTTGGCTTAGAATGCGACTTAATTATGGAGGGCGATCATTTTGATTATTTAGCTAAACTTTCGTTAGCTTAAAAGCTATTGCTCTTCTCCATCAATAAATAAGCTTTCAACTTTTATAGTAGGTATTTTGTTTACCTCAACAGTCATAATATCCTTATCTAGGATAACAAAATCGGCAAATTTGCCTTTTTCAATACTTCCTTTTTCCTGATCTTCAAAGTTAGCATAAGCTGCCCAAATGGTCATCCCTTTCAAAGCTTCCTCTCGTGTTAACGCATTTTCTTTTTGAAAACCTCCTTTTGGAAACCCTTCTAAATCTTGTCGGGAAACCGCCGCATAAAATGTTAAAAACGGGCTTACTTTTTCTATAGGAAAATCGGTTCCTAAGGCAATCTTTCCTGAGGCTTTTAACAACTCCTTATAAGCATAAGCCTGTTTAATTCTATCTGCCTCTAGCCTATCTTCGGCCCAATACATATCACTCGTAGCATGTGTAGGTTGCACCGATGGGATAATGTTACTGTCTTTAAAAAATTCTATATCGTTATCTGTTAAAACTTGCGCATGTTCTACTCGCCAACGCTTGTCTTTTTTGCCTTTTAAAACATCTTTATAGGTTTGAAGCACAACTTTATTAGCCGAATCGCCAATGGCATGTGTATTCATTTGAAAATTTGCTTGTTCAATCTTTTTGGCCAACGCTTTAATGTTTTTAGGGGTTGTTACCATAGCCCCAAAATGATTATGCTTGTCACTGTAAGGTTTCTTTAAAGCTGCTCCGCGTGAGCCCAAAGCACCATCGGCATATACTTTTACCGATTGCACATTAAGTTTATCGGTTTTAATTGGCCCATTGTTTAAGTAATAGTCAAGATTTTTTTGGGTATTACTCACCATAGCATACACGCGCATGTTTAAATCGCCTGTTTGTTGTAGACTATCGATAAGTTGGATAACGTCTTTATCTAAACCAGCATCGGAAACTGTGGTTAGCCCTAAATCGAAACAAATATCTTGGGCTTGTAATAAAGCGTTTATTTGCTCTTGTTTGGTTGGATTTGGGTAAACGGCCTCAACCATCGCCATAGGATTATCAATTAAAATACCTGTAAGTTCGTTATTTTCAATAACGACTTCTCCCCCTTCAATTTTTGTCTGTTTAGTAATTCCCGCTAAATCTAATGCCGCTTGGTTACACAACATAGCATGCCCGTCTATCCTAGTTAAGGCAACTGGCGTGTTAGGAAAAAGGGCATTTAACAATTTATTGTTTGGAAAGGCTTTTTCTTCCCAATCGTTTTGATCCCAACCGCGACCTATTATAAAATTAGTTTGTTTGGTATTTTGAAAATCTAACACACGTTTCATAACCTCATCGAAACTAGATGTCCCCGCGAGATTTACTCGGTTTTGTTCTAGTCCTAATCCGTAAAAATGGCAATGTGCATCGATAAACCCTGGCACAATCGTTTTACCAGAAACGTTTAAGATATTTTCGGCAGTGAATTTATCTGAAATTGCTTTTGAAGTACCAATAGCAACAAATTTACCATCTTTTACTGCAAAGGCTTCAGCTTTATCATAAGTGTTATTTACTGTGTATACATTAGCATTTACAATTACGGTGTCAACAACTTCTTTATTTTTTGCACATGACCATATAGTAATGGCTATTAATAGGGTTAAAAGCTTTTTCATTGGTAAATAATTGGTGGTTAGTATGCTCTTAAAAATCGAATTTATAGGTTGCTCCTGCTAAAGCTTGAAAACTTTGTACCGGATAGTTTAGCCAACGGTTATAATTTTGATTGGCGATGTTATTTACTTTAGCATATACCGATAATTTATCATTTACATGATATCCAGCATGGGCATTGGCATCGAAATAGCTATCTAATGCTATTGTTTCAATGTTAACAGGCACTAAAGAATTGGTATAATCCATTTGTGCTTTTCGTTCGCCAACATAATAAATGTTTGCGCCAGCAAACCAATGTTTGTTTATTTGGTAATCCATAAACAACGATCCTGTAATTTCTGGTAAGTTCCAGGCCACTTCTTGATTATCTACATCGTACGCAAAATAATCGGCTTTAATACCTAAAGTAAAGTTGCGGTTAATATCTACGCTTAATTGGCCACCAATATTAAATGTGGATACATCATCGTAAACAACCCCGTAAGAATTGGCATGCTGATATACCTCTTCGGCGCCATTAACGACAAGTTCATTATTTTTAAACAAGGCTTTATCTCGTTCGGCTAAATACGCCCCTTTAATATTATAACTCACACTGTTTGACACTTTTCCTTTTAAACCTACATAGGCGTTGTATTGCTGATCGGTAGGTGCAATAAATAATGTTGGCGATACAAATGGGTTATCTTGTGCAAAATCGTAATAGGAATTTTGAATTAAATCACCTTTTATACCTCCGTAGGCGATTAATACCTCATTAACCACTTTATAAGAGGCCGAAATGTTTGGATAGATGTAAAACTTGTTATCACTATTCTCTATATCGTTTAAATAAAATGTAGAAACACCTAAATCTAATGTTAGATCATCATAAATTATTCTGTAGGTTGGCTTTAATCCAATATTAAAATTACCATATTTTAACTCTTCATTGGTATAATAATTTCTATCAAAACTCCCACCTAAATAATCCAACACTAAAGTTGTTGTGATTTCTTCATCAACAATTGGAATATCTGCCGTTGCAGTGGCTTTAAATCTATTTTCAGCCGAACTATAATCATCGCCAAAATGTCTAAATAGTACATCTATATTTTTTAAATAGGTGTCTTCAAATTGAATATCGCCACCAATATTTGCGCCATAAAATGTATGGTTTACATCCATGTTAGCTTCTGGTGATTCTGTGGTAAAATACGGTTGTGGCAAACCATACCAATTATAAACTTGATGCAAAAATCCACCTTCAATATTCCAAGATAAATCTCGTAATGTTCTAGAGTAATTTACATTTATCTTACTGTCGTAAAAATGGTCGTCTAGTAACACATCTTCAATTCCACCTTGAGAAGAATGATGGCTAACATAGCCACCAACATTATCTGTTCTACTAATAGCATGATTTAAATATACTTCACCTAAAATGGTGGTGTAACTACCAAAACCTAAAGTAGCATAATTATCATATAATTTCGCTGGCTTTTCTTTTTCTACTGTGGCAGCTTTTCCTTTTGCTGGCGTAAATGTAGACGCCACAGGAAATGAAAAAATATTATATTTCACCTCTTTTTTAGTTGTGGTAACCTCATCATCTAAAGACGGGGTTTCTTTTACCTTAAAGGCATCGGAAATCGATGGTGTATATGGTTTTACAACATTAATCACATTGGTTCCTATGGTATCGTTGTCGCGTTCTTGACTCCAACTTAACATTCCTGTTAAAGTAAATAATACAACGGATAAATATTTCATGTGCTTGCGCATAAATTTCATTTAATGTTTTTTTTGACTGATTTTTTTAATCTTCTGGTTGAACAGACATGTTGGTTTTAGCTTCTTCTGTCTTAATTTTAGACAACTCGGACTGGGCTTCTGCAACGACATCATCGTAGTCTTTAAAGTTTTCAATAACACTTTCAAGAATGTACGTTGCTTGAAAAGCATCGCCTAATTGATAATGATTTTTTGCCATAACAACCAACCCTTTAGCGCTGTAATATTTATAACCTGAAAAATTCTTTGCTAAATTTTGAACTGTACTATTAGAGGTTTCGAAGTCGCCTTCTTTATGTTGAAAATAAGCTTTGTAAAACATGGCTTCTGCAGCGGCTTCTCCTGTGGCTGTTTTTTCAACTTCTTGATAAGCTTGTTCTGCTTTTGGCTCATCGTCTGTTTTTATAGCCGAACGTGCTATAATTAAATAGGCATCGCTTTTTATTTTATTGTCAATAGTATTTTGCTCAAGTACTTTCTCTGCGTAGGAAACGGCTTGTTTATATTGTTCTAATTGATAATTGGCTTTCATTAAGTTAGATTGCGCAAAAACCACATTTTGTGGAAAACTAGCCTGAACCTCTAAACGTTCTAATAACGGAATTGCTTTATTCCAACTTTTCTGCTCTAGTTGAATTTGTGAAGCACGCAATAAAGCTTCTTCTGTAAACTCATTTGAAGTTCTATTAACAACCTCTATATAATGTGGCAACGCATTTTCTTTTAAATCTTTTTTAAAGTACAATTGCGCGACATAAAAATGCGTTTGTAAAGCATGAAGCCCTTTTGGGAATTCATTTAAATATCCATTAAACTGACGAATTGCAGCATCTGATTGGCCATCTAAATACTTTTTTTCGGCAGACTCGTAAGTGGTATTATCTAAATCGGCATCGGTAACTTCTACATAGTCTAACGTTTGCACCCAAGCTGCATAAGCATCTACTTGCCCTAGGTCGATATAAATTAAACGCGCTGTTGCCACTGCTTGATTTGCTTCTGGTGTATTTGGAAATTCTTCGGCAACTTGTTTAAACTTGGTTAAGGCTTTATCGTTTGTTCCAGAATTATAGTGTACCAAACCTTGACGTAATTTAGCCTTTGGCACAAAAGTACTCATGCGGTATTCGTTATTAAGTTTGTTATACATGTTTAACGCCTCTGAATTTCTATTTGCTTTTACGAGGGAGTTTCCTAATTCATACATGGCATCGTCTCGTAAAGTTGACTTTGGGTAACGTTCTATAAACGTGTTTAGGTCTGTAATTTTTTTATCAGAATTTCCTGCGTAACCAATACTCATTGTTTTTTGAAAAAAGGCATAATCTGAATTCACCTGATTAATTTTTATGGCCTCACTGTATGCATTAATAGCATCGTTATATTTACTAGATACAAAATTGACATCGCCTAACCTTAAATATGCATCGTTTAGCCTAATATTATCGTTGCTGTTATTATTTATAAACTGATTGAAAAAGGTAATGGCTTGCGAATAATTCTTTTGTTTAAAATATGTGTAAGCCAAGTTATAATCAATATTTACCGCTTCTTTTGTAGCTGTAGCTTCTTCAATTTGCTTAAACTGTTTAAAGCCTATTAAAGCATCGTTGTAATTTGATAAATTATAATTTGTTTCCGCTTTCCAAAAAATGGCTCGTGCAGTATAAGTAGGATTTATTTCTTCTTTTAGCGACTTATTAAAAAAGTCTTGAGCTTCTTGATAGTTCCCTTCATTATAAAGTTCTATTCCACGATAAAATGCGACTTTTTGATAGGCTTTTTTATTTTCAAAACTATTTTTCCCCTCGAGTAACTCTAAAGCTTCTTTGTAGTTTTTTGATGTAATATAGGAATCGATTAAAAGTGTTTCTATTTCATCTTTATATGCGGTATCTGGATAAGTCTCTAAATACTGCGTTAATACTTGTGGCACCGATTGATAAGGATTTCCTATTTCGTAACTAATTTTAGCATAGTTTAACCAAGCATCTTCTTGAACTTTTAAATCGTAAGTCATTTGTGAGGCGTTACGAAACGCATTTAAAGCTTCTTGTTTTTTATTTAAATGCACATAACTTTCGCCTAAATGATAATAAGCATTTTGAGCTACGGTATCTTGCCCGTCGATAATTTTACTAAACTCGGCTACAGCATTATCGTAATCTTTTTGCTTGTAGTACGTATATCCTAATTGGTAATAATCGGTATTGGACCATTTTCCGCGTTTTCCTTGATATTCTTTTAAATAAGGAAGCGCTTCTTCATATTGTTCTAAGTTGAAGTAGCTTTCACCTATAATTTTATTTAGTTCTGAAATTTCATCGCGATTACTTTTTGGTAATTGCTCTTTAGCTAACTCGATAGCTTTTTCAAATTTTCCTAGTTTAAAGTTTAAATCGGCTTGATAGTATGATAGCTTTTCTTGGTATTTCTCTTGGTCGCTAACTTGGTCGAAATATTGTGTTGCTTGGTCGTAATCATCGCCTTCATAAGCCATAAAACCAATATAGTATTTGGCTTGCGAGCCATATTTTTTGGAATTTTCAATGCGACTTAAATATTTCCTAGCGTCTTTATAATTTTTGGTTGTAAACGCTACATAACCATTGTTGAAGTTAAATTTTTCACGTTCGTTGCCTGCCAATGAGTTTTCGTCTACTTTATCATACCATTTTTTAGCGTAGGCATACTTTCCATTGGTAAAATAATAGTCGGCAACATCTACAAAAGCAGTATTTCGTTTGGTACTTGTAGGGTAATCTTCAACAAAATCTTCCATTAAGGTATCGGCGTTTTGCTGATTTAGTCTTACCGCACAATTAGCTATATAAAAGACACAATCAGATTCTAAAACATCTGTTTTGGCCGTCTTCTTCAACTGTTTAAAAAGTGTTTGCGCTGCTAAATACTGTTGGTTGTTATATAAAGAAAGGGCTTTTTGGTAATCCACTAACTCGTTAGTATATGCTGCAGATTGTTGTGCATAGGTTACAACACAAAAACAAAGAGTTAGAATGAAAAGGAAAACTCTATTAAGACTCATATAGTGTATGATTTTTTATATTGAATTCAAAGATAATTTTTCTATACATTTTATAACGTTAGAATTCTGTTATAATTATAAACACAAAAAATTGATTTATAAAAATTCTTAACAAAATAGCTTAATTTAAAAACCTTTGATGATTTAGGTTTTAAGTAATACATTTACAAAAGCGTTTTTCTAGTTTTTAAATTCCTATGGCAAATACTTGCATTATTATTCCTTGTTATAACGAAGTCAACAGATTGCCTAGTGAAGATTTTATAGCGTTTTCTAAAACCAATAGTCCTATTCACTTACTTTTTGTGGATGATGGAAGCCAGGACAACACCTTAGCTATTTTAAAAGAAATATCGGATTCCTCCTTATCGGTTTCGCTACTAACTTTAGAAAAAAACTCAGGAAAAGCCGAAGCTATAAGACAAGGCGTTTTACATTTAAACAATCATTACAAAACTATTGGCTATTTAGATGCCGATCTTTCTACACCTTTATCAGAAATAACACGTTTAATTACAATAGCGCAGACCAAGAATGTAGCTTTTGTTATGGGGTCTCGGGTAAAACGATCCGGCGCAACAATTAACCGACGATTAAAAAGACATGTGTTTGGTAGAATTATTGCTACATTTATAGATTCGTGTATATTAAAATTAGGAATTTACGACACCCAATGTGGTGCTAAAGTCATTGGTGCACCTTTAGCAAAAGAACTTTTTAAAACACCTTTTAAAACCAAGTGGCTTTTTGATGTAGAATTACTCCTTAGAATGAAACATAAATACGGGAAAGCCTACTGTAAAAACAATATTCTTGAAATACCTTTAGAGTATTGGCGCGATATTGGCGCATCTAAAATTAGTTTTTTAGATATTTTAATAATTCCTTTCGACCTCTTAAAGCTTTATTTTTCAAGAAAATGATTCTAAAGAAACTATACACATCTATTTTAAAGTCACCTTTAAAGTTTTTACTTATTTATAGTGTTTTAATAAGGCTATTTTTAGTATATACTTACCAGTCGGTTACTATATTCCCAGACAGCGAAGATTATATTACATTAGCTAAGTATATTTCTAATTGGAGCTTACAAGGTTATACCGGAGAAAGAACACCAGGTTTTCCTGCGCTATTAGCATTGTATGGCAATAGTCAAAAAATAACAGTTCTGTGTCAGTTACTTTTGGGGTTGGCAAATATGTATTTTTTATTCCAGTTAAGTTTTAAACAAACGCAACGAAAAGATATTGCTTTTTGGGTAACATTTGTTTTTGGCTCCTTTATAAATATTGTCTTTTTCGAATTTGCTATTTTAACAGAAACACTCACACTAACCCTTCTTTTACTATCGTTTTGGTTTATTTCTAAATACCATTTACTATCCCAAAAAGCCTCTATTAAGCATTTAGGTGTTTTATCTGTAATCTATAGCGCGTTATATCTTACAAGACCTATGTTTATATATCTTCCTTTAGGCTTTTTTCTTTATCGTTTAGTCCTACTTTGGAATATAAAAAGCATTTATAAAACGTTAATCGTTATTGTGTTTCCAGCTTTGGTTTTTTATGGTTGGAATACATTAAACAAAAAGAATATCGGACTATTTACAAGTAGTTATTATCTTGGTTTTAATTTGGCTCAAACAGCTACTTCATTCTTTCATCTTGTACCTGATGAAGACTATGTTATTCGAGATATTTTTGTTAAACATAGAAACAATGTTGAAGAAAATGAACCCGACCATGTTTACCCTATGAGCGTTTGGAAAGCACACGACGAACTCTTAGAAGAAACCCAGCTAACTCGTGTTGAACTTTCTCAAGAATTAAAACGTATTTCTATAGATTTATTTAAAAAACACCCCGATTTGTATCTAAAACAAGTCCTTATTTCTTGGAAAGATTTTTGGGGGTCTACAGAATCTTTACTTTGGAATGTTTCAAAATTTCAAAATAAACCGGTTAGAAAAGCCCTTATTGGTTTTTGGATTTACTTTCAAAAATATCTTTTAATAACAATTAACATCCTATTTCTTGTTTTTGGGTTTAAAAAATTGTGGTCTTTTATTAAACATAAACATATGGATTTTGACCTATTTTTAGTGGCTATTGTGCTATCAGGTTCTTTAGCTCAAGCATTAGTCGCTTACGGATCAAATTCTAGATTTTGCATTCCTTTTTTCCCTTTAATTGTTTACTTTGTAATTTACAGTATATTTACTTCAAAATTTATAGCAAGACTTTATGCAAACAGTACTTCATCTTAAAGATGCTTCAATATACCAAGGCGATAATTTAGTATTAACCGATGTTAATGTAGATGTTAACAAAGGGGAATTTGTTTACCTTATTGGAAAAACAGGAACCGGAAAAAGTAGTTTTATGAAAACACTTTACGGCGATTTGCCCCTAACAAAAGGTGAAGGACAAATTGTAGATTTTGATTTAAAAACACTTAAAGAGAAAGATATTCCATTTTTAAGGCGAAAGTTAGGCGTTGTTTTTCAAGACTTTAAACTCCTTACAGATAGAACTGTTAACGACAATTTGGCGTTTGTACTAAAAGCTACAGGCTGGAAAGACAAAAACAACATTAAAACTAGAATTGATGAGGTTCTTGACAAGGTTGGCATGAAAACCAAAGGGTTTAAGTTTCCCCACGAACTTTCTGGTGGTGAGCAACAACGTGTTGCCATTGCGCGTGCTTTGTTAAACAATCCTGAACTTATTTTGGCAGACGAACCCACAGGAAACCTTGACCCACAAACTAGTGTTGAAGTTATGGAAGTGCTTCGAGATATAAACAAAAATGGGAACACCATACTTATGGCCACGCATGATTATGCCTTGCTTTTAAAATACCCAAGCAAAACTTTAAAATGCGATGACAATCAAGTTTTTGAAGTGGTCCAGAGAAAATAAATATTACTTTAAATAACGACTAACTTCAGCATCGATAATTTTTGAGCATTTCTTGGCGCCTTTTATATTTAAATGATCGGCATCATGAAAATCGCTTAGTTTAAATTTAGGATTACGCAATAAATTAATATTAAAAACATTAGCATATTTTTCACTCAACTGCTTACTTATACGCTCTATAGCTTTCACTTCTTTATAATCGAGTTTATTAAGGTATGGTTCTCCTACAGGCATATTTACCAAAAACACTTTTATTTGTTTTTTAGCACAAATAGAAATCATGCCTTTAAGTCGTGTTATATTATGCGAAAACACCATGCTTCCATCATCATGTTTTGCTGAAATAATCTTGGCTAATCGCTCCATTTCTAACGAATCGACTGCTGTTACATAGGTATTCCCCCAACCTCTTTTATCGCATCCAATTAAGGTTCCTTCGTTTATGTACTGCGTAATGGTTCTAATAGTATGTTTTAGTTTTCTTGTTAATGCTAAACTATATTTTTTGAGATCGAAAGTTGTAATTAAAGGCACTTCTAATTCCATGTTATAACGGTAAAAATACTTTCGCCAAACATCTTCTTGAGTATTATCGGCTTGACTAAGTGTAGTATACTCCATAGGGAAAATAACAAACTCCAATTTTTTAAAACTATCTATATGTTTTTTAAATAATAACTCATCAAAATAAATAGTTTGGCTAATATTAGCCATATTAAAAACAGGCCTTGAAAAACTCTCCGGATTTAAACCATAAAAGTAATGGGAATCGCCAAATATCAACCCTTTTGCTACATTATAATGTTTTGGTATTTGCTTTTGCTTAAAACTATAATTATTTGGTGTTATCCTATAAAAACACTCTATAGAAATCCAAACCAACAGTATTGGAAAAATAAAAAGCAGCGTATTTCTTTGTATTTTTTTCATTTATAATGATAACTATTAAAACGTTTCTTTAACACAGAAAACAATTTCTTTTTAAAAGACGCTCAATATTAACCGCCTTATCTATTTAAAATAGACAATATACATTTAAAACTTGGTTTATAGGTAACATGAAATAAATAACATTGCGAGACAAAATTCGTTTTTTCATAATAAACCCAAAAGTTATTGCTTAGATTTGAAAAACATATGACGCTATTTCATGCTTTCTATTTTAATTCCTACATACAACTACAATGCTTTACCATTAGTTCAAAATATTGAGCAACAAATCAACGAACTAGGAATAGCCTATGAAATTATTTGTATAGATGATAATTCTAACGCCTCGTTTGATAAAACCAACCAGCAAATAAATTATTTAAAAAACTGCATATTTATAAAAAACTCTGAAAATTTAGGCAGTTTAGGCACTAGAGTTAATTTAGCTAAAAAAGCAACATATAATTGGTTATTATTTTTAGATGCCGATACGCTTCCTAAAAATTCTAGCTTTATGGCTTGTTATATAAATAGTTTAAACAAAAATTTTGATGTCATTTTTGGAGGAATAGATTACAAAATCTCACATGAAAAAAGATTTGCTTTAAGAGAAGCTTTTGGAAAAAAGAGAGAAACCGTAAGTGCTTTAAAAAGAAACAAAATGCCTTATAAATTTGTCTCGTCGGCTAATTTTTTAATTAAAAAAAAGGTATTTCTTAATACTTTAGAAAATATAAACAAAACGGCTTATGGGCAAGATTACCTTTTTGGTTCTCTATTAAAATCTAAAAAAACAACTATAAAACATATAGATAATACTGTTTACCATTTAGGACTCGAGGAAAATGATGTTTTTTTAAAAAAATCTAAAACGGCCGTTAAAACGTTAGCGAAACTATATAAAGCTAATCAAATTAAAGAACACGACATTACACTTATAAAAGCATACAAAACACTTCGTTTGTTTGGTTTGACCAGAATATTTAAAATCATTATAACAGCTTTTAACAAAAACATAGAAAAAAACCTTACTGGTAGTTCGCCTAGCTTACTTTTGTTTGATTTATATAGATTAGGGTATTTTTGTAACGTTACTTTGTAAATTATGACGCCTTTTTTCTCCATAATTATACCACTTTACAATAAAGAATATTTTGTAAAAAACACTATTACGAGTATTTTAAACCAATCGTTTAAAGATTTTGAAATTATTGTTGTTAACGACGGCTCTACAGATAATAGTTTAGATATTGTTAAAACATTTAAAGACCAAAGAATTCGTGTTTTAACTACTAAAAATCAAGGCGTTTCATCTGCCAGAAATTATGGTATAAAAAAGGCTAATGCTAAATATATTGCCTTTTTAGATGCTGATGATTTGTGGGAAACCTCATACTTACAAACAATTCATAATTTAATTATAGGGTATCCTAAAGAATCTATTTTTGCAAGTGCTTTAAAAATAAAGAAAGGAGGTAATTATCACCTATCCAAATACAAAGATTTAGATTTAAAAAAAGGCGAAACAGCTAGGTTAAATTATTTTAAAAGCAGTAAAAAACAATCTATCCTTCACTGCTCGTCTGTAGTTATTAAAAAAACCATTTTTAAAAAAATTGGTGGTTTTAATTCTAATCTTAAAACTGGTGAAGATACAGATTTATGGATTAGGATTGGCTTAAAGTACCCCGTTGTGTTTATACATAAATATTTGGTTACTCACCTCGCTCTAAATTCTGGATTAACCTCTACTAACAGAAGCTATTTCAAGCCCATAAATTTTTCGGAATATGAAAACAAAAGTCAAGATATTGATTTTAAATCCTTTTTAAATAAAAACAAATTTTCATCGGCCTTAAAACTTAAAATAACTAAAGACATGAGGTGTTTTAACCAGTTAAAACAAACTATAAATTTTGATATGCTAAGTGTTAAACAAAGGCTAGCCCTAACAGTCCCAAGGTTAATACTATTGGCATACTTATATTTACACTCATTATTTAGTAACGAAAAAAAGTTCTTTTAGAGAGCTTTAAACGACTTAAATTGTTTAAAGTTTCTAATATAATCTGATTCATTAAACTCTTCGGAAGCCAGAACTAAACAAACCGATCCTGAAGAAAAATTTTCTAACTCCCTCCATATTCCAGTTGGTATTAATAAGCCTTTATCTGGTTTATTTAGCACGACTCTTTTTTCATCTACGCCATCATTAAGTACAACTTCAAAACTACCACTTAAGGCGACTAAAAACTGTTTTAATTGTTTGTGAGCATGTCCACCACGATAAGCGTCGCTTGGCACATCGTATAGATAGTACACTCGTTTTATTGCAAAAGGAATACATGTTTTTTCAATAACAGCAAGATTTCCTCTATGGTCTTTTATTTTAGGAATATCAATTATTGTTATATCTTCTAATCGGTTCTTATTCATCATTTTTCTTGACAATATTTTTATACGTTGATATTCCTTTATACCCAGCTTTTAATTTAGAAAAAATACTAGAAACATGAATTAATCCTCTTATAGTTATTCCTACAACATGTTTAATAGGATAAAGATAGGCTATTGTGCCAAAAAGTTTATAATTCAATGCACTTCTAGCAAATATAAATCTATCAGAGTCCATTTCATCGCTCGAACTATAGGGTTTATGTTTTACAATATACTCTGGATAGAAAATTGAAGTAATATGTTTATTTAAAGCATTCCTTAAAAAAATTCGATTCTCTCCATCTTGAAAAACACTTCCTAATCCAAAATACTCATCAAACGACAGTTTATTTTCTTTTAACACTTTTAGATTAAATGTTATTTCAATTGAAAGTACTTTTCTATAAAACCTTCTTAAACTGCTAATTTTATTAGGGTAATTACTATAAGGATCACCTATTGTTGTTAGTGTTTTAAAACATATTAAATCGGCCTTAGTTTCAAGGTAAGCATTGTTTATTTTACTTATAAAATTTTTCAAAAAAACAACATCGTCATCTGCTATTAAGCAAATATCGCCTTTAGCATTATTAATAGCTAAATTACGGCTTTTGCTAACCCCTTTTTCATAAGAGTTAATTATTCTTATATTTTTAAAATTGGACGTGAGCAGATTTTTTGGTGTTGTTTGGTTTATAACTAAAACATGACATTTACTAATGTCATTATTTTTAAACATTTCGTATAAAAAGTTTAATGAACTTCTATTTGTAGTAGATACTAAAACTTCTATACTATATCCTTTATTCTGCGTTATGTTCACTTAAACCGTTATATTTGGTTCTACAAAGTTACCAAATATAGCATGAAAATACTTTTAATTGGAGAATTTAGCCGATTACATAATTCCTTAAAAGAAGGACTTAATTACTTAGGGCATGATGTTATAATTATTGGAAGCGGTGATTTATTTAAAAAACTACCCGTAGATATTGATGTTTCGGTTAAGTTTTTTAATAATAGTTTAGGACGGTTCCTTAGAAAAATTACGTTTCGTGTTTTTGGCTTTGATATTGCTGATTTAGAAACTTTTTTAAGGGTTAAAAAAAACCTTCATCAATTAAAAGGTTTTGATATTGTTCAATTGATAAACGAAGATGCTTTTAACTTAAATCCAGGGTTACAAAAATTAATCCTAAAGCCTATATTTAAACATAATAAATTTGTTTTTTTACTTTCTTGTGGCGACGATTATACTAGTACTAATTATCACCTAAACAATAAAGATAGGTATTCTGTTTTAACTCCTTATTTTAAAGATTCAAAACTTAAAAAAAAGTTTCAATACTCTTTAAAATTTACTACTAAACCTTACAAAAAACTTCACGACTTTATAGTGGCTAATTGTAATGGCGTTATTGCATCGGATATGGATTACCATATACCTTTGCTTGAACACCCTAAATATTTAGGGTTAATTCCTAACCCCATAAATATTAAAAAAATTAAATTCTCCCCCATAAAAGCAAACAACAAAATCAATATTTTTTTAGGAATAAACACACTATCTCGAATAAAAAAAGGGATTCCTTTTTTTGAAGAAGCACTAAATATTATTCAAAAAAAGTATCCTGAAAAGGTGGATATAAAAATCACAAAAAACCTTCCTTATAACGAGTATATTAATATTTATAACAACGCGCATATTGTGTTGGATCAGGTTTATGCTTACGATCAAGGTTATAATGCTTTAGAGGCTATGGCTAAAGGTAAGGTGATTTTTACTGGTGCAGAAAAAGAGTGGCTTAACCATTATGATTTAAAAGAAGATACTGTTGCTATAAATGCGCTTCCAGATGTTAATCAAATAGTAAAAAAGCTAGAATGGTTAATACAAAACCCTAAAAAAATCGAGGACATATCTAAAAACGCTAGATCTTTTATTGAAAAGGAACATCATTATATTACAATAGCCCAATTATATTTAGACACTTGGAAAAACCATTAAGAATCCTCCGGTCCTTCTCCATTATTATGTTTTGACGTTTCGTCTGAAATAACACCAAACAGTGAAGAGCTAAATATTAATAATATAATACCGTAATACATTACATAGGAAACAAAGTGTGCTATTGTTGCTCCTTTTACGCCAAACATATCTATAAAGTAAATACTTGTTGCATACAAAATGGCTACAGAAAAAGCTTCTGTAATAATGTAATGCCAAAACATTTTTTTAGCTAAAAACTGGTAAGCAATAACAATGGAAAGCACTTTTACAAAGTCACCTAAAAGTTGCCATAAAAACAACTCTTCTACAGGCTGAAAATCGCTTGAAAAAACCATTTGAACAATAAATCCTCTTAAAAGATAGATAACCAATAAGCCCGCAAAAAATATAGGGATAATAGATTTATAAAATCCAAAAACTTCATTTCTAAAGTCTTTTACATTGTCTATCTCAGACAATCTAGGTAATACATATAATGTTAATAAAGAGCTTACAAACATTAAGTAGTATTTAGAAATACGATTCATAGCCTCTAAAAAACCGGCTTCATTATCGCCTACGGTATCCATAACATAAGTTCTTATTGCCAAAGACACCATAGGAAGTACGAGCGCAGAAAACAAAGCCATTAACGAATAAGCCCCTAGTTTTTTTACATAACTTAGAGAAAACTGCTTCACCTTAATTAAAGGCGCTAAACTTCTTCTATTTATAACACCTACAAGTGTTATTAAGAAAATTAACGACTCAGCAATAGCAACTGCTATTAAAGCACCATCTATACGGTTTTGATAAATTAAAAGTAAGGTTATAGACAGCCCTAAAATTTGCCCAATAATGTTAATTATAATAAGTATTTTAAACTTAGAAAAACCATTAAGTATTGAAAACGTAAACATATTCAATACATAAAAGGGCAACGCAATGGCTGCTATTTTAATAACGTAAGCATAATCGTTATACGCTGGAAAGATTATGGTATTTATATAATCGGCGTTAAAATAACATAAAAAACAAACTAAAACCGTAGAAAAAAAACCGAGATAGAAAACCGTAGAAATAGTTTTACTTAACTCAATGGTGTTTTCTTTAAACTGGGCGATATATTTTACAACGCCATTATATAACCCTAAAGTAGCAAATGATTTTACAGAGTTAAGAAAATCTCTTAAGTTTCCTATTAATGCTAAACCTTCTGGCCCAACATACAAAGCAATAGCCTTTGATGTTAAAAAACCAGCTACTATTTTGGTAATAACAGACGCCGAATTTAACGATGCTACCTTAAATAAAACATTATTATTTATGTACTTTAAGAGTTTTCTCAATTAATAGGTATTTACAATTTTCACCACATAACTCACTTCTTCATCGGTCATAATAGGACTTATAGGCAAACTTACAATACTTTCGTGAATAGCCTCTGTTATTGGTAAGTTTTTATCAGCAAAACCACTCATTGCCTGCTGTTTGTGTGGTGGTGTTGGGTAATGTATTAAGGTTTCTATGTTATGCTGTTTTAAATAATTTATAAAACCCTCCCTATCGTTAACCCTAACCACAAACACATGATAAACATGTGCTTTTTCACTATTTACAAAAGAAAACTTAACCTTATTATTCTTAATTTCTGATAAATATATTTTAGCTATTTCCTGTCTCCTTGCGTTATCTTTATCCAGACTTGGTAATTTTATGTTTAAAATAGCTGCTTGGAGTTCATCTAATCTCATGTTAAACCCAAGATATTGATTAATATACTTTTTCTCGGCACCATAATTTCTTAAACTCCTAATAACTTTAGCCAAATCTAAATGATTAGTTGTTACTGCTCCTGCATCGCCCAAAGCGCCTAAGTTTTTACCTGGATAAAAACTAAATGCTGCTGCATCTGATAAATTTCCAGCTTTGTTTCCGTTTTTATAAACAGCTCCATGAGCCTGTGCAGCGTCTTCTAAAACAAGTAATCCATGTTTTTTGGCAAAAGAATTCACGTTTTCCATATTGGCTAATTGCCCATATAAGTGAACCGCTAAAATAGCCTTTGTATTTTCTGAAAAAGCATTTTCTATGCTTTCTATGTCTATATTGAAGGTTTCTACGTCTGGCTCGACTAAAACTGGTTTTAACCCAGAATTTATAATCGCTAAAATAGAAGCTATATAAGTGTTGGCTGGTACAATTACCTCATCACCTTCTTGAAGCTTACCTAATACTTTATAAGCTTGAAAAAGCAACGTTAAAGCATCTAATCCATTACTTACACCAATACAATATTTCGTTCCGCAGTACTTAGCATAATTTGTCTCGAAATCCGTAACCTCATTACCAAGAATGTACCGTCCAGAGTTTAAAAATCTAGAGAAAACCTGTTGAAATTCTTTTTCAAATCGCTTGTTAATGCTATGTAAATCCAAAAATTTAATCATTTAAGCACATTATTAAGTTTCTCATGATTTTTAACGTTTATCTTGTAAAAATCTTGTGTAACACCGCGTGCTCCAAAACCTTCTTTCCAATATTGCAATCCTGAATTGACTTGCTTTCCATTATTTTCATTTGAAATTCCAAAATCGAAATACACTTTGTTGGCAAACACCTGTGTTATTAAATAATGATGTAAAAAGTCTAAACTTCCTAATAAATTTTTATCATAATTCCCAGATATATATTGTGAATGAGCCACTTTATCGGTTATAAAAATGGTTGTTCCTGCTACAATTTTGTTGTCATGATATACATTAAACTGTTTAATATTATTAGGAAACTTAGCTTTGAGTTGCTGAATTTCTTCTAAAGAATGTACAGGTTTAGCTTGGTGCTTTTGTTCTAGGTTAGGAATTAAAATAGTATTCCAAAACGCATCAAACGTATCATCTTCTTTTATAGTTAATTTGTGTTTCTTTCCTCTTTTAACACCATCTTTTCTGTCTTTTGAGAACTTTACATGAGCTTTTAAATCGACTACCGAAAGTAAATCTCGTCTTAGCAGTTGGGCTTCCAGTAAAAACATTAAATAAGCCTGCTCATCGCTAGGAACATGACAATAAATACTTGGTATTTGCTTTACAATTAATGTTTCTAGATGTTCTTTTTCTAAATACTGTAAAAGTGTTTGAAAAAGCTTAATTACAGTATTAAACTTTAAGGTATCGCAAAATACTAAACCGCCGTAAGTTAGTCCTTGATGAGAATACACAGTATGTTCTAAAATATTAGCGGGAAAGATGGCTTTTAACTTATTTTTATCATCAAAAATTAGCAGTGAAAAGTCATGAAACTTATGGTTATGATATTCCATAAAATCTCTATAAAACAAAAACGTGCTGTTTTTTGCTTTTGCAACAAAAGTATCCCAAAGGACTTTATCTGAAGTTTGATATTTTCTTACCGAATAACGATTCAAAAGAATAGTTTCCTAAACTGATTTAGCATCTAAATCTAATGTATTTCTTTTTAAAAAAGAAAAAAGCCAAGTTTAAAACTTGGCTTTTGATTAATCTTAGATGTTTTTTGATCGTTTACGATCAACTTCTTTTAATAATATTTTTCGAATACGTAAATGATTTGGTGTCACTTCTACATATTCATCTTTTTGAATATATTCTAACGCTTCTTCTAAAGAGAATTTTATGGCTGGTACAATTTTCGCTTTATCATCGGCACCTGCACTACGTACGTTGCTCAATTTTTTTGTTTTGGTAACATTAACCGTCATATCATCTTGACGTGAGTTTTCACCAATAACTTGCCCTTCATAAATATCTTCTCCTGGATCGATAAAAAACTTACCGCGTTCTTGAAGTTTATCTATTGAATAAGGAATCGCCGTACCATTTTCCATAGAAACCAACGATCCGTTTAAACGCTCAGGGATTCCGCCTTTTAAAGGCTGAAACTCTTTAAACCTATGAGCCATAATAGCCTCGCCAGCTGTTGCAGTAAGTAATTGATTTCTTAAACCAATAATTCCGCGAGATGGCACTATAAACTCACATACCATTCTATCTCCTTTAGCTTCCATACTTAAAAGCTCTCCTTTTCGCATGGTAACCATTTCTACAGCTTTTCCGGAGACATTTTCTGGTAAATCTATCGTCATTTCCTCTACAGGTTCGCATTTTACACCATCAATCTCCTTTATAATTACCTGTGGTTGGCCAATTTGAAGTTCGTACCCCTCACGACGCATGGTTTCTATTAACACAGATAAGTGTAATACACCACGACCGTATACCATAAATTTGTCGGCGCTATCTGTTTCTTCAACACGTAAAGCTAAGTTTTTTTCTAGCTCTTTTGTTAAACGTTCTTTAATATGTCTTGAGGTAACAAATTTCCCATCTTTTCCAAAAAATGGCGAGTCGTTAATGGTAAACAACATACTCATTGTAGGCTCATCAATAGCAATGGTTTTTAAGGCTTCTGGATTTTCCCAGTCGGCAATGGTATCGCCTATTTCAAACCCTTCAAGACCAACTACAGCACAAATATCTCCTGCAAATACTTCTTCTACTTTCTTACGACCTAACCCTTCAAATACATGAAGTTCTTTTATTCTAGATTTAACAACACTACCATCGCGTTTTACCAATGATATGTTTTGGTTTACTTTAAGTTCGCCTCGTGTTAAGCGCCCAATAGCAATTCGTCCTGTAAAAGATGAAAAGTCTAGGGATGTAATTAACATTTGCGTGGTTCCTTCTGGAATTTTTGGTGACGGGATATGCTCGATAACCATATCTAATAATGGCTCGATATTTTCGGTTGGCTGTTGCCAATCTTCACTCATCCAATTATTTTTTGCAGAACCATAAACGGTAGGAAAGTCTAATTGCCACTCTTCTGCACCTAATTCAAACATTAAGTCGAATACTTTTTCATGAACCTCATCTGGTGTACAGTTTTCCTTATCTACTTTATTAACCACAACGCAAGGCTTTAGACCTAAATCGATTGCTTTTTGAAGCACGAATCTAGTTTGTGGCATTGGTCCCTCAAAAGCATCTACCAACAATAATACACCATCTGCCATGTTTAAAACACGTTCCACTTCACCACCAAAATCGGCGTGACCTGGTGTATCTATGATATTAATTTTTGTGTCTTTATAAGTAACCGAAACGTTTTTAGAGGTTATTGTAATACCTCTTTCGCGTTCCAAATCGTTATTATCTAAAATTAAATCGCCTGTATTTTCGTTCTCACGAAATAACTGGCAATGGTACATAATCTTATCAACCAACGTAGTTTTACCGTGGTCAACGTGTGCTATAATTGCAATATTTTTAATTTGAGCCATAATTTAAAGCCTTGTTTTAAGCGCGCAAAGGTACGTTATATTTTAACATGTTGAGTAATAATTACTAATATTTAGTTAATTAAATGTTATAATGAAATAATTTGGCAATTTTGGGTTGTATATTTCGTTATGAAAGCAACTTACTAATCAATTCTGAGTTTTATATTAAACCCTGATAAACAAAAGAATTATGGCACTTTTTAGCAAGTATTACAAATACACTCCTTACTTATATTTTATAGCTGTTACCGCTTACTGGTTTACGCAAGTTAATCGTACTGAAGGATTAACAGCCTACCCTATTTTATTATTTGGCATTCCCTTTTTGTGGCAAATTATTAAACCTAGTAAAAGATTAAACGCTATTTTAGGAATTACTTTTGCATGTTTATCTTCTTATTTAATTCTAGCTTTTTTATCATATACTTTAAACATTATTCCTATATCAAACACCGCTTCTAAATATGTTGCATTTGGAGGCTTATT
This sequence comes from Mangrovimonas cancribranchiae, assembly GCF_037126245.1. Taxonomy (NCBI): domain Bacteria; kingdom Pseudomonadati; phylum Bacteroidota; class Flavobacteriia; order Flavobacteriales; family Flavobacteriaceae; genus Mangrovimonas; species Mangrovimonas cancribranchiae. The sequence goes on from NZ_CP136925.1 coordinate 1,943,791, forward strand.
TGCTATAACCAATTTTATTATGGCTGTTTGGATGATACGAAATACTATTAAAAAAAGCTTTTAATTGATTATCTTTGTTGCTTAATAATTAAGCACCATGAAACTATCCAATATTTCTAAAATAAAACATCCCAACTCTGATAATTTTTTCTTGTTATGTGGCCCTTGTGCCATTGAAAGCGAAGATATGGCGTTACGTATTGCCGAAAAAGTGATTTCTATAACAGATAAATTAGAAATTCCTTATGTATTTAAAGGAAGTTTTAAAAAAGCTAACCGCAGTAGGATTGATAGTTTTACAGGTATTGGAGATGAAAAAGCGCTTAAAATTTTAAGAAAAGTTTCGGAAACTTTCGATATTCCTACCATTACAGATATTCATGAAGCTTCTGACGCAGCTATGGCAGCCGAATATGTAGATGTGCTGCAAATTCCTGCATTTTTAGTTCGTCAAACCGATTTAGTTGTAGCTGCTGCCGAAACAGGAAAAGTGGTTAACCTTAAAAAAGGCCAATTTATGAGTCCCGAAGCCATGAAACATGCGGTACAAAAGGTAAAAGACTCTGGTAGCGATAAAGCTTGGATAACCGATCGCGGAACCATGTTTGGTTACCAAGATATGATTGTTGATTTTCGCGGAATTCCTACCATGAAACAATACGCTCCTGTTGTGTTAGATGTTACACATTCTTTACAACAACCTAACCAAAGTGTTGGGGTTACGGGTGGCAGACCAGATATGATTGAAACTATAGCTCGTGCTGGTGTAGTAAACAATGTAGATGGTTTGTTTATTGAAACGCATTTCGATCCAGCCAACGCCAAAAGTGATGGTGCCAACATGTTACACCTAGATAACCTTGAAGGTTTATTAACTAACTTAACAGCTATTAGAAAAACCATAAATAGTTTGTAATACATTATCTGTAGGTTTATCTACTTACTCTTTTTAAAACATAAATAGTAGCATTATTTTTAAGGTATTAAACAAAAAAAGAGTTTTAACAATATTACTCGGTATAATTGCAATATTACTTATTCCTTTAATTGCTATGCAATTTAGCAACCATGTTAATTGGAGTGTATTCGACTTTCTTATTGCAACAATTGGGCTAGTTTCTCTGGGGTTTTTATTGGAACTAATTTTAGTTTCAGTTAATAAAAAAAGATTAAGAAATATCTTAATTACAGCTCTTTTAATAGTATTCCTATTAATTTGGGTTGAATTAAGCGTTGGTATTTTTGGGACTCCAATTGCAGGAGATTAATCGGTTCTACTAAAAAAACATTTTAGTTTTTCTGCACAAGAACAAGCAACAATTTTACTCTTTCCTATTTTTCTCCTGAATATTTCTTACAATATTGGCCGCCATACCTCTTGGCACCATTCTAGGTAAAGTTGCTAAAAACTTATTAAACGCACCAGGTATAGCCACTGGCTTTCCTTTTTTTAGGGCTTTATAACCATAAACAGCAACGTCCTTGGCGTTAGCCATGTTAAATGTTATTTTATTCTCTGAAGTACCACTAGATACCACTTCTTGAAACGAGGTTTTTGTAGGACCAGGACACAAAGCTGTTACGGTAACTCCTGTTCCTTTTAGTTCATTTGAAATGGCTTCTGAAAAGGATAAAATATAGCCTTTTGTGGCGTAATATAACGACATTAATGGCCCTGGTTGAAAAGCTGCCAATGATGATAAGTTTAAAATTTTCCCTGAACCTCTTGCTACCATTTGATTTAACACAAGCTTTGTTAAGTGTGTTGTTGTTAAAACATGAAGATTAAGCATTTGCGATTCGCGCTCCCAAGCTGTCGTATGAAAAGCTCCAAACAAACCAAAGCCAGCATTATTTACTAAAATTTCAATTTGTTTATCGCCAACATCCATCATAATCTCTTCGGATATATTTGGTAAGCTTAAATCTTTTGTAAGCGTTACTACGTTTACCTGATACTTAGATTCTATTTTCTGCTTTGCTTTAGATAAATTATCTGAATTAATATCTACTAAAACTAAGTCATATCCGTCTTTGGCTATAACATAAGCCAACTCTAAACCTAAACCAGATGCGCCACCAGTAATTAATGCTGTATTTTTCATGCTTATTCTTTTCCGTCTATATAATCTTGTAAGTATTTAAAACGTGGCGTTAATTGACCATTCTCAGTAATTTTAGCACGTTCTAAAACACCATCTTTATCATTATTAAAAAAGGCTGGTATAACATGTTGTAAAAACAACTCCCCAAAACCTTCGCTGGCATCTTTAGGTAACTCGCAAGGCAAATTATCAACTGCCATAACTACAATGGCTTCATCGTTCATAAAATCAATCTCTCTTTCTGTTTCCGCATGATAACCATAAATAGGATTAGCAATTGTAGACGGCCTAATTGTGGTTGCTACTGGCCCATCAATATCACAACTTACATCAGCAACTAGTTTTATATTAAAATCTTTTGATTTTGCGTCTTCTCGAGTGTACAAATAAGGAGATCCATCACCATAAAAGTGACCTGCTATAAAATAGTCGGTTACTTTAGCAAATCGCATAAAATCTGACACATAATCTTCTGGGTGATTATAAAAATCTTTGTTATTAATAACCTGACCATCTTTACGTTTATTGTAGTCTAAAACATCTATTTTACAATACACTGGCTTATTAAAAGATGTATTTAAATAGTCATGGACAGAAACAGAAGTTATATTCATGGCATCTAGCATTTCTTGTGCGCCATTTGCTACTTTTCCACTACCAGTTAGTAGAATTTTAATATTGGGTAATTTTATGTCCTGTAGTTCTTTTATTAAAGCTTTTTGGTCAGGCAAGGTTTCAGCTTTAGGCAAACTCCAAGAGTTTTGTTTTAGTCCCCAAGCCCTAAATCCATTATAAGCGCCTACAATACCTGCATATCTACCAAAACCTATTAATCTGGCTCCATTTTCCTTTATTATGGTTTCATGATCGTAAAGCTCAATATTTTTCTTTAAAATGGCTTGAAGTAACGCTCTATTATAGGGTTGTTTTTTTATAGTATGAGAAAAAAAGAAGTATTTTTTATTAGGAATCAATGCTTCAATAGGCACCTCTTTTACACCAAGCATAACCTCACAATCTGAAACATTTTCAGACACTTCAAAACCAAGGTTTTTATAGGCTTCATCTGAAAACACTCTAATATCTGAATGTTCTATTTTAAATGAAGCTTCTGGATATTTATCCTTTACTTCTAACAATTTTTCTGGCGAAAAAACTACACGCCTATCTGGTGGGTTTTTTCGCTCTTTTATAATAGCAAACTTCATATATTTTTGGTTTTAAATAACTGCCTGACATTTTTTAAACTGGCATAGAATTTGCACGAAAATACATGGATTTAGCGTGTTGCACAACTTTTTTTAGTAACTTCGCCATCCTTTAAAAAAATACGTTCATAAACATATTGGGGTCGACTGGTTTTGACAGCGAGATTTATTAACCAGTAAGCACGTCGTGCTATGATATTAACACACGTAACATGTTGTATCAACTTTTTTAAACGGCGAGAATAACTACGCTTTAGCTGCATAATCTGAATTATAGTAAGATTTGCCTCGGCGCACAAGGTGCGCAAGCTAAATGTCCTTGGAAAGCCTTGGTTAGTGGCGTTCCGCTTAAGGGCATCGTAAAAATTAACCTAGAACCGTTAGCGCTTTGATAAGGGTTCGAAATTTTAAAAGCTAAGTTGTAATTAGGTTGTTTTTTGCCGGCTTACAAACGAAAATTAAGAAAAAACTAAACGTGTAGAAAGCTGCTTGGTAACTTGTTTGGACGAGGGTTCGAATCCCTCCGACTCCACATTTAAGCCTGTTAAACTCTGTTTTTCAGGCTTTTGTATTTTTAGGTGATAATTCAGGGGATAGAATTAATTGATAAAATCATCAATACAATCATGTTTTATAATAGCACTTAATTTACGTTCTTTCATTTCTAGTCTTACAATTCAGGCAAATTTAAAACCTATCATATTGCCAACAATGAACTTAACTTCATTAAGCAATCCTTTACAGCAAAATTCAATTCAGAGATAATCGTTAAGAATGCCTGAAACACAATTTGTTTTATATCAAAACTTGGAAGATAAAGGTAATTATTTAGATAACGAAATCGAAGGTCCTTATCCTTGCGCTTGGGAAAACACTTGGTTGGGTCAGGGATTTTATTATTGGTATCATCATTTAATTATTGGTAAATGGTGGGGTAAGCAACGTTATGGTGAAGGTAATTTTGTAATTTTCAAAATTATTTGTACTGATTTGTCAAAATGCTGGGATTTGCATTCAGGCCCTCATCAGGAAGTTTTTCTTTACTGGTTAGAAAAAATGGATAATGAAGGTTATTTAAAGCACAACACTACAGTTGCCCAAGTAATTGAATTTATCAAGGGAGAATATGATGATTTTGATTATGAGGGCATTAGGTTTTTAGGAGTGGATTCAATTTCAAGAACAGCTATTCAAGATATGGGTATGTCAAGAATAAAATTTGAAATACCAAGAGATAAACGCGATAAAAATAAGCAGAGGTTTAAGGCATATTTCGACCCCACACCACCAGTTCAAGTTTGTTTGTTTAAACATAATTCTTTAGGTCGTACAGGTTATGATGTTGTTTTTCCAGATGAATATTGTGCAGATTATCGTGTTGAAGATTTTCTAATATAATTCCCCACAAAATAAAACCCAGTTTTTTCGTACCTCAAAATCCTCTGTCTTTTATTTTGTTCCGCTCGCCAACGCGCTTGTAGTTTTTGGTTGCCAACAATTAGATAAACACACTAGTGTGTTTATCTATATTATGTTTATACCTCTAAAAATAGTTAAAATTCTTAAAAACCGATCTGGTTTTATGGTTATTTGTGTATTGGGCTGGTAGCAAATAAAAACTGAATAGAATATTCTGCAAGACACGAGCACGAAGTGCGAACTGTACGTTAGTAAATTTTTGTAAGTAGGCTCTCAATAGCAATGGATTATATACGTTGTTGTGGGTAGTTTTTGATTTTTAATGCCATATGCAAAATCGGATAAGGCTTTCCTGAAGCATCAAATTCAGAACGTCCAATTACATAAAAACCGTAATTTTTGTAAAAGCCTATAGCTTCTTCATTCTGTTGGTTAACATCAACCCTACTTACCTTCATATTCTCAACAGTATACATTATCAAGGCTTTACCAATTCCTTTCCCTATATAGTTTGGATGAACAAACAACATTTCTAAATTATTTTCTACAACACCCATAAAACCAGCTATTTTATTATCAGTGGTTCTAATACACCTTAATTCTACGGCATCCAAATAGGTGTTTAATATGAGTGGCTTAAAATATTCAATGTCTTCTTCCTTGAGAAAATGATGGGTTGCCCTAACAGAAGCTTCCCAGACATCTACTACTACTTTAAATTCACACCTCTTAATCGTGTCTATGTTACTAATAGGGAAATCTGTTTTATTTATCATGCGCTTTTTTCTGTCAGCCTTATAATCAATTTTTCACCTCCAAATTCTATTTCTTTTTAGTGGTTTTAGAGTATAATTAATTAGTTATCCATTCAATTGAACTTTCTGACATTTTTTTATAGTCGTGACCTACATTTTTGATGGTATCAATTTCCCAATTAAACACCCAGCTATTCTTGTTCTTCATTTCAATATTTGTATTGAAAAAAGTAGTTCCGCGTTGCAACCTATGAGAGCCTTGTTCCATTGCCAAATCTGTAGTTCTAAAAGTTCCTAAATTTGGATCATTATCTAACTCTCCTAATAAAACAACCAATTTTTTACGATAAGATTCTACCAGATTTATTTCTACATTTTTAATACCATACGGAAACTCAAGAGTTGCATTAGGTAATGTATAAAAGCCCGCATTTGCAGAAATAGCTGTTCTTATTCTTGCTTCAGGCATTAACAAGACCATTCTATGCACAAACTGACCTCCTGCTGAATGTCCAAAAATATCATAATGATCATTAGTAATATTATTGGTCATTTTGATATGATCAAAAATGTTTTCTACCACTGTAAATGCCCACTCTCTTTTCGGGTTTTTAGTCCCAAAAAAGGTAAACAAATTTCCTTCTTGGTAATCGTTAGTTGTATATTTTGAAAACTTGTTCTCAAATTCAGGAGCTACAATTAATAGGTTATTTATATCTGCCAATTCAACCCAAGCCTGTATATAGTCATCTGCATTTCTTCCTCCACCATGCATAACAAATACTATGTTATCATGGTCCTTCCAACTTTCTGGTTTATAGGTCCATACTTTAATAGATTTTCTATCACTATCTTTGTAGGCATTGATGACAAAAGCGTCTACTCCAATTTTAATTTTACTACTTGCTGTAATTTCAGGACCTTTAGGAAGTACATAAAGGTAAATATAACCTGCAACAGAGTGAAGTAAAAAAATAGAAAAAGTATATAAAAACACCTTTTTTAATATTCTATAAAAATTATTCATTGATTCGTTTTTTGTTTATTGATATTTAAATTGCTTTACCTATTGCCTGCTTTTATAGTATCAATTTATGTTTTTTATTCAGATAACCTCATAATCATTTTTCTACCGCCAAAATCTATTTCGTGCATGAGTAATTTTCTGGTTCGGGTATCAATATAATATGTGTTCAACACATTATTATCTGAAATATCATCTGTCACCTCAACTTTCCAAACAGGGATGGATGTCTTGTTAAAATTAAGCGTCGTTTTTTTGGTGTTTTTTACTGTTGCTGCAATTACTCCCACTTTTGATTTTGGATTGTAATCAAAAATAGAAATAGATGTAGAATAGCTATCCTTTAAAGGAAGTAAACGTATCAATTGAGGATAAAAGTTACTATCAAAGAATGGTTGTTGGGTTTCTTCTAAAATTTCTGTTTTAATAGCTGTTTTTTTATCCAAGTAGTAACCTTTTATTTGCTCATCAAACTTCAAAACCATATCTCTTTGTTCATTGTAAGAAGCATGATAAAGTGGCTTAAAACTTTCAGCAGCAACCGTTGTACTGTCAACCCATTCACTTTTAGATTGCTTCATTTTCACTTGAGTTATAATATAGATAACAGCATTCTTTTTTTGAATTTGAGTTACTACCTCTCCTATTTTCACTTCTGTAGTATCGGTAACAATTAACCAATCCATAACATAAGTTTCAGATTTCAATAAAGATTCATCAGCTGAATGACTTAATGGAGTTAATTGTTTCTCCTGACCAAAAATTGATAGCGTTGTATTTATGATGAATATAACTAAGTAAAGCGTGTGTTTCATTTTAAATTTTTTTTAGTTTGCGTTATTGAGTTACAAATTTGACCATTACTTCTATATCTCAAAATGGATAATCTACGTTTATAGATGAACAATTTTCCTCTTTTTTTAATTCTTTATTTATTAGTTTCTATTGGCTGCCAAACTCCTGTTTTTGCAGTTTCTGTTGCATACGCTAAAAACGTTTTTGGTTTTCTACCTAAAACCTTTTCAATATCGTTAGTTATTTTTTGATTTTCCGGGTTGGTTAATACGTGGCTAAAGAGATATTCAATTAACCAAACAACATCAGCTTCTACTTGCATTTGTTTCATACCTTCAACATACTGCTCTAAAGTGATTTCGTAAAAGTTTAAATTTCTTTTACTCACGTTTGAAATGGTGTTAACAATATCCTTAAAAGTGATAAGCTCTGGTCCTGTTACTTCAATAATTTCTCCGTTATAAGTATCATCTAATAAAACAGTGCTAGCAACTTCTGCAATATCATCGGCATCTACAAAAGGAATTAATACATCTGACAAGGGTAAAGCAACTTCTCCTGCTAGTATAGGCTCTAAAAAGAAGCTTTCACTCCAGTTTTGATTAAACCAAGAAGCTCTTACAATAGTGTAATTGATACCTGATGTCATTATAATTTTTTCACAAGCTTCAGCTTCAGTTTCCCCTTTTCCTGATAATAAAACAACTTTTTTAACGCCAAGTTCTTTCGCTAAATATGTAAAACTTTCAATAGCTTCCTTCGCTCCTGGCACAGCTAAATCTGGATAAAAAGTGATATAAACGCGCTCTATATCTTTCAGCGCATGCACCCAAGTTTCTTTATTATTCCAATCGAAACTTGGAGAGGCATTTCTGGATCCAACTCTTGGTTCAATACCTTTCTTTTGTAATTGCGTCATAACTCGGCTACCAGTTTTACCAGTCGCACCAAGCACTAAAATGTTACTGTTCATAATTTGATTTTTTTAATTATGAAGCAAAAGTCACACTAAATGAAAGGAATAAGTTATTTGAAAAAGAATTTGATTTATTCCAAAAGGAGTTTATTTAATTTGGCTTGGTCTGTATCCAAATTTTTTCTCAAAAGCATTTGAAAAAGACCCTAAACTGTCATAGCCAACTTGCCATGCAGCTTCTTGTACCGTGGCTTTCTTATTGTTTATTAAGTCATGAGCCATTTTTAAACGTTCGTTTTGTAAATATTTAAAAACGGGCGCACCAAACAATGCTTTAAAGTTCTTTTTTAAATTATAGGTATTTAAGCCTATTTTACGAGACAATTCTGAAAGTGTAGGTGGATTGTCTAAATTATTAACCAAAATATCTTTAGCCAAATACAACTTTTCTCTTTCTGCTGAATTTATAGTATTTGTTTTTAAGGAAGCTAATTGCCCAAAAAAATGTGATAATAACGCGGTCATTTGACTACGAAAGAACATCATTTTTGTTTTTCCTTCATATGTCATATTAAATACGCCATCCACAATTTGATCCATTTCTGGCGTCATAAAAAACTTTGGTCCCTCTACATAATGATCGGAAGGATTGACCAATTCATTCAATAAGGTCGAAAAAATTTCACCTTCATCATTAGGTAGTTTATCTAAATTTCTAATTGAAGTTGCTATTAATAAACAACGTAAAGGTTTTTCTGGTGATACGGTATGCACAAATTCCACCTGTTCATCTGCATAAAAAGACAAAGCCAATCCTTTGGTTTGTTGAAATTGCTTTTCAGTGCTTTTATAATTAACAGAAAGATCTACATTTCCTGATCCATAGAAGGCCACCGCGATTACAGGTTCATCAAATCGACAAGCATCGGTTATCACACTTTCCGAAAAAGCCTCCTCTACCAAAATGGTAAAATCATTAATATGTATAAAATCTCTGGTCATAAATACCGTAAAGTTAAAAAATAGAAAAAAGTAATTGCAGGCTTCAAACAATTATTTGTGAGACTTATTTCTTCTACAATAAATCATTCTCCTTTCTAAATAAACAACAAGCGTATCTTCTACATACTTTCGAATAGCTTTTTTATAGCAGGGAAAATTGTCCATCCATAGACGTAATTCATCCATTTTATAGCGTGTGTGTTATTCTCAATTTTGTAATGTCAATAATGATAAACAATTTAAAAACAAAAAAATGGAAAATGTAACCGTTTCAGAATTTAAAGTTCCTTCAAGAGATGAAGTAGCTACAAGTAATCAAGAAATCTTTGATAATTTAAACAAAGCCCTAGGTTTTGTACCAAATCTTTATGCCACTATGGCCTATTCTGACCATGGTCTGGGAAGATATTTAAATTTTCAAAATGCTAAAACGTCATTCTCTAATAAAGAGAAAGAAGCTATTAACTTAATTGTAAGCGAGGTAAATGGCTGTATTTATTGTTTAAGTGCACATACTGTAATTGGAAAAATGAATGGCTTTACAGATGCCCAATTGCTAGATATTAGAAAAGGGACAAGCGATAACGTAAAATTAGATGCCTTAGTAAAATTAGCTGCAGATATTACTAAAAACAAAGGAAATGCTGATGATGAGAATGTTCAAAATTTCTTTAACCAAGGCTATTCTAAAGAAAACTTGGTAGACCTAATTCTTCAAGTAAGTGATAAAACAGCCATGAATTATTTACACAACCTTACCAAAGTTCCTGTAGACTTTCCCGTGGCTGAAAGTATTTAATCAAATATGGGAAGTTTGTAAAACAAACAGACTTCCCTCTTTTAACTTTTAAAACGCAATTACAATGAATACACTAAAAAATATCTTGAGCTTTTTAAATAAGACTCCACAAGAAAAAATAGGTAAAACTCCAGAAGGTTTTTGTCCCAACTGTTGGGGAAGACAAGAATATGATGGTAATTCTCACAAAGCCTTAAAAGCTGAAAAATTAGAAAACATAGAGCGTAAAAAGGGTTGGATTACAGCCTACGCTGAGCGTAATCTTAAGCACATACAGTTACAACACAAAGAAAAAAAGCAGGTTTGTAACGTGTGCTTTGAAAGTTTCGATTGCTAATATCCTATTGCTTGATTTATAACAACTAAAAACAACATCATGAAAAAATATCCATTACCACCTTTTAACAAAGAAACTGCTAAACAAAAAGTGCAAATGGCAGAAGATGCTTGGAATAGTAAAAATCCTGAAACTGTAGCCCTAGCCTATACTTTAAATTCAGAGTGGCGAAACAGAACCCAGTTTATTAATGGACGTGAAGAAATTGTGCAGTTCTTAACCAACAAATGGAACAAAGAAAAAAATTACAAACTCAAAAAAGAACTTTGGGGATTTAGAAACAATAGAGTTGCTGTAAGATTTGAGTATGAATACCAAACCGAAAACAACCAATGGTATCGTGCCTACGGAAATGAACTATGGGAATTTGACGAAAACGGACTTATGCAAAAAAGATATGCTAGTATTAACGACCTAGAAATTGAAGAACAAGACCGAATCTTATAATTGTCTTTATAAAAATATCTTAGCTAACAAAAACAACTCATCATGGACAGAAGACTTTTAGGAAACATATTAGTATTTACACTACTCGTATTATTAGCTTCAGGGTTACTCATGTATTTTAACCCCTTTAGCAAAATAGTGGCGTCCATACATACGGTTTTTGGGTTCTTATTCATTTTTGCCATGGCTTTTCATATTATAAACAACAAAAAACCATTATACAATTATCTTTCTGGAAAAAGAAAATCTAGTTTACAGAAGCTTCAAAGTCCTTTAATTATTGTTGTAACAACGGTTATTGTAACCGCCTTATGTTTGAATTTACCTATCTTTAATAAGGTTTACAATTTTGGAAATGAATTGAGAAATAAACAATTGGGAAAAGTTGAAAATCAATTAGATTATCAAATTATAAACCTTAATAATGAACAAAACGGTTTGCAGTTTGAGATAGAATTAAAAAAAGGAGATGCTTTTCAATATCCTTTATTTGCCATTTGGCTAGAAGATAGTATAGGTAATTATTTGGAGACCCTTTACATTTCTAGAGTGATTTCCTCTAGTTCTTATGACTACGGAAACAAAGTAAACGGAACTTGGGAAGCAGCTATAAAACGTCGCCCAGAAGCACTGCCATATTGGTCCCATAAAAGAGGCATAAAAGCTGCTGATGGTTTGTATGTACCACTTAATAACGCTCAAGACATTGATGCTGTTTCTGGTGCTACCCCAACTGGTAATTTTATAATTCAACTAAATAGCAAGTTAGAAAAGTTAAATAATTACAAAGTAATGTTAGAAGTCAACCAATCTTACGACTGGAATACATATTATTCTGAAGACAGATTCCCAGAGGATAAAATCTATTCAGGAACAGGACAAGTAGGTCAGCCTTCCTTGATATACGCAAGCTATGTTCATGATGAAGATATCAAAACTAAACCGTACCATTTCATGACGTTAGTAGGTCATGGTCATCATTCGGGAAAAAATGGGAAACTGTATACAGATTTATCTAATATTACAACGGCTAAAAACATAGCGGATAGAATTATTTTAAACATCAAGTAAAGCCTCAAAATAATTTATGTGCATTGTTAAAAAAAACAGACATTCATCAATTTAAATACGTAAACCATGGAAGAAAATAACTGTTTTACACTTATAAATCCGCAAACCGGTAATTTGGCTTTTAAGCTTCAGTTTTTTAAAATGAAAACCCTTTTGATATCATACAACGGTTAAACCATTATTCTGTCATTTGGATAAAAGAAGGAGCAGGTAATGTGCACGCAGATTTTTCAGACTATACCATAAACGCAAACAGTTTATATTCCTTTTCGCTTTACCAACCTTATCAATTTAAAACTGAAAAACATTTAAGTGGTGTAGCACTTTATTTTCATCCAGATTTTTTTTGCATTCATAAACACCATAAAGAAGTGGCTTGCAATGGTGTATTGTTTAATAACATTTATAATTCTCCATCCATCAAAATAGACAGTAAAACGGAGTTAAATTTTAACATGCTTATTGAGCAATTACAATTAGAAATGCAAAATCCTGCGTTGGCACAATATGAACTTTTGGTATCGTATTTAAAAATTATATTGATAACCGCATCTCGATTAAAAACAGAACAACAAGACGCAGAAAACGTTGAGACTAATAAACATGATGAACCTTTTATTTTACAAAATTTAAAAAACTTTATAGAAACACATTACAAAACCAAACACACCGCTAGCGATTATGCTAACTTGTTAGCTATAACTCCAAAAGCGCTAACCAAATTAACAAAATCTCATTTCAATAAAACGCTTACCGAGTTAATCGCCGAACGCATTGTTATTGAAGCTAAAAGAGAACTGTATTTAACAAACAAAACCGTAAAAGAAATAGCTTTTGAATTAGGTTATAATGATGAATATTATTTTAGCCGATTCTTTAAAAAGCACGTAGACCTATCTCCTCAACTCTTTAGAGAACACATCAATTTTGACAGTGCTACTTTTTCTTGACAAAAAGACTTTAACATCAATATTTCAATCAAAAAACGAACATGTCATGAATACATTGTTGGCAAACGTTATTATTCCTTTTTAATCAACTTTGGTATGTCCTCGTATAACCGTCAGTTACGGGATTAAAGTTAATGATTTTCGGTTAAGAACTGGCGTTAGCAATTCCGAGTGGATTCGGACGTAGTCGAATCCGCCGTAATTGCGGTTATACATTGTTGTACGCAGGTTTTTTAATTCAACCATATTAAAATTCCAATTATTGAAATCAATCCGCAAACAATAAAAATTCCGAAAATTAATCGCTCTTTTCTTTGTTTCTTTTCAGCACGTTTGCGAATCCTTTTTTTTATTTCAGTCAGTTCTTTTTCAGGTACAGTTTTAAAATTCGGTCGTTCCGTTTTCTTGTCAGTTGAGTAAATTCCATCACGATTATTTTCTTTAAACTTTGGCCGATTTGATGGACGTTGTGCTCGGTTTTGTTTCATCCGATTATTCATATCCTGAACGTGTCCTGCTCCAAATGCCATTTTAATTAATTTTTTTTATCGTCAAATTCCGTTTCTTTGCTCAACTTGCGTACAACGGTTTTGGCTATGGTTTCGTTGCGTGAAAATCCGCGAGGACTTTCCGCAAGGAAAGTCAGAAGCAATGAACTATAGCCGGTGTTGGCAAATCGTTTTTGTTTTAATATTAAAGGGGCAGTGATATTTTTCTTTTATTCCATTATGAATGTTTCTATTCTATTATTTCGTTTGATTACGAAACTTGTATCATTATATTTTACAAGCTCATTGTAAATTGTGTCATATAATTGAGTTCTCTTTAGATAAATTCCTTCTTCTGTTTTGTTTCCATTTTTGTACTTAATTCTTTGGATAACAGAATAGTCATATATACTATCCGAAGTGAACTTCATATTGTTAAAAAAAGCAATTTGATTTTTTAAGAATGTTACTCCGTTTAGGGAATCAGAACTTTCAATCCACATTCTTTCCGCAAATTTTTGAGAGATTACTTTTTCAGTATAAGTTTCCTTTGCCTCTTTGCAAGAGAAAAAGCATAAAATAAATAGAAGTAGGTAAGTCTTGTTGTATTTCATTTTAAATGTTTGCCAACTATTGATATGAATAATTAATAAGCAGATAAAACTAATAAATTAAAAACAAACTGGATGAAGTGATTATCAGAAGTTATTAAATTTCACGCTATATATGAAATGGAATGGTTTTAAGGCTGTCTCATTTTCAAACTAACGTACAATCCCTTAACGGTTCACCTATTTTATTATAAAACAACACCACTTCAACAGGCCTTAATTTGCTTTTCTTTTTGGCTTCTTCTAGAGAGATATTTCTGTTTTCAGCAATAATAGGGTTGATATATAATGCAACTTCCTTAGAACTCATGTTTAAATCATGGCTTAGAGATCCTTTGTAACTAGGTTTTACATTTTTAGCAATGTCAAGATTATTCATAAATGGATTGTTGATTTTTAACTTCATAAAATTAAGCCGATACCAAAAAAATCAACAAAAGAATAACTAAGCAACAACCCTTAAAGCAAAAAGTGAATAGTTAGGAGTTAATCCTGAAACCATTCACTTAATATCTTAGGTGACACTCCCAAGGCTGCCTTAGCAAATCCTAATGACGGGGGAGTTTTACTCACCTAAGACAATACAAATATAAAAAAATAGCCTTTCTTCCTCAGGTCGCAATGCGATACCCGCAGTCGGAGAAGCAAGACTACATTACAAATATAAAAAAACAACTAATCAACAACCCTTACATGGGTTGTTGATAATATAAAAACTATCTTAAAACACAAGTGGTTATCCCAAAGAATAATCATTACATTTTTGCAATTATATACTTAGCTTTAATTAATATTTACACACTTTGTTTATATTTATAATATAGTGAATCTTACCACCACTACATCAGTCATAATATCCTTGTTTAATTATACAATGACCCAGAGTAATTAACGGGAACATCAACTATTTTATCTGGAATATTGTCTAAAGCTAATTTATTTTTTATATTTAAAGGACTTAATCCTTGAATTTCAAAAGGCTTTCCCTCTTATTTTGCTCATATGTTGTTGTGGATAATTTTTATTTTTTATAAACATATTCTTCTTTTATTTTTTTTCCAGAGTCAATATCATACCAAACTTCATAGTTAGATTGATAGTATAATTTTAGGTAATCTTTTCTTATTTCAATATAATCGGGATATGACATAAAATTATCAATCTCTTTTCTGCTGCCAAAATTATGAAGAATTTCACCTTGAAAATTAAAAATAAAAATATTATTTCTGCTAAAATTTTCGTCGAGATAATTACAAGGAGGAGTATTTTGTCTTTTAGGCATACCTCTAATTATCATTTTTTCTTTTAAAAAAATTATTTGTTTAATTTCTAAAAAATATTGATTATATAAGTTAAAAGTTATGTTTTCAAAAATTATTTTGTTATTATGGATATCAGTATTTATCATAATTTTTTGTTTAGTTTAAAAAATCAGAAATTGTGCCAAAACTCAGTAAAGAATGAAGTTGGAATAGAAGCATTATTTCCGCCAAATTGTACTCTACCTATAAAGAACTGATATCCAACTCCATCAAGGCCATACAAATTATTAGCAGTCCTACTATACATTTTTGTGCCTCTGGAACGTTATCAAGATTATTCATAAATAGATTATTGATTTTTAACATCATAATATAAAGCCGATACCCAATAAAAATAAACTAAAGAATAACTAAGCAACAACCCTTAAAATAAAAAGTGAATAGATAGAATTAATCTTGAAACTATTCATTTAATATCTTAGGTGATACTCCCAAGGTTGCCGTAGCATATCCTAATGGCGGGGAAGTTTTACTCGCCTAAGACAATATAAATAAAAAAAAAAGCCTCTCAACTTTGAGAGGCTTTTTTTTTTATTACTTTACGGTAACTTGATGGCCTTCATGTTTCCATTGTGAAATACCACCATCTAAATCGTAAACCTTTACAAAACCTGCTTTAATAAGTTTTTCGGCGCATTTGGCGCTTCTTCCGCCAGATTTGCAATACACGATTACAGGCTTTGTTTTATCTAGCTCAAGAATATCTTCTTCAAAAGTATCAGAGTAATAGTCTATATTTTGAGCATGGTCTATATAGCCTTCATTATATTCTTCTGGTGTTCGTACATCTACTAATTGTACATCATCCATATCGAGTAATGTTTGCATTTCTTCTGATGAAACAACTTTAACATTTTCACTCCTATTAATGCACGACATAGCAACTATAGAAAGTAAAACTAAAACAAAGGCTGATTTTTTCATAATTATATATTCTCTACATCACCTTCCCATTCGCTAAAACCACCAAGAAGGTTATGGGTGTTTGTAAATCCTAATTGGTTCATTATAGCACAAGCTTGACCGCTTCTGTTACCTGAACGACAATAAATATAGTAATTTTTTGACTTATCTAGTTTTTCTACTTCATTTATAAATCCTTGTCCCATATAAATATCTATATGTTTGGCATTAGGGATAATTCCGCCTTCTACCTCTTCTTGGGTTCTTACATCTAAAATAATTGCATTATCATCTTCTGATAATTGCGCTAACCATTGGTCTTGTGTTAAATCTGCCATATTATCTTTTTATTTGCAAATTTAAGGTTTTACAAAGACATTTATCATAAAAAAACCGAAGACTTATTTCTTCGGTTTTTTCAATAAAATTAGTTTCTTTTTTAACGGTTATACTTTTATAGTACAACCAATAGCTCTTGTATGTGTTTCTTTAACAGATTTACCTTCTAATAAAGCATCAACAGCTTCTTCTACATACTTTTGGTTAACAGCATTAGCGTCTTTATAATTATCATCAATAGCTCCAATATATTTTACCACATTTCCTTTGTTTTCTTTTTGAAGCACGAAAACATGTGGTGTTTTTGTGGCGCCATATTGCGGATATATTTCCTGACCTTTATCCATTAAATACGGAAATGTAAACCCTTTAGCTTTAGCTCTAGCTTGCATAGCTTCCATACGATCTCCTGATTGTACTTCTGGATTGTTTGGCATAATAGCAATAACAGGATAACCTTTTTTAGCATATTTTTTATCGAGTGCTATTATTCTGTCTTCATAAGCTACTGCATAAGGACATGTGTTGCAAGTAAAGACAACTATAAAGCCTTTGGCATCTTTATAATCGGATAATGATACCATTTTACCATCAATGTTTTCTAATGTAAAATCTGTAGCTACATCGCCTACTTTATAGCCTTGATTATCTTTTATTAAAGTAAATGCCGAAAAAAGCACAACTGTAGTAATTCCTAAAATAAATTTTAGTGTTTTCATAATATGTTAGTTTAAAAATGGTTTGAGTTCGGTTTCAAGCTCGTCGTAAGTGAAGGATTTTTCAAAAAACTTACGTTCTGTTTTGTTAAAAATAAGTGTAGCCGGAATGGCTCCAGACCAATTTTCATTCACCTTAGGAATCCACGTGTTCATACCTGGATCGTCCAATGCTACCACTTTCGACTTTAGATTGTGCTCCTTGATAAATGGCTTTAATTTGCTTTCATACTTAGCAGGAAAATCTAAGCTTACAAGAAGTAATTCCACATTTTTATCTTTGTAATTACTACGTAACTTCTCGAAATAGGGTAGTTCCTTAACGCAAGGTTTGCACCAAGTCGCCCAAAAGTTAACCACATAAGTTGTATCGCTTTGAGTTGAAAGCATTTTTTCAAGCCCTTTAAAATCATAAACCTCAAGATCTATAGCTTCTGAAGTTTCAACACCTTCTTTTTCTGCATTAGGTGTTGTTTTATTCTCTTTACAAGCAACCAATACAATAGTCGCAATTACCAATACAATTCTTTTCATAAGTTTAAAAATAAACACTTCAAACCTTAGCGCTTGTTCATTTAACAAAATTTTATTGCTTTTAATATTCGTATGCCTAAAATAAATTTTCAACAAAAGTTTGAAAAACTGAATTTCGTTTCTATCTTTGACCCATATTAAATTATTAATGAACACAATTTTAAATCATACTTGGTGGTGGAACTTTCGAAACGCAACTTTCGTGAAGTAAACCTATTGTATATTTAAAACTTATAATATCAAGGCTTGTCAATTCACGACAAGCCTTTTTTTTATTTAAAAATGAAAAAATTCAGTCTTTACACACATTACAAAAAAATCCTAGCAGATACCATAACCCCTGTTAGCATTTACTTAAAAATTCGGGATAAGTTTCCCAATAGTATTTTATTAGAGAGTAGCGATTATCACGCCAACGACAACAGCTTTTCGTATATATGTTGCAACCCCATCGCGTCTATAAAAGTTCAAAATGAAACCATAACCGAACAGTTTCCAGATGGCAGTATATTAAACACCAACATAGGACAAAACACAAAGATTTCTGAATCTATCCATAAATTCACAAAGCGCTTTAAAGTTGATGCCGAGAAAAAATTCAAATTCATCAACAATGGTATTTTTGGTTATTTGGCCTACGATGCCGTGCGGTATTTTGAAGACATTGACATTCAGAAAAAAGCCGATCACAATGATATCCCAGATGCTTATTATGCCGTTTACAAAAACATCATAGCCATTAACCACCATAAAAGCGAAGCTTACATTTTTGCGCATTGTTTTAATAACGATAATAACATTGAACAAATCCATCAGCTTATCAAAGCAAGAAATCACGCTGTTTTTAACTTCTCAACAGCTGAAGAACCAAGCTCCAACCTAACTGACGATGACTATAAAAACCACGTAGAATTAGCAAAAAAACATTGTGCTCGCGGCGATGTATTTCAATTGGTATTGTCGAAAAAATTCACGCAAAAATTTAAAGGCGACGAGTTTAACGTGTATCGTGCTTTAAGAAGCATCAATCCCTCGCCTTACTTATTTTATTTTGATTATGGCGATTTTAAACTCTTTGGAAGCTCGCCAGAAGCCCAACTTATCGTAAATAATGGTACCGCTGAAATTCATCCCATTGCGGGAACGTTTAAACGTAGCGGAAATGATGAAAAAGATGCCGAACTTGCCAGAAAACTAGCACAGGATGACAAGGAAAATAGCGAACACGTTATGCTTGTGGATTTGGCTAGAAACGATTTAAGTCGTCATGGCAGTCAAGTTTCCGTAAAAACCAACAGGGAAATTCAGTTTTTTTCGCACGTCATTCATTTGGTGAGTAAAGTCACAGGAAAAATCCACGACAATATTACCACTATGGAGGTTGTCACTGACACCTTTCCTGCCGGGACCCTAAGTGGCGCACCCAAACACAAAGCTATGCAACTCATAGAGCAGTATGAAACCACAAGTCGAGAGTTTTATGGTGGCGCCATTGGATTTATGGATTTTAACGGTAATTTTAATCACGCCATAATGATAAGAACCTTTTTAAGCAAAAACCACAAACTCCATTGGCAAGCTGGCGCTGGAATTGTATCAAAATCCAATGCCGAAAACGAATTACAAGAAGTATACAATAAACTGGGAGCGCTTACAAAAGCGCTAGAAATTGCTGAAAACATTTAATTATGACACACGTTTTAGTAATCGACAATTACGACAGCTTCACTTACAATCTAGTGCATTATTTAGAAGACTTGGATTGCAAAGTTACCGTAAAACGCAATGACCAACTAAATTTGGAAGACGTAGAAGCTTATGATAAAATCCTGTTATCTCCAGGCCCTGGAATCCCTGACGAAGCTGGTTTACTCAAAGACATCATTGCAAACTATGCTGGTAAAAAAAGCATTTTGGGCGTATGCCTGGGTATGCAAGCCATTGGGGAGGTTTTTGGAGGTTCGCTCATCAATCTGGACGCTGTTCATCACGGTGTGGCCACCAAGATTAACATAACGGTAGACGACGAGCCTATTTTTAAAGACTTGCCACATAATATTTTGGTAGGACGCTACCATTCTTGGGTGGTCAACAAGCAACTTCCAGAGATTCTTGAGGCCACGTCGTTTGATGACAATGGTGAATTGATGTCACTCAGGCACAAAATTTTTGACGTAAAAGGGGTTCAGTTTCACCCAGAATCTGTATTGACTCCAGACGGCAAACAAATGCTAAAAAACTGGGTAAATAGTTAAGAGAACAATAATGAAACAGATATTAAACAGACTTATTAATCACGAATATATATCCACCGAAGAAGCCAAACAGGTTTTAGTGAATATTTCCAAAGGCGATTACAACCAGAGCCAAATTGCAGCCTTTCTTACGGTATATATGATGCGCAGCATTACCGTTGAAGAATTGCAAGGGTTTCGCGACGCTTTGTTGGAACTTTGCATTCCCATAAATTTAGAAAGCTACAACACCATAGATTTATGCGGTACTGGCGGCGATGGCAAAAACACCTTCAACATTTCCACTCTAGCGTCATTCATCACTGCTGGAGCTGGTGTAAAAGTTACCAAACACGGTAATTATGGGGTGTCTTCGGTTTCTGGGTCGAGTAATGTTATGGAGTTTTTTGGCGTTAAATTCAGTAATGACGAAGGATTTTTAAAAACCTGTTTGGAGCAAGCCAATATTTGCGTGTTGCACGCCCCGTTATTTCACCCCGCAATGAAAAATGTGGCTCCTATAAGACGAGAACTTGGCGTAAAAACCTTTTTCAATATGCTTGGCCCTATGGTAAATCCTGCATTCCCCAAAAATCAATTGGTAGGTGTTTTTAATTTGGAATTGCTTCGCCTCTACGCCTATCTATACGAAAAAACCGACAAAAACTATTGCATTGTTCACGCTTTGGATGGCTATGACGAAATTTCCCTAACGGGAAATGCCAAAGTTGTAAAAAATAATTCTGAAAGAATATTAAGACCTTCACACTTTAACTCCGATACCTTTAAGCAATCTAGCATTCACGGTGGAAATAGCATTAAAAGTTCAGCTAAAATCTTTGACCATATCCTTTCCGGTCTTGGTACCGAAGCCCAAAACAATGTGGTTTGTGCCAATGCGGCATTAGCTATTTCAACTGTAAAACACTGCAGTTTGGAAGACGCTTATAATTTGGCTCACGATTCCTTAAAAAGCGGGAAAGCAAAAGCGAGTTTCAACACCTTAATTCAATTAAGCAAATGAATATTTTAGACCAAATTGTTACCGACAAACGTCAGGAGATTGCTTTAAAAAAGGCTCTAATTCCCGTATCTCAACTCGAACAATCGGTGTTGTTTGAACGCAATACCACCTCATTAAGTAAACGATTAAAAAACAGTCATTCGGGCATTATTGCCGAACACAAAAGGCGTTCGCCTTCAAAATCGGTCATCAACCAATCATTAAATGTGCAAGCGGTTGCGAAAGGTTATGAAAATGCTGGTGTTTGCGGGATGTCCGTGCTTACCGACGGTAAGTATTTTGGCGGATCTCTGGACGATTTAACACTCGTAAGAGCTAGTTGCAACCTACCACTTTTAAGAAAAGAATTCATTATTGATGAATATCAAATTTTAGAAGCCAAAGCTTATGGTGCCGATGCCATTTTACTTATAGCAGCCATATTAACACGTGATGAGATTAAGCAATTTTCAGAAATTGCCAAACAATTAAGCTTGGAAGTACTTCTGGAAATTCACAATGAAGAGGAACTCAATAAATCCATAATGCCAAGTTTGGATATGCTAGGTGTAAACAATAGAAATCTTAAAACTTTTGAAGTGAATTTGGAAACTAGTAAAACCCTGAGCGCTCAAATCCCCAATGATTTTGTGAAAGTTTCTGAAAGCGGTATTAGTTCTGTCAAAGCCATTAAAACGCTTAAACCATTTGGTTATAAAGGGTTTTTAATTGGTGAAAATTTTATGAAAACCGATAACCCTGGTAACAGCGCAGTACAATTTATAAAACAACTGGAACGATGAAATTAAAAATCTGCGGGATGACATACGAAGACAACATTCTAGAAGTTGCCAAACTGCAACCTGATTATCTGGGCTTTATATTCTATGAAAAATCCCCTCGATATTTTGATAAAACTATTCCAAAACTTCCCAAAACCATTAAAAAAGTGGGGGTTTTTGTCAATGATAACTTAGACAACATCAAAACCAAAATAAAAACACACGATTTACAAGTTGTACAATTGCACGGTCAAGAATCTCCAGAATTTTGCAACAAATTAAACCAAACTGATATTGAAATCATAAAAGTATTTTCAATTAAGGACACCTTTAATTTTGATAAGCTGAAACCTTATGAGCCTTATGTAAATTTCTTCCTTTTTGACACCAAGGGAAAGCTTCCTGGTGGGAACGGTTATGTTTTCAATTGGGATATTTTAAAAAACTATACTGCAACAACGCCTTATTTTTTAAGTGGCGGTATTGGATTGGACAGCATTGAAAACCTCAACAGTTTTTTTAAGACATCGGCTTCAAAACAATGTCACGCCGTGGATGTCAACAGTAAATTTGAAATTAAACCAGGGTTAAAAAACGGCAAATCATTAACTGAATTTAAATCTCTATTATGAGTTACAACATAGATAACAACGGCTTTTACGGCAAATTTGGCGGTGCTTACATTCCTGAAATGTTATACCCAAACGTTGAGGAGCTTCGCCAGAATTACCTCAATATTATGGCTGAAACCGATTTTCAAAAGGAATTTCAGCAACTCTTAAAAGATTATGTTGGCAGACCTTCGCCTTTATATTTTGCCAAACGCTTATCAAAAAAGTACAATACCAAAATTTATTTAAAGCGTGAAGACTTAAATCATACTGGTGCGCATAAAATAAACAATACCATCGGACAAATATTAATGGCAAAACGCTTGGGCAAAACACGCATTATTGCTGAAACTGGTGCGGGACAACACGGTGTTGCAACAGCAACAGTTTGCGCGCTTATGGGTATTAAATGTGTGGTTTATATGGGGGAAATAGACATCAACCGACAGGCACCAAATGTCGCCCGTATGAAAATGCTAGGTGCTACGGTCGTCCCGGCAACTTCGGGAAGCAAAACCTTAAAAGATGCGACCAATGAAGCCATCAGGGACTGGATAAACAATCCTACGGATACGCATTACATTATTGGAAGCGTGGTTGGCCCTCACCCCTATCCTGATATGGTGGCACGTTTTCAAAGTGTGATTTCCGAAGAAATACAAAAGCAATTATTAGAACACGAAAACAGTAGTAACCCAGATTATGTTATCGCCTGTGTTGGTGGCGGCAGCAATGCAGCTGGCGCTTTTTATCATTTTTTGGATGATACCAATATAAAACTTATTGCTGCGGAAGCTGCTGGTCACGGTGTAGATTCTGGTGAAAGTGCTGCAACATCCGCTTTAGGTCGTGAAGGCATTATTCACGGTAGCAAAACCCTGCTTATGCAATCAACTGATGGCCAGATTACCGAGCCCTACTCCATTTCGGCTGGTTTGGATTATCCTGGTGTTGGCCCAATGCATGCTCATTTGTATGACTCTGGTCGCGCAGAGTTTATCTCGGTAACTGATGATGACGCTATGAAATCTGGACTAGAACTTTGCCAATCGGAAGGTATAATTCCTGCCATTGAAAGTGCTCACGCCCTGGCTGTTTTCAGCAAAAAACAATTTAAACCCAATGATGTTGTCGTACTTTGCCTTTCGGGACGCGGCGACAAGGATTTAGACAATTACATTAATTATTTCAATGTTTAAATGAGATAAAAATGAATAGAATTAACAAAGCTCTACAGAGCGACAAAAAACTACTTTCCATATATTTCACAGCAGGTTATCCTGAATTAAAAAACACAACAACCATTCTTGAAAACCTTGAACAATCGGGTATTGATATGGTTGAAATAGGTTTGCCATTTAGCGATCCATTAGCCGATGGGCCAACTATACAAGCGAGTTCTACACAAGCTTTAAAAAATGGTATGACCACCGAAGTGTTATTCGAACAGTTAGAAAATATTAGAAAAACCGTATCTATTCCCTTGATCATTATGGGTTATTTTAATCCTATTTTGCAATTTGGTGTTGAGGCATTTTGCAAACAATGTCAAGCCATTGGGATTGATGGTCTGATTATTCCAGATTTACCGGTTGATGTTTACCAAAATGAATACCAAACCATTTTTGAACGTTATGGCCTAATTAATGTGTTTTTAATCACACCACAAACTTCTGAAGAACGTATTCGTTATATTGACTCAGTTTCCAACGGATTTATTTATATGGTAAGCTCGGCAGCGACAACTGGAAAAACATCGGGCTTTGGAGATGAACAAATGGCATATTTTAATAGGATTTCGGCATTACAACTCAACACGCCTCGAATTGTTGGGTTTGGCATTAAGGACAACGCCACTTTTAAACAGGCGACTACTTACGCCAAAGGTGCCATAATTGGAAGTGCTTTTATAAAGCATTTAAATAAGTTTGGTATTAAAAAAATAGATACTTTTATAAAAACTATAAGAGACTAAACACATGTTTAAAGAGAAAAATTTCATCTTCTTATTTATTACGTTATTAGCCTTAGAACTTCTTTGTTCAAGTATATCGGAACTGAACTCTTTTCGCTATATTACCAAACCACTAATTCTATTATCATTAATTATTTTTTTTAAGAAAAATAATTCTCACTTAGATAAGAGTGTACAAAATCTAACATTATTAGCTTTAGCTTTTTCGTTATTAGGAGACATTTTTTTGTTATTCCCGGATGTATCTCCTCATTTTTTCACACTTGGCTTAGCGGCCTTTTTAATAGCACATATTATGTATGTTTTAGTGTTTTCCAAAAGGGCGAAACCACTCTTTAAAGCCTGGTTTTTTATAATTGTTTTACTAGGTTATGCGGCATTTTTGTTTACTAAATTAGAAAGTGGACTAGGTAATATGCTAATTCCTGTTATTATTTATATGGTTGTTATTTTAAGTATGGCAGCAGCAGCTTTCTTAAGATATAATAAAGTTGTTAAAACTAGTTTTACACTGGTTTTTATAGGCGCACTTCTTTTTTTGACTTCAGATAGTATTCTTGCTTTAAACAAATTTCACAAGCCTATTACTTTTGCTAATATTAGTATTATGCTTACTTACGGTTTGGCTCAGCTTTTAATTGTTTTGGGAATTTTAAAACAAAAAAATGATTAAAACTGTAACAACTTAAGAAGTTAGTATACAAATACATTAAACACCAACCACAAATATTTGAGCAAGTCTTTAGAACATAGTTTTGTTGAATTACTAGAAAAGCATCAAAATATCGTGCATAAAGTTTGTAGGCTTTATACCAATAATCAAGCAGCACATAACGATCTTTTTCAAGAAGTAACCATACAACTTTGGAAAGCTTACCCAAAGTTTCGTGGTGATTCCAAATTTAGCACATGGATGTATCGTGTGGCTCTTAACACCGCCATAACACTATATAGAAAATCGACAAGACGCGTAAAGACACAAGAATTTGATACGGTTCAATTTAAAATAAAAGCTGAGGAGTATGATCGTACCGAAGAAGAACAGCTTAAGCTTATGTATCAAGCTATTCACGAGCTTAACGATATTGAAAAAGCGTTAGTACTCCTTTATTTGGAAGATAAGAATTACAGCGAAATTAGTGAGACTTTAGGAATTACCGAAGTTAATGCAAGAGTGAAAATGAATCGTGTAAAAAAGAAATTAAAAACCATATTAAATCCGTGAGATTATGGATGAATTGGAATTATTAAAAAAAGACTGGCAGAAAAACGACGAAAGATACCCTAAACTATCTTACGACGAGATATATAGAATGATTCTTAAGCGGTCATCCTCTATTGTAAAATGGATTTTTATTATAAGTCTGTTAGAGTTTATTTTTTGGACTGTTATTTCCTTTTTCCTAAAGGATAATGAAGGTATGAAGCGTTTTCAGGAACTTGATTCCGATATGGTTATGATTCCTCTCGCTGTTATTGGGTATGGTATTTTAGCCTATTTCTTTTACTTATTCTTTAGGAACTACAAGCGCATCTCGGCTACCGATAGCGCCAAAGTACTCATGGAAAATATTTTAAAAACCAGAAAAACGGTAAAACAGTATGTTGCGTTTAATTTAATTTACCTTGTGGTTTCAGTAATAGTTGTATTGTGTGTTGAATTTAAAATGGACAGCCAACTAATCTCTCAAGTAAATGAAGCCGCCACTAATGGAGAAGTTTTTAAATTTTATGCTGGAATAGTAATTGCAACCTTTTTATTACTAGCCTTAGTTATTGGAGTTCTCCTCCTATTTTATTGGTTGATTTATGGTATTCTATTAAAACGATTAAATAAGAATTACAAAGAACTAAAACGTTTGGAAGCTTAAAAAATCACCACTCACGTTGTTTATTAAGTTTTTCTTGTTCTTCTAAAACATCCTGCGGTATCACCTTTAAGAATGACGAGTGTTGCTCTATAGCATATTCTATTTTCTCTACAATTTCGGCAACAGATTCATTCTCATAATCTATATCTAAAGGAGTTTTAATTTCCATAGATTGAAGAATATTTTTCTTCTTAATACGCAGTCCTTTTTTATCGAAAGAACGTCTAAAACCATCTATTACAATAGGCACAACAATTGGTTTGTATTGTTTTATAATATGTGCTGTACCACGTCTAATGGGCTTAAAAGGGGTTGTCGTACCTTGCGGAAAGGTAATTACCCAACCATCATCTAGAGCCTTTTTTATGTTAGTAATATCGCTCATTTTCACTTGGCGTTTGACTTCTTTTCCGGCAGAACGCCAAGTTCTCTCTATAGGAATGGCACCAGCATAAGCTAATATTTTAGGTAAGAAACCTGCTCTCATAGTTTCTTTAGCAGCCACATAATAAATATTTAGTTTAGGTTTCCACAAATAACTAATATTTTTTATGCTATCGTCACGATTACTTAAACTCGCATTAAACACATGAAACATAGCCACTACATCGGCAAAATAGGTTTGATGGTTAGAAATAAAAAGCACATTGGTTTCTGGGAGATTTCTTAACACATCAGAGCCTTCAATTTGTAATTCATTGAATCCTCGAAATCGCCTATGACTTATGGCTCCCATTATTCTAATGAGCCATTTTTTTAAAAAAGTATGTGTCCAAAAGGATTTTTCTTAAATAATCCCATAAAATTTGTTAGAAATTAAACAGAACTACAAAAATAATAAATCTTCACGTTTATAAGACCTCATTTAACAAGTCTTTTATTTCACTTAGCATCATTGCTGTCGCTCCCCAAACCACATAACCATTTAATTTAAAAGCTGGAACAACAACATCTTTTTTATACGATGTTGTCACTTTCTTGTTAATCACATTTTTAGGGTTTAAAAAATCTGCTAATGTTACATGAATTATCTCTTCTACTTCTTCATCTTGTTTAGAAAAAACAGGCGTTTTTTTGGTGTAGCCAATAAACGGATATACAAAAAAATTACTTGGTGGAATATAAACTTGGGTTAGACCTCTTAATACATCCACATAATGTCTAGAAACCCCAACTTCCTCTTCAGTTTCTCTTAAAGCAGCACTTTCCATAGATTCGTCAAATTCTTCTAGCTTACCTCCAGGAAAGCCAACTTGTGCAGAATGTACACCTCGATATGTTTTTCTTAAAATAAGAACTAAGCGCGTCATTTTTGTGCTATCTGGGTAAAATAATGCCAATACTGCTGCTTTTCTAGCTGTTTTTATGGCGTCTTTTTGCTGCTCTTGTAATGCTTCTCTAAATGGTGGCGACATTTTAAGTTGCGACAATTCTGCTGGAAGTGGTATATTTTTTATTTTTGGGATTGAATTTAAAAAAGCAGTAAAATCCATTTGTTATAACTTTAATGGAACCTAAAACGACTCCTAAATAATGAAAAAAATCATCTTCATACTTCTCTCTACATTACTCCTTGTAAGTTGTGAAAATAATAAAAATAAAACATCTATATCTAAGTCTAAAACTTTAACGAAACAAAAAACAATAAAAAAAGATTCGGTAAAAAAACCTGAAAGAGAATTCCCGCTTCTTACCGATGACAATGCGATGGAGTTTTTTCTTCAATATGAAAAAGAACATAAAGAAAATAAAGTTAGAATTACTACAGCATTTGGTGATATTGATATTTTACTTTTTAATGAAACTAAATTCCATAGAGCCAATTTTATATTTCTAACAAAGCAACAATATTTTGATAACACCCAGTTTTATCGTGTGGTTAACAACTTTATAATTCAAGGTGGAAGCACCGACGATAGAGATGTTATGAGAAAGCGCACTAAAATAGGAAAATACCTTCTACCCCCAGACACAAAACGAGGCTTTAAACACGACCGAGGCGTAGTAAGTATGCCAAGCAGTGAAATTGAAAACCCTTACAAACTAGCATCGCCTTATGAGTTTTTTATTGTACAACAAAAGGGTGGCGCGCATCATTTAGATGGCGATTACACCATTTTTGGAAAAGTTATAAAAGGCATGGATGTTGTTGATGAAATAGCCAAACAAAAAACCGACGATGGCGAATGGCCTTTACACAACATTTATATTAAAAAAGTTAGGCTTATAGACTAATCTTTATAAATACTTGGCAGACTAATTTTAAACCTTACGGCTAGTAACCTAATAACAATAACAACTAGTCCTGAAATAATAAAAACAAAGTTTTCTACTATTGGTAATTCCTGTAATAAAAAATAGGTTACACCTCCTAAAATACATGCTGTAGCATAAATTTCTTGTCTAAAAATAACAGGGATTTCGTTACTTAAAATATCTCTAATAACACCGCCAAAACAAGCTGTCATTGTACCTAAAGACACACAAATTATAGGGTGTAAACCTATACTTAACCCTTTTTCTATGCCAACAACAGTATATAATCCTATACCAATAGTATCAAATAGAAATAACGATTTTCTTAAATAATTAATTTGTTTTCTAAATATAATAGCAAAAATTGTAGATGTAAATATGACGTAAACATATGTCATATTAGTCATCCAAGATACTGGTGTTTGCCCAATAAGAACATCTCTTAAAGTTCCGCCACCAACTGCCGTTACAAACGCTATAATAAGGACTCCAAAAGGATCCATGCGCTTTTCTTGTGCCACTAATACGCCAGAAATAGCAAAAGCAATTGTTCCTAATATGTCTATAACTTGGAAAAACATTACATTTTTTGTGTATAGTAGTTATAATCTTTTATTACGATAGAGACAAAATCTACTGGTTTTTCTATGGGTTCAACTTGCATAACACTTTTTAGCTGTTTGTATAATGCTAAAACAATATTATGCTGCCCTTTACGAACTGCTTTATCGTAAAGGTTTTTTATAGTTTGCATTTCAGTATCAGAAAAAATAGTTACTTGGCTATATGTAGGCACATAATTATCGGGCAACTCCTGCATTAACGTTTCTTGAATAGAGATTTTAGTCTTTTCGCTAATTACTGTAGTACCAGCAGCGATATCTCCTAATCGCTGTCCATTACCTTTTAT
This sequence comes from Mangrovimonas cancribranchiae, assembly GCF_037126245.1. Classification (NCBI taxonomy): domain Bacteria; kingdom Pseudomonadati; phylum Bacteroidota; class Flavobacteriia; order Flavobacteriales; family Flavobacteriaceae; genus Mangrovimonas; species Mangrovimonas cancribranchiae. The sequence goes on from NZ_CP136925.1 coordinate 1,973,174, forward strand.
TAAAATGGTTAGTACAGCAATACCGCCTGTTGAAATGCTTACATCGACAATACGTAAAAGCCACCGAATTAAATAATTGGAAAACGCTGGTTTAGTACCATCTAATTTAACCACTTTTATTTTCACCACATGTTTCCCTATTGTTTTACCATCCCAAAAAGTTTCAAACAACACATAATACATAAATGCAGGTAGAGATAGTAACAAAAAAACAGCCCAAGAATCAAACATATCAACATCTAATGCATTTAAAATAATAATAATTGAAACCATATAGGCAAATACAATAACACTATCAATAAGATAAGCTAAAATACGATCTCCAATATTAGCCACTTGTTGATGAATCCCTACATTTTGAGCCGTTTCAATTTGAAATTCTTCCATATTTTCTTTTCTTTGAAAGCAAATGTTGTTTTATGCGAGAAGCCGCTTTTGTCAGGCAAAATAAGGATAAATGGTTAAGATTTGAAAGCCTTCTTTCAAATAAAACAAATATAGACCCCAACGAACTCTCTAATTTATACGTAGAAATAACCGACCATTTAAGTTATGCTAAGACGTTTTACCCTAGAAGTAAAACGGCGAGTTACTTAAATCAATTAGCGTCACAAGCGCATCAAAAAATCTATAAAACACAAAAAGAGTCTAAAAATAGAATTATTACGTTTTTTAAAACTGAGTTTCCTTTTCAGTTTTATTATTTCCAAAGAGAATTACTTATAGCCTTTTTAGTTTTTGCACTTTTTGCCATTGTAGGGGCTTTTTCTGCTGCTAACGAAGGCGATTTTGTACGGTCTTTTTTAGGTGACGGTTACGTAAATATGACCCTTGAAAATATTGAAAAAGGCGACCCTATGGCAGTTTATAAACAACAAGGTGAATTTAATATGTTTCTTGGCATTACAATAAACAATATTAGAGTAGCCCTTATGGCTTTTGCTTATGGTATTTTATTGGGTATTGGTTCGCTTTTTGTTATGCTACAAAATGGTGTTATGCTAGGGAGTTTTCAATATTTCTTTTACGATAAAGGCCTACTATGGGAATCGGCTAGAACTATTTGGATACATGGTACTATAGAAATTTCGGTTATTATTATCGCAGGATGTTCTGGATTGGTTTTAGGTAATGGCATGCTTTTTCCAGGAACTTACACTCGTTTAGAATCCTTTAAAAGAGGCGTTAAAAGCGGTTTAAAAATATTAATGAGCACCATTCCATTTTTTATTATTGCTGGCTTTTTGGAAGGCTTTGTTACTAGACATACAGAAATGCCAGATTGGTTAGCTATTCTAATTATTGCCAGTTCTTTGGCACTAATCATTTTTTATTACGTTATTTATCCTATTCAATTACACAAAAAAAATAACCACTCATGAAACAATACATAGAGTTTAAAAAAAGACGCGAATTAGGCGAGATTTTAACAGATAGTTTTGGGTTTATAAGAAACGAGTTTAAACCTTTTTTTAAGCTTATTCTTCAAATATGCGCTCCTTTTTTAGTGCTTTTTTTAATGTCACTCACATTTTATCTATATGCTTCGGGAGGCGTTCTCGATTTTCAGCTAGGACAAACAGCGCTTCCAGAAAATCTTGGTTTAATGTTTTTAGCCTTGGGGCTATTTGCTATAACTGGTCTTATTACTTATGTTTACGCTAATTCTACAGCAATTCATTATATTAAATCTTATATTAAAAATCACGGACAAGTTGAGGCTATTGAGGTAAAGCAACAAGTAAAACAAACTTTTTGGGGCTTTACAGGGCTAAGCATTTTAAAATGGGGAACACTTTTTATCTCTATGATGCTTTGTATTTTACCCGTTTTATACTTTATGGTTCCTATGTTTATTGTGTTTTGTGTATTTATTTTTGAAGATAAAAATGCTACCGATGCCTACAGCTATAGCTACACCTTAATTAAAGAAGACTTTTGGGCTACCTGGGCCTCTATTGTTGTTTTAGGGCTAATTATTAGTGTTGCCGGATATGCCTTTGGGCTTCCAGCAGGTATTTATAGTATGGTAAAAATGGGCATATTTTCTGGTGAAGTTGATCCTGCTACTATGCAAGAATCCTTTATCGACCCTGTGTACATAATTTTAAATATTATTAGCTATCTTTTTAAGTTTGTTTTAAATTTAGTTTTAACTATTGGAGCCGTTTTAATTTACTTTAATTTAAACGAAAAGAAAAATTTCACAGGAACTTTAGAACGTATTGATGCCATTGGTAAAAACGATTAAGTTGTGATAAAATTTTTCTTAGCCTTTTTATTCTGTACCTCTTTAGCTTTTAGCCAAACAGACTCGCTTAGTGTTGTTTACGACAACACAAAAACAGAGACTAAGGAAATCTCTGAAAAAAGCTTAGAAAAATACAAAGACAACCCCAACTTTAACTATACAGAGAAACCTGAAAGCACTTCGATTATAGCTAAGTTTTTTAGATGGTTAAAAAACATCGTTTTAAAAATTTTTGAATACATTTTTGGAGTTGAAAAAGCGACAGGCATTTTAAGTTTCATATTAAAAACGGTTCCTTATCTGCTTCTTGGTTTTTTAGTTTTTCTTTTAGTTAGGCTGTTTTTAAAGTATAATCAAAAACATATTCATACGCCGCAAAAGCTAGCAAACATTACAATATCTGATGAAGAACATATTATTAAAAATGAAGATATTGAAGCTCTAATTTCAAATGCATTAAAAGAACAAAACTATAGACTCGCCATTAGGTATTACTATTTACTTTCTTTAAAATATTTAACCGAAAAAAAGTTAATAGACTGGCAACAACAAAAAACAAATACCGATTATATTTCTGAGCTTGAATCGGAAGGCTTAAAGCACGATTTTGAACAAGCAACACATGTTTACGATTATGTATGGTATGGCGAATTTCAAGTAGAAAACACCAAATTTGAAAGCCTAAAAACTATTTTTGAAACCCTTAATAACTCCATTAAAGCCATTTGACAAAAAAAGCGAAAATATATATTGCCTTAATTGTTTTTACCATGCTATCGCTTGTGGCTTACGAGTATTTAAAGCCCAAAGAGATTAATTGGTTTCCATCGTATGCCAAACATCATAAAATTCCATTTGGTACTTATGTACTTCACGAGCAACTAGAAAACATTTTCCCTAAAACAAAAGATGTTACTATTCCGCCATTCGAGTTTTTAAAAAACGACACCATTACAGGTTCCTACTTTTTTGTAAATAACAGTCTTGAATTCGATAAAAGTGAAACCGAAAAACTATTGTCTTGGGCAAGCAAAGGCAATACGCTTTTTATAGCTTCAGAAAATTTCTCAAATACCTTATTAGATACGCTAAACCTTGAAACAAGCATAATAAGTAATTTAGATAACATTGAAAATGTGTATGGGTTACAGTTAAAAAACAAGCACCTTAATCAAGACATTGTATCGTTTGAAAAAGCTGATTACATTACTTATTTTAAAGAAATAGACACGCTTAAGGCTAAAGTTATTGGTGTTGTCGATAATTTTGATAGTTATTCAGCAATTAAAAATGAACATGTCAATATTATTAAGCAAAATTTTGGAAACGGCACCATCATTTTATGTGCTTTCCCACAAGCATTCACCAACTATTTTATACTTGAAAATAATACAGTACAATTTACAGCTAGCCTATTATCGTATTTAAACGCTAAAGAAACCATCTATATAGATAATCATTATAAATCAGGAAAAACATTTTACACCTCGCCATTACACATCATGCTTAATACTAAGCAATTAAAATGGGCGTATTACATTATGTTAATTGGTGTGTTGTTTTATATTCTATTTGATGGTAAACGAAAACAACGTGCTATTCCTGTAATTACACCTTTAAAAAACCAAACCGTAAACTTTACTCAAACGGTTGCCAACATGTATCTAAATAAAGGCAATCATAAAGATATTTTAAATCATAAAATAAAACACTTTTTAGATTATATTAGGCAGCATTACAATCTAGACACTAACGATATTAACGACACATTCCTTAATCATCTAGCCTCTAGAAGTAATAATACTATTGAAGATACCAAAGCCCTATTTAATAATATAATCGCGCTACAAAACAGAACGCATATTAATCAAAAAGAACTAGAAGACATTAACACGTTAATAGATTCTTACAAACATAACAACGCATGGAAGACGAAAACTTAGACTTTAACAATAGGATTTCTTTAACCGAACTAAAACAAGCCGTAGACAACATTAAAGCCGAATTGGGTAAAGTTATTATTGGTCAAGACAACTTTATCGAGTTACTTATTGTAGCACTTTTAGCCGATGGTCACGTATTAATTGAAGGCGTGCCAGGTATTGCTAAAACAGTTACAGCAAAACTTTTTGCTAAGTCTTTAAAAACAGAGTTTAGTCGCATTCAATTTACACCAGATTTAATGCCTAGCGATGTTTTAGGAACCTCAATTTTTAACACTAAAATATCCGATTTCGAATTTAAGCAAGGCCCTATTTTTTCAAATATTGTTTTAATAGATGAAATAAACCGTGCGCCAGCAAAAACGCAAGCTGCTTTGTTTGAAACTATGGAGGAACGCCAAGCTACCATAGATGGAAACACATATAAGTTTAAAAATCCTTTTATGGTTTTGGCTACTCAAAACCCTATAGAGCAAGAAGGTACTTATGCGTTACCCGAAGCACAACTGGATCGTTTTATTTTTAAAATAAAAGTTGATTATCCATCTCTTGAAGAAGAAATAAAAATTATTGAAAGTCACCACAATCGTAAAGGCGAGAAACCACAAACCGTTATTTCTCCTGTTCTAGATGCCGAAAAACTGGCCGATTTTAAAACCAAAACTCAAGAGGTTATTGTTGAAGGAAAAATTATAAATTACATTGCCGAGATTGTTCAAAAAACAAGAAATCATCCGCACTTATATTTAGGTGGTTCTCCAAGAGCTTCTTTAGCCATATTAAACACATCAAAAGCATTTGCAGCCATAAACGGTCGTGATTTTGTAACTCCAGAAGATGTCAAAAAATCGTTAACTCCCGTTTTAAATCACCGTATTATTTTAACTCCAGAACGCGAAATGGAAGGCATGACAACAGAAAATGTTGTAGAAATGATTGTTCAATCTGTTGAAATACCTAGGTAACTCCTTAATATGCGCTTTATAAAATCGCTTTACATACACGCCAATTTCTATAGCTACCTAGCGCTTGTTTCGGTATGTTTTTTACTATCGTATTGGATTCCCGTTTTATATCCTGTAGCTTGGAGTGGTGTTGTTATTATAAGTGTACTCTTTATTGCCGATTTACTTATCATTTACAATCCTAAATATAGCATAACTGCTAGTAGGTTACTTCCTGAACGTTTTTCTAATAGCGATAAGAACCCTGTTTCTATAACAATAAAAAACAATTACGCTGTAAATGTTTTTCTTGAAATAATTGATGAACTCCCAGAACAATTTCAAAAACGTGACTTTTTACATAAAGCTACTTTAGAGTCTTTTGATAATTATCATTTCGATTATTTTGTAAGACCAGTAGACCGTGGCGAGTACCGTTTTGGATATGTCAATATTTACCTTTCTAGCAGACTAAAAATTGTAAAACGAAAATTCTGTTTCCAAAACGAGCAAATGGTAAAAGTATACCCCTCTTTTATACAAATGCAGAAATACGATTTTCTAGCCATAAGCAATAATTTAACAGCTTTTGGCATGAAAAAAATTAGGCGTATTGGACATACACAAGAGTTTGAACAAATTAAAGACTATGTACAAGGCGATGATTTTAGAACCATAAATTGGAAAGCAACAGCCAAGAAAAGCCAACTTATGGTTAACCAATATCAAGATGAAAAATCGCAACCTATTTATTCTATTATCGATACTGGTCGTGTTATGAAAATGCCTTTTGAAGGCTTGAAACTATTGGATTATGCTATAAATGCTACATTGGCCTTTAGTAATGTTGCCTTAAAAAAGCATGATAAAGTTGGCATGGTTTCTTTTTCTAAAACTATTGAAACGTTTATTCCTCCTGTAAATAAACTAACACACCTTAATAACATTATAGAAAATCTTTACAATATAAACACGCAATTTCACGATAGTGATTTTGGCAACCTTTACGCACATTTAAAACGCAAAGCAACCCATAGAGGCCTAATGATGCTTTACACAAATTTTGAGCATATTAGTGCTTTAAAACGACAACTTCCTTATTTATTAGCCATTTCAAAACAACATTTACTGGTTGTTATTATGTTTGAAAATACCGAGCTCTCTAAACTTGTACTACAGGATGCCGAGGATATTGAAACGATTTACCACAAAACTATTGCCGAAAAGTTTCAATATGAAAAAAGACTTATGGCGAAAGAACTTAATAAACATGGTATTCAAACCGTTTTAACTCCACCAGAAAAACTCACGATAAATACCATAAATAAATATTTAGAAATTAAAGCTAGAGGATTAATTTAAGTATTTACAACAACTCATCTTATAAAAACTACAATTCAGTAAGCAATTATTTTCACCTATTTATATCTTCACAATATTTGCGAAGAATATTAATCAAAAAAACATCATAAAATGAAACATCTAGCTATTGTAGTTATGTTAACACTACTGCCCTTTATCACAAAAGCTCAAGATTCAACAAACACCTATACGGTAGACGTTAAAATTGCCAATATTTTAAATCAAAAAGGACATATTTTAATTGGCTTGCACAATCAGGACACGTTTATGAAAGCTAAGGGTATTCAAAATGCAAAATTAAAAGTAAAAGGAGATACTGTTGTAGCTACTTTTCCTAACCTAAAAGCAGGAACTTATGCTATTATGGTTCTTCATGATGAAAATGATAATAATCGTATGGATTTTGATCCTTCGGGTATGCCAATAGAATCTTATGGCATGAGCAACAACCCCATGTTATTTGGGCCACCAACATTTAACGATGCTAAATTTGAAGTTACCAACAACAACCTGGATTTAACCATTAGGTTTTAAACATAAAAAAGCCCTTACTTGTACAATACAAGTTTGGGCTTTTAATCAATCTACTAACTAACCAAATATTTATACGGTTTCGCCTAACCAAGCTTTCATCATCCAAACGGTTTTTTCTTGTTCGGTAATAAAGTCGCTCATCATAGCATTGGTTCCTTCGTCTCCAACTTCATCGGATTTTTCAAGAATAGTTCGTTCAATCTTTAAAAGCTCTGACAATGAATCAACGATTAAGCGTACCGCTTTTTCATCTTGAGAAATATTTTTTCCTACAGGCACTTGCCCTGCTTTAGTATAATCATCAAACGTGTGTAGAGGTGTTACACCTAACGTAAGAATACGTTCTGCTATTTCATCAACTTTTACATTAGCATCGGTATACAATTCTTCAAACTTAGTATGAAGATCAAAAAATGCTTTTCCTTTAATATTCCAGTGAATGCCTCTTAAGTTTTGATAATACAACTGAAAATTAGCTAAAAGCGTGTTTAAATCACCTGCTAAATCTTTAGTTTCTTCTTTATTTAATCCTATTGTATTTAATGTCATTTTCATTTGTTTTTCTATGGTTTCTTTTACAGTTCAAAAATACTTATAATAAGCTGCTTTTTTTAATAAATATAATTGATAGATTTTATATTTTTATAACCTAAATTGATACTCATGACAATTACACAATTATATTATGTTTTAGCAGTTGCCGAACATCAAAATTTCACCAAAGCAGCACAAAGTTGCTTTGTTACCCAACCAACATTAAGCATGCAAATACAAAAACTTGAAGAAGAGCTTGATGTATTGATTTTTGATAGAGGTAAAAAACCTATAGAACTAACTGAGGTTGGTAAGAAAATAGTATTACAGGCAAGAAATATTGTAAACGAATCGGATAGAATTCAAGATATTGTCGATCAACAAAAAGGCTTTATTGGCGGTGAATTTAGATTAGGCATTATTCCTACTATTATGCCAACATTACTCCCCATGTTTTTAAAAACTTTTATAAAAAAACATGCTAAAGTAAAATTAAAAATTGAGGAATTAACAACCGAAGAAATTATCCAACGCCTAGAAGATGGACACCTTGATGCCGCTATTGCTGCCACACCGTTAGAAAAAGAAAACCTTAAAGAAAGAGTTATATATTACGAGCCCTTTGTAGGCTATATTCCACAAAACCACAGACTTTTTGAAAAAAAGCATATTGAAGTTAACGACTTAGATTTACACGACATGCTTTTATTAGAAGATGGTCACTGTTTTAGAGACGGTATTATTAACCTTTGTAAATCCTTAAAAAATCAAAATGAAGACACCTTTCAACTAGAAAGTGGTAGTATTGAAACTTTAATAAAATTATCAAACGAAGGTTTGGGTATGACATTGCTTCCGTATTTACACACACTTGATCTTAAAGATCATTTAAAGACGAATCTACGTCACTTTACAGAACCAAGCCCTGCCAGAGAGGTTAGTTTAGTATATCATAAAAGTGAATTAAAGATGCAAATTATAGATGCCTTATACGATACTATTTCAAGTATTGTTCGCGGGGCAATAGCGTTTCAAAATGTTAAGATAATTAGTCCCCTCCCTAAAAAGTAATATGTTCTATTAAAACATAAAAAAGCGATCTAAAAAGATCGCTTTTTTATTTAGTTCTTTAAGTGTATTAAACATTGATTTAATTCTGGGTTCTGTTGGATTAAAGATTGGATAAAAATCCTAAGTTCTTCAATCTCGTAAGGCAATAAGCGTTGCATTGCTTTTTGCACTTCTTTACAGAACAACGTAGTGTCAAAACTTACCTTTTTAAGCACAGTTTTGGTGTACTCAAACATTGCTCTCGCCATAATTAATTTTTAGGTTTTGGGTTAATAAAGTAGAAATGTTTTATAGGCTATTATGCTATTTAGTTAGATACTAAAGGTAGTAAAAAAAGTGCTTAAAAAGGTAAAGTCAACAAAATTTTAACACTTAAAATTATAACTATTTAAGCATGAATATTATAAAATTAAAATCTGTTATCGCCATCTAATAAGTCTCCTAAACCTCCTAGAATACTTCCTTCGCCTTTATCTTTACCTCCTGCTCTTGGCGCCGATGCTAATACTCTACCAGCTAGTCTACTAAATGGTAACGATTGAACATAAACTGTTCCAGGCCCTTGAAGTTTAGCAAAGAATAATCCTTCGCCACCAAAAATGGTATTCTTTATGCCACCTACAAACTCAATATCATAATCTACATCTTTTGTAAAACCAATTATACAACCTGTGTCTACGCGTAATGTTTCTCCTGCTTTTAACTCTTTCTTTGCCATGGTTCCTCCTGCATGAACAAAGGCCATACCATCACCTTCTAGTTTTTGCATAATAAAACCTTCGCCACCAAAAAGGCCACGACCTAGACGCTTACTAAACTCTATACCAACACTTACACCTTTAGCTGCACACAAAAAAGCATCTTTTTGACAAATAAACTTCCCGCCAAAATGAGTTAAATCTATAGGGATAATTTTTCCAGGATATGGCGAGGCAAAACTTACATTTCGTTTTCCAGATAGGTTATTATAAAAAGCCGTCATGAACAAACTTTCTCCTGTAAGTATTCGTTTTCCAGCACCTAAAATTTTACCTAAAAATCCAGAATCATTTTTAGAACCATCGCCAAAAATGGTTTCCATTTTTATACCGTCGTCCATCATCATAAAACTTCCAGCTTCGGCAATAACACCTTCTTGCGGGTCTAACTCAATTTCTACAAACTGCATTTCTTCTCCAAAAATCCTGTAGTCTATTTCGTGTGCTGTCATAATATTATGTTTTTGATTGATTTTATAAATTGGTTGCTTAAATATTCATTTTGTTACAGAAATCACTTCACTTTTAATGTCCACTGAAAACCAAATTGAGAAACTTCGTCTCCAGATTCATCAATACCATTGGCATACAACCAAATAGTTTGCCCTTCTCCTGTTTCTATCGCTTTTTTTATTACCTCGTCAATATCCTTCCCTTGACTACATTTGAATATAATTTTTCCAGTTGCCTTTTTAGTAAAACTCCCTTTATTATTGGCTACTAACATAGAAATCTGTTTTCCTGAAGCCTTTATTTTGGTTAGCATTAAAGCCCCGGTGGTTAATTCAGCCGCCATACCTTGCACTGCCCAAAACATAGATTTAAATGGGTTTTGATTAATCCACTTGTGTTTTACTTTAACCTCGCAACTATTGTCGTCTATATATGTTGTTCTTACCCCTGTAAAGTAAGCCGATGGTAATTTAAATAATAAAAATAGGTTTAGTTTTTTGGGTGAAATTGTCATGAGAGCTTTTTTAATTGCCCACTAAAATACCTAAAAAAAACGAGTTTACTTTTGTTAAAAATATGTTAATTTTTAGTACTTTGTATTGCATAATACCTTTTTTTAGATATATATTTGCATAAGAAACTATTATATGGATCATCAATCATGCTAAACAATCATCAAAAAAACATCGCAACGTTTATTCATTTATCAACCTTTTCAAGGTTTATAGTCCCTTTAGGAAACTTTATTGGCCCTATACTTTTATGGAGTATTAATAAAGATAAAGGCGAATTCGTGAATGAACACGGCAAACAAGCCATAAACTTTCAAATAAGTATACTGTTGTACACCATTATTGTAGGTATGATAACCATTCCTTTTTTTATTTTTAAAATTTTTGGAGGGATAGATTTTATAGATATTAATGGGTTCCAAAATTTTCATATTAATTTAGACAACCCTTCTCCACTATTATACTTTACAGGCTTTATGGGTTTTTTAGGTATTATAGCTTTCATCTTGGAACTGGTTTTTATAGTTACAGCTAGTTTAAAGGCTAGAGATGGTTTGCCCTATAAATACCCACTTACTATTAATTTCATCAAATAAATTAATCATCAATTAAAATCAATCAAAAAATGAACAGTTTCATCATTAAACCGAATTAGACCATGAAGATAGAAAACACAAAAGCACAAATGCGAAAAGGTGTTCTAGAATACTGCATCTTATCTATTTTAAAAGATGAAGACGCTTATGTAGCCGAGATTCTAGACACCCTAAAAAACGCCAAAATGCTAGTGGTTGAAGGGACTATTTACCCTTTACTTACACGACTTAAAAACGCAGGACTTCTTTCCTATCGCTGGGAAGAATCAACATCTGGACCACCACGAAAATATTATGGTCTTACAGAAACAGGAAAATTATTTCTTAAGGAACTAAACAGCACTTGGGAAGATTTACAAAACGCAGTTAACATAGTAACCAGTCAAAAAAATAAAACAAAATGAATAAAACAGTCAACATAAATTTAGCAGGTACATTCTTCCATATAGATGAAGATGCGTACTTAAAATTGCAACGCTATTTGGAGGCTATAAAACGTTCATTTACAGACGCTCAAGGACGATCTGAAATTATAGCCGATATTGAAGCCCGTATTGCCGAGCTTTTTACAGAGCGTATGAAACACGACAAACAAGTTATTAGTAGCAAAGAGGTTGAGGACGTTATTAATGTAATGGGACAGCCTGAGGACTACCTTGTTGATGAAGAAATTTTTGAGGACGAACCAAAAAGTACTTATACCAAGCGTTCATCTAAAAAATTATATCGCGATACAGACAACTCCTACATAGGAGGAGTATCATCTGGATTAGGACATTATTTGGGTATCGATGCGGTTTGGGTGCGTTTATTATGGATTTTATTAGCTATTGGGTCTGGAGGAACATTCATCCTTATTTATATTTTATTCTGGATTTTAGTTCCAGAAGCCGTTACTACAGCCGAAAAACTTACCATGACTGGCGAGCCGGTTAATATTACAAATATTGAAAAAAAAATTCGTGATGGCATTGACAACGTTTCAGAAACAGTAAAAAATGTCGATTACGAAAAGTATGGGAATAAGGTAAAATCCAACTCTAAATCCTTTTTCGATACTTTAGGCGATATCATTATGTTTTGCCTTAAAGTTTTTGCCAAATTTATTGGAGTTCTTTTAATACTTATTGGTGCATCAACATTAATAGGCTTAATTATTGGATTATTTACATTTGGGATATCAGACTTTGCAAACATACCAGGATTCGACTTTATTGATGCCGCCAATGCTGCTAACACACCAGTATGGCTGTCATCGTTACTAACATTTTTCTTTTTTGGAATTCCGTTTTTCTTCCTCTTCTATTTAGGATTGAAAATACTCGTGAATAACCTTAAATCTATAGGGAAAATTGCTAAGTTTTCGTTACTAGGACTTTGGATATTATCTATTGTTGGATTAATTATTATTGGTATAAGACAAGCTAGCGAACACGCTTTTGATGCTAATGTTACTAAAACAGAAAGTTTACAAGTTACCGCTCAAGACACATTATTTCTAAAAATGCAAGGAAACACCTTGTACAGTAATAGTGTGTATAGAAACAATACGCCTTATAAACTAGTTTATAACGAAGCAGATGAAAAGCTTATCTATTCATCTGATGTACGCTTAATTGTAAAATCTACTAAAGATTCGTTAGCCAGTATTCGTATTGAAAAAACAGCCGAAGGTAACAGCTATAAAACAGCTAGAAACCGTGCAAACGACATAGATTATAGTTACGTGCTTTCTGGAAACGAATTACAATTAAACGCCTATCACACGACAGCCTTTAAAAATAAATTTAGAGATCAAGAAGTGGAAGTTACACTTTACTTACCTGAAGGACTCACTTTATATGCCGATGATAATACGTATTCCTTTCACAGAAACTCTAGTTATTACAACGACATATTACACAACGATATGGAGGAGCATTACTTAAAAGTTATGGACGACGAATTACAATGTTTAGATTGCGATGATGAGAACTTTGAAGTTAATATAGATATTAAGAAAAATAACAAAGGCGTTACAATTAACGGCGATAGCCTTGAAATTAAAGGTGATGAAAGTATTTTAAAAATAAACAATGAAGGCATTAATGCTGAATCTGAAAGTGTAAACGTTAAAATAGATGACAACGGCGTAAATATTAGTTCTAAAAAAGACTAACAATTCATCATAACAAAACCACAATTCAGTTATCTATTTTTTATAAAATAAATCATCAACAATACATTTGAATAAACAATCAATCAAAAACCAATAAATCATGTCAACACTAACAAAAATAATTGTATCCAGCATTCTAGCTATTTTTTTAAGCTCGTGTGTTTTTGAAAACTTTGGCGTAAATGGCAATGGTAATGTTGTCTCTAAAGAACGTACTTTAAACGGCACTTTTAACGAAATAAAAGTAAGTCGCGGATTAGACGTATATTTAACCCAAGCGAACTCAACAAGCATTAAAGTACAAGCCGATGAAAACCTTCACGACATTATTAAAACGGAAGTTAAAGATAATGTGTTAAAAATTTATGCTAAAGAAAACATTGCTTCATCGGCTGCCAAAAAAATAATGGTTAACTTTAATAATGTTTCAAAAATAGAATCGACTAGCGGTAGCGATGTATTTTCTAACAACACCATACAATCTAAAGAATTAGAACTATCTGCAACTAGCGGTAGCGATATGGAACTTAGTATAGAAACCCAAACTTTAGTCTGCGACGCCTCTAGCGGGGCAGATATGGAATTATCTGGAAAAACACGATCGCTAATCGCCAAAGCCTCTAGTGGCAGCGAAATAGACACCGAAAACCTTAGCTCTGAAACAGCACAAGTTAAAGCAAGTAGCGGCGCTGGTGTCTCTGTAAATACGAGTAAAAAAATTACGGCCAGCGCTAGTAGTGGTGGCGATATTACTTATTACGGCAATCCAGAAATTGTTGAAAAAAACGACAATGTTTCTGGTAGTATTAGAAAACGCTAACTTAACACAACCAGCCAAAAGCGAACCATCTTAATTCCTCATCAGGTTTTAGGATGGTTTTTTATTTATATTTGCTTCAAATTAATTATCCATTTTTATCATGAAAAAACATGTATTCCTTACAGGAATTTTTTCCATACTAATATTATCGGTATTTGCCCAAGAAAAAATAAAAGGCAACCGTAATGTTACCATTGTAGAAACGAAAATAGATCCTTTTAATAAGCTTGTTATTAGTCAAGATTTTGAAGTGGTTTTAGTAAAAGGGTTTGATGCTTCTGTAGAAATTGAAGCCGATGAAAACCTACATAATGTTATTAACTTTAATGTATCTAATGGCGTACTAGCTTTAAGTAGCGATTATAAAATCACCTCTAAAAAGAAACTTAACATAACAATTAAATACACCGAAGATTTATCGTTTATTCAACTAAAAAACGATGCAGAAATATCGGCTATTAGCGCTTTTAATAGTCCAGAAATCACTTTAGAACTTCATGATAACTCTAATACCGAATTAAATATTGAGTCTAAAAAACTGAATATAATTGCTCAAGCTAAATCTAAATTAAAGCTTAATATACAAAGTGATTCTGTACATTTAGAACTAAATGAAAGCAGTAAAATGGAAGCGCTAATTAATGGGCAATATTTAAAAGCCGATTTATATCAAAGTGCCAAGGCCGATATTGAAGGAACTTGTGCTGAACTTCATTTAAACACTATGAATTTTACCGATTTTATAGGCAAAAATTTTACGTGTAAAAACAGCAAAATACTTGCCGAAGACAGTAGCGATGTAACCACACATACAGAAGAACATTTAATTTTAGAGGCTACTGGAGACTCCGAAATTGAGCTTTATGGCTTACCTAAAATTACTATTGATAAATTTTCTGGAACAACAGAGCTTAAGAAAAAAGAGTTATAAAAATAAAAAGCCAAAGCATATAAGCTTTGGCTTTTTTTTATAGATGCATTAACATCTTTTCAAGACCAAATCAAAATTTATAGTTATAACATCTTTTACTTTTATTAATCCAAACACCTTTTGCGGTGGTTCTAAATGGAAATCACTTATGTTTAAGTGCAGCTGCCCTTTTACATTAAACCCTTGGTCTTGGCTTACAGTAACGGGTATTTTATAAGGCTTTAAAACACCAGCCATATCAATTTGTAAATAAGCCTCTACAACATTGTTGTTTGTATTATTATAAACAAGCTCGTTTAAATGTAATACAATTTGTGGGTGCTGTTCTGTTTTTAAAAGTTTGTTGAAGTCTTTATTTATGCCTTTGTTACCACAATCAAAACATGAGTTGTTTAAGGTTAACTTGGCTCTTTTAAACAACAACCCATTAGGTTTTGCTACAAAGCTTACTGGAATTTCTTTTTTAATGGCAGTAACGTCAAATTCGCAATTAAAATCTTTAATATTGGTAGTCCCTTCAACATAAAGCTTACTTTCGGGAGAAAGTAATACCGATGTTTCTGTTTCTTTCATAAACCTGAAAGACACTAAGGTTAAGACTACAAAAAATATTAATAAACGTTTCATAATTTATTGCCATTAGGTGATTAAAAAAGTAAGCTCTATAGACTTACCTATAGAGCTTACAAATTTACAACCAATTTAGAAACTTATCACAGCTTCAACCATAAGGCCATCAAATTGACCTTCATCTAAAATGCTTCCTGTTCCGTAACCGTCGTATTGTTGGTTAACGTATTCTACTTTTGCTAAAATATTTTTGGTCATAAACCAACCGGCACCTAATTGGAATCTATCAACCGTTACATCGCCAGCGGCTTCTTCGGCATCTACCGTATTATAACGACCTCCTACATAGAAATTCTCGGTGTTTCCAAAACGGTATATTACTTCTCCTGCAAATTGGTTAGCGTCTCTTCTGTCTGCTTCGGTATGTCTTCTACCATTAGCAAGTTCTACTGTTCCAAAGAATTCTAAGCCTTTATATTTAACAAAAGGGTTAAACATTATTGCGGTTACTTTGTTACCAAATCCAGGGTTATAACGTCCAGATCTAAAGTTATCATTTGCACCTTCTTCTTGCATAACATGATAGTATCTTGATCCTGTACGGTCTGCACTATATAGGTAAGAATTTGCCACACTTCCTGTGTTGTATATAGATCCTGTAAAACGCACTCTTAAATCTTCGTTAATTTGATTGTCGTAACCTAATTTAGCTAAGAAAGAAGCTCCGTTGGCATCATTTTTCTCTGTAGATTGATTTAGTTTACCATTAGAGAAACCTACCATACCAAATAGACCATTATCCATTCTATAATAAACCTCTGCTCCAACTTCTGTTGTAAAGGCATCCATAATTAAGTTTCCTACAAATGGATTATAGATAGCTTGTGCATTGTCTGTTCTTCTAAAGTGCGCATCACCATAGTTGTTCTCCATGTGACCAATTTTAATGGTTGCATGCTTCATGAACTCACTTAAAAAGCCTTCTTTAATAAAGTCTAATTTATCAATTTGAAAGTAACCACCTTTTACGTAAGGTTCTGGGTGGTGACGAGAAGATAAATAAGTTCTTAAGTGCATTCTTACACCATCGTAAAGTGCTACATCTAAATCTAAGTTAGCTGTTGCCAAGTTAAAGTTGCTTCCTAGTTCTTCTAGAGCTACATCACCTGAATTTTCATGAGTAACAGCTTGAAATTGTAGTGTTGATGACCCACCAATTCTTACTTTCACTTTTTCAAAAGTAGATACGGTGTCTTTTGGAGCTTCAAAAACATTTATTCCGTTTTTATCTGGCTCCCTATAATTGTCTAATTTCCTGTTTTGTGCAAATACTGTGAATCCTATAAATAAGGCTACAAAAAATATTGCATGTTTAATTGTTGCTTTCATGATTTTTGAATTTTAAATTTTTAATTAGTTGAAAATTGTATTGAATTTGATGGTTATTTCATCTCCTGTAGTAATGGTACCAAGTAATGCTGTTGGCGGCTCTACATTAAAAGTTGTCATTTTTAAGTCTTTCTTTCCTGACAATGAAATTGTTCCGTTTGATGGACTTAAAGTAAAAGGCAACTCTATAGATTTTGTAGTTCCTGCTATGGTTAAGTTACCCACAGCTACAACATTATATCCTGCGCCATTTTTTGTTATAGATTTTACTTTATTAAGCTTAAAGGTTATTGTTTTATAATCTGAATAGTCAAGGGCTTTTCTAGTGTTTTTATCCATAGAAGACTTGCCACTCTTTAAGGCTTCAACATCAAAAGTCATTGTTAAGTCTTTTAAGGTAAACTGCTCGGTATTTTCAATTTGAATAGTACCTTTTTGTTGTTCTGCAGTAATTTCCCAATCGTGTAAACTTGAAGTCCCTAATACTAATAATGATGATTTTTGATTATTGACTGAATAGTTTTGTGCAACCAAATCTACTTGGTTATACAGTCCTAATATTAGAAAAACGACTAATAATCGGAGGGTCTTAAATTGTACCATAGTTCTTGTTTTAATGTTACAGTACAAAGGTCTTTATTAAAACCATGCTAGAATATGACATAAATCATAAAACACGAAAAAACTTACATTTTGTTATTTTTTCTTTATTTAACAACAAAAAAAGCCCAGAGCAATGCTCTGGGCTTTCACTAATATAAAGTCTTAAAAACTAGTTGTAAGTAGAGGTACTTACCTCAAACTCTGAGTCTTTAGCAGCTAAGTAGCGTTCAGCATCCAAGGCAGCCATACAACCTGTTCCTGCAGCTGTAATAGCTTGTCTATATACATGATCTGCAGCATCACCACTTACAAAAACGCCATTAACATTTGTTTTTGCTGTTCCGGGTTTATTTATAATGTATCCTGTTTCGTCTAATTCTAGATATTCTTTAAAAATATCGGTATTTGGTTTATGACCAATAGCTACAAAAAATCCAGTAGCTGGTATTTCGGTTACCTCATTAGTTTGGTTATTCTTTACTTTTACTCCTGTAACTACTTGTCCATCTCCTATAACCTCTTCAGTTTCGGTATTCATTAAAATCTCAATGTTTTCTGTGTTTCTTACACGTGCTTCCATGATTTTCGACGCTCTAAATTCATCACGACGTACTAACATGGTTACTTTCTTACATAATTTTGATAAATAATGAGCTTCCTCACAAGCAGAATCTCCAGCACCAACAATAACGACTTCTTGATTACGGTAAAAGAAACCATCACAAACAGCACAAGCAGAAACACCGCCACCAAGCTTTAAATATTTTTGCTCAGAATCTAACCCGAGGTATTTAGCAGAAGCTCCTGTAGAAATTATGACTGTATCGCAGTGAATTTCTTTTTCTTCATTTACCCAAACCTTATGTGTATCGCCAGAAAAATCTACTTTGGTAATCCAACCATCTCTCACATCGGTACCAAAACGCTGTGCTTGTTTTTGTAATTCTATCATCATTTCAGGTCCTGTAATACCATCTGGATAGCCTGGAAAGTTCTCAACATCGTTAGTTGTTGTTAATTGCCCTCCTGGCTGTGTTCCTTGGTATAACACAGGATTCATATTTGCTCTAGCTGCATAAATAGCCGCAGTATATCCCGCAGGACCAGAACCTATTATTAAACACTTTACGTTTTCTATTGTATCAGACATAATTATTGCTTTAATTTCTCTAAACAAAAGTAGGATTTTTGCCCCAAACCTTACATATAAGTTATCAACACTTTAAATATTAGTATAGGTCAATTTTATATAACTTAAAATTCTTATTTCTACAGAAACTTTCTTAAATTAATATTTAAAATAACATAAGCCATGGCAACTACAATAACAACCCAAAATCCTTTTAACGAAAAGCCTTTAAACACCTACTCGCTATTTACTAAAAAGCAACTTGAAACTGTTTTACAAACCTCTCAAAACACGTTTTTAACATGGCGAGAAACCAAAATAAAAAAGCGTTGCAAATTGTTGAAAAAACTGAAAGCTCTACTTCTTGAACGAAAAAACGACTACGCGTTATTAATGGCCCAAGAAATGGGCAAACCAATAACACAAGGTGTTGCCGAAATTGAAAAGTGTGCTTGGTTATGCGATTTTTACCGAAAAAACAGTGAAGACTTCCTGGCCGATGACATAATAAAAACCGAAGCTCATGAAAGCTTTATTAGTTACGATCCTTTGGGTATTATTTTATCTATTATGCCTTGGAATTATCCTTTTTGGCAAGTCTTACGATTTGCTGTTCCAACATTAACGGCTGGAAATACAGCGGTTTTAAAACACGCTTCTAACGTAACAGGTTGCGCTTTAGAAATTGAAAAACTATTTAAAGATGCTGGCTATCCCAAAGGTTGCTTTACAACTATTCTAGCCAATCACAAACAAATCGAAACACTTATTAATGATAACAGAATTAAAGCTGTTTCCTTAACAGGCAGTGAAACAGCAGGAAGAAAAATTGCTGAAATAGCTGGAAAAAACCTTAAAAAATGCGTGCTAGAATTAGGTGGGAATAATGCCTGTGTTGTTTTAAACGATGCCGATTTAGATACGCATATAAACACAATGGTAACAGCTAGAATGCAAAATAATGGACAAAGCTGTATTGCCGCCAAACGCTTTATTGTGGAAGAGGGTATTTATGACACATTTATACAACAATTTCAAGATAAGATAGCACAACTAAATACTGGTAATCCCGAAGATAATAATACAGAAATTAGTGTTCTAGCAAGAACAGATTTAGCCGAAGAATTAGAACATCAAGTGAAAGAATCTATCAAGCAAGGCGCTATTGTATCCTATGGAAACAAAAGAATGAACGCTTACTACCAACCAACTATAGTTACAAATGTAACACCAGAAATGCCCGTTTTTAAAGAAGAAACCTTTGGTCCTGTAGCAGCCATAATTAAAGTGAAAAATAAGGAAGAAGCTTATAAAATGGCTTCACTTTCTAAATTTGGTTTAGGCTGCATGGTTTTTACTAAAGATACAGAAGATGCTTTAGCAAGAATTAGTCAAATTGAAGATGGTGCCTTTTTTATTAACGAAATGGTAAAGTCTGATCCACGATTACCTTTTGGTGGCACAAAAGCTTCTGGTTATGGTAGAGAATTATCAAAAGAAGGAATTTTGGAGTTTGTCAATAAAAAAACCGTGTATTTAAAGTAATTCTAACTTACACAAAATGAATCTCTCATTTCGTTTATTTTAATTATATTGGGTGACTAATTATTTTAACTTATGACTAAACGTTTCCTAATTTTACTGTTTGCAATTGTTATTGTTGCATGTAGTAAAGACGACGACCAAACACAACAAACAACACCTATTTGTAACCCTCCTGAGAATATTACGATAAATAACATTACCTCGGCTAATGCTGAATTACAATGGGACGAATCTAGCAATGCCAACTCTTATTTAATTGAATATGGAATAAGCGGGTTTTCTTTAGGTAGCGGGGAAACCATAATTACCTCGGAAACGTCAATCATATTATTAGGTTTAGAAGGCAATACTACTTACGAGGTTTATATAACAACCATTTGTAGCTCCAGCAATGAAAGCATGACTTCTGATCCTATTAGCTTTACAACTACTATCGCTAATGTTATAGCTGAATTTTTGCCAAACTTATCAGATTTAAACTTATATCAAGGTAATTTAAGCAATTTAACACCAAGCAGTAAAACGTTTGAATACAACTTAAACACACCTTTATTTACAGATTACGCCCATAAACAACGTCTTATCGCTTTACCTGAAGGCACCACTATGACGTATGTAGACGATTTACTTCCTGAGTTTCCTGACAATACTGTAATTAGTAAAACGTTTTTCTACTATAATAACGAGCAAGATGAAAGTCAAGGAAAAACAATTATAGAAACTCGAATATTAATTAAAAAGAATGGTATCTGGGAAACTGGAAATTACAAATGGAATGAAGCCCAAACCGATGCCACTTTAGATAATACCACAAGCACAACATCTATTACTTATACCGACCAATCTGGAGCTATTCAAAATGTTAACTATGTTATCCCATCAAACAACGACTGTGCAACTTGCCATGGTAATAACACAACCATTACTCCTATTGGACCTAAATTAAGAAACCTTAAACGTGATAATCAAATTCAAGCATTAATTGATGAAAACTTTATTAGTAACCTAACCGATGCTTCTGAAGTTTCTGCTCTTCCAAACTGGGAAAACACCTCATTATCTCTTGAAGAACGTGCCAGAGCATATTTTGATGTTAATTGCGCACATTGCCATAGTTCTGGTGGTTCGTGCGAAGACCAATCGCTTTTAAGATTGCGTTACGAAACGCGTTTTAATGAAACTAATATTTATGAAAGCAGTACAGCAATAGCTTACAGAATGTCTTTTTATCAAGATGGTTTAAGTATGCCTTTTATTGGCACAACCATGGTTCATGATGAAGGTTATGCATTAATTTCAGATTATATTGATAGCTTATAACTTCTGTTAATTTTTTATTAAACACGTAAAGCGGTTTAAACCTTTTTCTCATATCTATGTCTTAAAAGTAATAACCTTTAAAATATATCATTATGAAAAAATTAATCATAGTCGCCTTGGCCTTTATGGCTTTTACAGTAAATGCCCAAGACCGAAAAATGCGCCATGATAGAATGTCTGATTATTCACCTGAAGAAATTGCTGAACTTCAAACAAAACGCATGACGCTTAATTTAGATTTAACCGAAGCCCAACAACAAAAAGTAGCTAAAATTAATCTAAAGAACGCCAAAAAGAGACAAGAAAAAATGCAGGCTTTTAAGGCTAAAAAAGGAGATAGAGAAACCAAACTTACAAAAGAAGAGCGTTTAAAAATAAAACATGACTTTCTTGATAGTCAAATAGAAACTAAACGCGACATGCGAGAGGTCTTAAATGATGATCAATATGAAAAATGGACTAAAAGCCTAGAACACAAGAAAAGAAGATTCGCCAAAAGAGATGATAGGCATAAAAGAAAGTGAAAAAAGAAAAAAGCATTGGCCTAAAAACCAATGCTTTTTTTATTTATAAACTAGCAGCTACCTTATCGCAGGCTGCAATAGTATCGTCTAAGTCATCGTAAGACAGAGCGTTTGTAATAAACCAGGTTTCAAAAGCACTTGGTGCAATATAAACGCCATGATTTAGCATACCATGGAAAAAGGCTTTAAACTTATCATTATTACCTTTTACTGCAGATTGAAAATCTTTTACTTCATCGTCACTAAAATGAATAGACATCATAGAACCTACTCTATTTATAGTATGTTTAATACCATGTTTTGTTAATACTTCGGAGCAACCTTTATGAAGATATTTTGTTTTTTCCTCTAGCTCATTAAAAATAGTAGCTTCATCATTTAACGCAGACAACATTGCCAATCCAGCTGCCATTGCTAAAGGATTTCCGCTTAATGTTCCTGCTTGATAAACTGGCCCTACTGGTGCTAGATAATCCATAATTTCGTTTCGTGCTGCAAAAGCTCCAACAGGCAATCCGCCACCAATTACTTTACCAAAACAAACAATATCGGCATTGACATTATAAAGTTCTTGGGCGCCACCTTTGGCTAACCTAAAGCCCGTCATTACTTCATCGAAAACTAAAAGAATGTTATTTGCATCACACAACGCTCGTAACGATTGTAAAAAATTATTTTTTGGCGGAATACATCCCATGTTACCAGGCACGGGTTCTAAAATTATACAAGCAATATCATCTTTATTGCTTTCTACTATTTGCTTAACATTATCAATGTTATTAAACTCTGCTAAAAGGGTGTCTTTTGCAGTTCCTTGTGTTACTCCTGGACTATTGGGTGACCCAAATGTTATTGCGCCACTTCCTGCTTGAATTAAAAAAGCATCGCTATGGCCATGATAACAACCTTCAAACTTTATAATTTTATCTTTTCCTGTGAATCCTCTAGCCAATCTAACGGCACTCATACAGGCTTCTGTACCAGAGTTCACAAACCTGATTTTATCTACATTAGGCACCATGTTTACAGCTAATTCGGCTATTTTGGTTTCTATTTCTGTTGGTGTTCCAAACGAGGTGCCTTTTTTTGTGGCTTCTATTACTGCATCGACAACAGGTTGGTAGGCGTGACCTAATATCATAGGTCCCCATGAATTAATATAATCGATATATTTATTGTTATCCTCGTCAAACAAATAAGGACCTTTTGCTTGGTTTATAAAAATAGGCGTTCCGCCAACGGCTTTAAATGCTCTAACGGGTGAGTTCACACCACCTGGAATTACTTGTTCGGCAGCTTTAAATAATGTACTGCTTCTTTCGTATGTCATAAAAATGTGCTTTTTAATTAATTGTCAAGACCTGACCAACATCAATATTAGTTCCTGAAAGATTATTAATTTTTTGTAGTTGTTTAACCGTAAGATTAAATTGTCTTGAAATGGAATACAAAGTGTCTCCTTTTTTTACTACATAATTGTTTTGAGAATGCGTACTAACTCGAGTAGTATTTGTACTAGCACGACTATAACCATTACCTAACACCTCATCATCAAATTCGTATAATTGGTAACGTTCTATTAAGCTTATTAATTTATCTGGGTATTTTCTATCGGTAGCATAACCTGCTGCTTTTAATCCTTTTGCCCAGCCTTTATAGTCGTCTTGTTTTAAATCAAATAATCCGCGGTATCGTTTACGTTCGGCTAAGAATTGTGAATGGTCTCTAAATGAATATTTAGAATGATTATACTTTCTAAAACATTCTTGGCGCCTATCATCATCATGATAAATTTTAGTACCTGTCCACTCATGACATTTTATTCCGAAGTGATTATTTGCCTCTACAGATAATCGTCCTTTTCCTGATCCAGACTCCAGAATACCTTGCGCCAAAGTTATACTTGCCGGTATACCATAAAGTTGCATTTCCTCTTGCGCGATAGAACTGAAGTTAGCTATATATGCTTCGGTAGGGTTAGCATAGGTTGTTTTAGAACCACTTGAATTAGTGTTTTGTTCTGTATTCGTGTTATTGGTTTCATTATTGGTTGTGCGCTTATCTACTACAACACGTTTAGAATTATTACGTTTTTTAGCTGTTGTTTTTTTTGAAGAACCACAACTAAAAATAAAGATGCTTAGAATTAAATATAATAGTATTTTTTTCATGACTTTTTAATCAATTAACGGCAAATTCTTTTTTTCTAGCCTTTTATTCATTCCTGGTATTCCTTGTAAACCACCTGTATGAATGGTTAGTATTTTTGAGTTTTTATTAAAGTATCCTTTATCAATTAAATCAAAAACACCAAACATCATTTTTCCTGTATAAATGGGGTCTAATGGTATTTGATACGTTTTTTTAAACGTATTAATAAAACTGATTAATTGGGTATTTATTTTAGCATAACCACCAAAATGATAGTCTTGTATTAACTCCCAATTATCATGTTTTGCAAATTTACGAATATCATCTGATAAAAAATCACCTTTCAAGGCTGGAAACCCAAGAATTTTTTGGTGTGGTTTAGAAGCGTTTATAATTCCAGAAATAGTTCCTCCAGTACCAACAGGGCAACATATATAATCAAAATCCACATCGCTCTCTGTTAAAATTTCTTCACATCCCTTTACCGCTAATACGTTAGTACCTCCTTCTGGGATTAAATAAAATTCTCCAAATTCTTTTTTTAGGTTTTCTATAAAGCTAGTTTTAGTTTTATTTCTATAATCTGAACGCGATACAAATTTAAACTGCATACCGCAAGATTGCGAAAAAGATAGCGTTGGGTTATTGGCTATTTTTGAACTAACCTCTTCGCCTCTAATAATCCCTATAGTTTTAAAACCGTAGACTTTCCCTGCTGCCGCTACCGCTGCAATATGATTTGAAAAAGCACCTCCAAAGGTCAATAATGTATCAAGCCCAGTGCTTTTTGCAGCTTGTAGGTTGTATTTTAACTTACGAAGCTTGTTCCCAGAGATGAACTCGTGATTGAGATACTCCTGTTTTATAACGATCTCTCTTTCTTTATATCTTATTGATTTGTTTTTCAAAAAAAATAAAATTATTAACATTTTTATTAAAAAATAATTGCCTTTTTAACAACAAAACTATATGTTTATAAAATAATCCCCTATTTCTAGCAATATATCTCAAACTTCTGTTATGGATATTTATTTGATGACAAGTCAAAAGTAAATGTTTATGATTAGAAAATTACACCCCATTTTTAAAAAGCGTGTTACAATTAAGGTTCTGATTATTGTTTTATTTACACAATTTATCTTTATCCACAGTACAAACGCACAGAACAAAAATAATTGTCCAGAAGAATATTCAATACAAACAACACGTCTGGATGGTTTTAAGCCCAACATTGATGACATCAAACTAAATTGGGATTTCTCAAAAACTTCCAAACGTAGCAACCTCAAGCTCGAAATAGTCATTCAGCCTCTCAATGGTTGTTGGAATGAACTTGACGGCACTAAAAGATCTGAAGCAAGAACACATACCATCACAAACCTAAACAACAAGCCAACAAACAGTATGATAATTACTTACCAAGATTTGATGAGTAAGTGTTTTAAATGGAAGGCTACCTTAATTAGTGACAACTGTAGCGAATCTACCGAATGGAAGTTTGAAAGTATTTATAAAAAATGATCCTACATATGAAAAGAATATTACTCTTCAAAATATTTACGCTGCTCATAACAGGAACCATTTTTCCCCAAGGAGATTCGGTTGCCACAGCACAACCTTTTTGCTCTGGAGGTTCTGAATTAGTGTTCCCGAATGTTTCTGGTCAACCTGACGCCACAGATGTAGGATGTCTTGGCTCCATACCAAACCCAGCGTATTATTATTTAACCATTGATCAACCTGGCGATCTTGTTTTCACCATTTCGCAGGAGGATACTGGAGGAACTCCTATTGACGTCGATTTTATTGCTTGGGGGCCATTTGCTTCAATAGCCGATGCCCAAGCAAACATAACGCTCACCGATTGTCCAACTTGCCCAAACAATACCACCAATCCTAATTTCTATCCATATAACCCCGACAGCATCACCGATTGCAGTTTTGATATTGCACCCACAGAAACATTGACCATCAATGGTGCTACGACTGGGGAGATATATGTTGTTCTCATCACAAATTTTAATGGCTCGCCAGGATTTATTTCATTACAACAAACAAGTGGACTTGGCACCACAAGTTGTGATGGTATACCAGTATGTGGTGGCGAATTTACAGATAGTGGTGGAGACATAGGAGATTACTCCAACAATGAATCTGAAACTTATACTATTTATCCCGCAGTTGCTGGAGGTTTAGTAACCGTAGATTTCACATCATTCAATTTGAGTCTTGGAGACACCTTAACAGTTTACGACGGCGCTGATACTTCTGCACCAAACCTAGGAAACGTAACAGGCATATCTACTTATACCTCCACCGATACCTCAGGCGCTTTAACCTTTATTTTCACAAGCAATAGTTCTGGGGTTAGTTCCGGTTGGTACGCCGATGTTACTTGCAGCACGCCACCAGTATGCGGTAGTGTGTTTTACGATAGCGGCGGTAGTTCAGGAAATTATTCTGACAATGAATATCAAACTTATACTTTTTATCCTGACCAACCCAATCAAGTTATTGAAGCAGTATTTACGACTTTTGACATTGAGGACTGTTGTGATACTTTAACGGTTTACGACGGCCCAGACACATCTTCACCTTTAATAGGAGCTTTTTTTGATACTAGCCCAGGAACAATTACATCAACTCATACAACAGGAGCATTGACTTTTGTTTTTGAAAGTGATTTTTCTGTAACAGATACAGGATGGGAAGCAAACATCAACTGTATTACTTTATGTGATGACTACATAACCGCAACCACTGATGGAGACAACTGTGGTCAAGGCACTGTAGATCTAAGCGCAACAGCAACAGCTGGAGCAACCAATTTTTATTGGTATGAAACCCTTACAGGAGGAACTCCTGTTTCAACCACAACTGGAAATTGGACAACGCCTAACATTTCAAACACAACAACATATTATGTTTCCGCTTACAATGGAACTTGTGAATCTGAAAGAATCCCTGTAGTAGCCAATATTCTGCCTGAACCAACAGATGTCGTAATTAATTCTACTTTAACGCCACTAGGAGCAACCAGTTGCAATCTACAATATGCTGAACTAACAGCCTCTGGAGGAGTGTTTAATGGCGCCGCAACTATAACTGTTTTTGAAGAAAACTTCAATGGAGCTACCTTTCCTACAGGATGGACTGCCAACAACCAAACTACAAATACACAATGGACAATATCAAATACTAATGAAGCCGGAGGAAACGCCAATGAAGCTATGTTAGACTGGATTTCTGGCACTTCAGATACTGGTACTTGGACTTTAAGATCTCCCTCAATCAATATAGCAGGAGAAACCAATCTTCAATTAAGTTTAAAACACTATTTATGGCATTATAGTGCAACTTATCCTTACTCTATTTATGTACAGACAAATTTAGATGGTGCTGGATGGGTTAATCAGTATTCAGCGATAAATGTAGCCAATAATATTGATCCTGAAACCATCAATATTGACCTTTCCTCTTTAACCGGCAATTCTTTGCAAATCCGATTCCTGATGAATGGTAATCCTTTTGGATTTTTCTACTGGGCAATAGATGACATCCTCTTAACAGCAGACGCAACACCATCAGCTCAAATAACTTGGTCGCCAACTAATGGTTTATATACAGATGCTGGCTTAACTACTCCTTATGCTGGAGGTTTTACTGACACAGTTTACGCAGCTCCTAATGGTACTGAAACCTATACTGCTACCGCAGAAGGCTATAACGGGTGTGATAAAACTGACACAATAACCATCACCCGGGGAGGTAAAATCTGGAACGGCTCAGTTGACACCGATTGGTATGAAGCTAATAATTGGACGCCTAATGGTATACCAACCAATACTGACTGTATTATTATTCCAGATGTTACTACTACAAACAATAGATCTCCTATTGTTATTGGATCTACACCAATACCACCAATTCCTGGCTACGGAAGAAACCTTACAGTACAAGACAATGGGTATTTAGAAATTCAGCAGTATGCAAACATTATGATTACCGACTGGGTTAATATTGATACTAATGGAATGTTATTAGTTAGAAATGGAGGAAACCTAATACAAATAACCAATACTGGAGCTAATGCCATTAACTCTGGAAATATCCATGTACAAAGAACAGTTTCCAATGTAAATAA
Organism: Mangrovimonas cancribranchiae; assembly: GCF_037126245.1. Classification (NCBI taxonomy): domain Bacteria; kingdom Pseudomonadati; phylum Bacteroidota; class Flavobacteriia; order Flavobacteriales; family Flavobacteriaceae; genus Mangrovimonas; species Mangrovimonas cancribranchiae. The sequence goes on from NZ_CP136925.1 coordinate 2,001,416, forward strand.
TCAAGATTACATTTACTGGGCATCACCCACCGATAATTTTAGTGTAGATAACATCTCGCCAGGCACAAATAACAGCTATATTTGGGAATGGATTCCTACCACAGCCAATACGTATGGTATTTGGCAAAACGCATCGGAAAACATGATTGCCGGAAAAGGCTACATTGTAAGAGGCATTTCGGGAACCACCCCTACTACAACAGCAGCCCTCAATACAACCGAATTTATTGGAACTGCGAGAAATGGACAAATTACCAAGCAAATAAGTCATGGTAATTACACAGGACCAGACTACCCAGGAGGTGGCAGTACGATTGCAACAGAATTAGACGACAACTGGAATTTAGTTGGAAACCCTTACCCTTCCGCCATTTCTGCCGATGAATTTATAGCTTCAAACGCAACTGTTATCACTGGTAATACGCCTCCTATTTCAGGAACCGTTTATTTATGGAGACATCTTAATGCTCCTAGCAACGCTATTGGCGATCCTTTTTATGCCGATTACGTATATAATTACGATGCTAACGATTATATAGCATATAATAGTACAGGCTCTAACCCTCCTGGTTTTAATGGGAGTATTGCGTCTGGACAGGCCTTTTTTGTACTTATGAATCATAATGAACCTTCACCTTCCACAGTAACATTCAATAACGATATGCGTGTAGATTCTGGTTTTACTCCTTACGACAATAATCAATTTTACAGAACTAGTGAAAATAATCATTTAGAGAAACATCGTATCTGGGTCGATTTAATTACTCCTAGTCAAAAAGCTTCATCTATTTTAATAGGATATATTGAAAACGCCTCTAATAATCTTGACAATCTTTATGATAGTCACTCTTTATCAGGAACTTCGACAAAGTTTTATTCTATTTTAAACGAAAACTTTTTAGCGATTCAAGGCAGAACACTTCCCTTTTCAGATTACGACACCGTTCCTTTAGGTTTTACTGCAGCACAAAATGGAACATATAAAATTGCTATAAATACGTTAGATGGATTATTTGAGACCACAAACCAAACTATTTATCTAGAAGACCTCTACAATAACACGTTACACGATCTTAGATCCTCTCCATATAACTTCACTACCAATTCTGGTGAATTTAACGATCGGTTTATATTACGTTACAGAGATAACAGATTATCTATTAATGATATTGAAGAAAACCAAGACAACATTATAATTTCAACTCCTAATTATAGTTATGTCAAGATAACCGCTAAATCAAGTGTTATTACAAATGCAACTATTTATGACATGTTAGGCAAGAAAATATTCGAGGATAATAATCTAAATACTTTAGAAACTACCATTAAAAACTTCACACTTTCTAACGGCACTTATATCATAAACATTACATTAAAAAATGGAATGCAGAAATCACAAAAAGTAGTTATCAGACTCTAGATATAACACACAAAACGCCACAGCGGCCTTGACTTTAAATAGTCAAGGTTGTTTTCATTAGCATAAGCTTCACACTCAAACGAAATATGTTTATAAGCAAGTTGCCTATTCTTATGTATTGCCCATCTATATAAAAACTCAACAACATACCACAAGTAAAAGAATATAATTAAAAGCTCTAGCTGCTGTCTTAAATGAATCTTTTCATGATTAATCAATGTCTTACTCGTCCTCTTAATACTATGTTTTAAAACAATAAAAGGAAACAAAGTAATTCCTATAAACCCTTTGGGCACTAAATATTTTGAATAAATAATCACAGCAAACACATTACAAAAATCACTCCAATTTACGTTATCTTTGTAACATGATAAAAAAACGAATCCCTATTGAAGATGGCGATTATTATTTAACCCCAGATGGCTATCGCTGTTTTACAGAACAATACCACTTAAAACGTGGCTATTGTTGCGAAAGCGGTTGCAGACACTGCCCCTATGGGTTTGACAAAAAAACAAATACTCAAAAAAAATAATTTGGATATTTTTTTCATGACATACCGCAATAAAGTCGCCTACACGCATCATCGTGTTGACATTAGGTATCCTTAGATGTTTTTAGTTATATCCAAGCAACATATTTGGATAGCAGTTTCTTCATACATACTAACAAAAAACATCTATACTCATCATAAAAACAATAAACATGACATTTCAAAAACATATATTACAAGGCATTCCAAACCAATTACCTAAACCTAAGCCCTACGATAACACTATAAATCATGCGCCAAAACGCAAAGAAATTCTTACAAAAGAAGAAAAAAATCTAGCTTTAAAAAATGCTTTACGCTACTTCGAGCCTAAACATCATGCTGCTTTATTACCTGAATTCACAGAAGAACTAGAAAACTACGGGCGTATTTATATGTACCGCTTTCGCCCAGAATACAAAATGTACGCACGCCCTATAGAAGAATACCCAGCAAAGTCCAAACAAGCTGCGGCTATCATGCTCATGATCCAAAATAATTTAGACTATGCCGTAGCCCAACACCCTCATGAGCTTATCACTTACGGAGGTAATGGCGCAGTATTTTCTAATTGGGCACAATATCTTCTAACAATGAAGTATTTAGCAGAAATGACAGACGAACAGACGCTTGTTATGTATTCTGGTCATCCTATGGGCTTGTTTCCTTCTCATAAAGATGCACCAAGAGTAGTCGTAACTAACGGAATGATGATTCCTAATTATTCTAAACCTGATGACTGGGAAAAATTTAACGCCTTAGGAGTTACTCAATATGGACAAATGACTGCTGGAAGCTATATGTATATTGGTCCTCAAGGTATTGTTCATGGTACCACTATTACCGTTTTAAACGGTTTCCGAAAAATTAATAAATCACCTAAAGGTCACATTTTTGTAACATCTGGACTTGGAGGTATGTCTGGAGCACAACCAAAAGCTGGAAATATTGCAGGCTGTATTACTATATGTGCCGAAGTAAACCCAAAAATTACTCAAGTACGACTAGATCAAGGTTGGATAGATGAAAAAATTACAGATTTAGACGATTTAGTATCACGTGTAAAACAAGCCAAAGACAAACAAGAAACCATTTCTCTGGCCTACTTGGGTAATGTAGTTGATGTTTGGGAAAAATTTGATGAGGCTAATGTTCAAATTGATTTAGGAAGCGATCAAACCTCTCTTCACAATCCTTGGGCTGGCGGTTATTATCCAGCAGGCCAATCTTTTGAAGCTTCTAATAAAATGATGGCAGAAAATCCAGAACTATTCAAGGAAAAAGTTCAGGAAAGCTTACGTCGTCATGCAGACGCAATAAACAAGCATACAGCTAAAGGAACATACTTCTTTGACTACGGAAACGCTTTCTTATTGGAAGCTTCAAGAGCTGGTGCTGATGTGATGTCAGAAAACCCTACATTAGGCCGTGAATTTAAATACCCTAGTTATGTTCAAGATATCATGGGCCCCATGTGTTTTGATTATGGCTTTGGTCCATTTAGATGGGTTTGTACTTCTGGAAAACCAGAAGATCTTCAAAAAACAGATGACATTGCTTGTGAAGTTTTAGAAGAGATTAAGAAAAACTCACCTAAGGAGATTCAGCAACAAATGGCCGATAATATTCAATGGATAAAAGGCGCTCAAGAGAATAAATTAGTTGTTGGATCGCAAGCTAGAATTCTATATGCTGATGCCGAAGGACGCATGAAAATTGCTAAAGCATTTAACGATGCTATTAATAAAGGTGACATTGGTTATGTTGTTTTAGGGCGTGATCATCATGATGTTTCTGGTACCGATTCGCCTTATCGAGAAACAAGTAACATTTATGATGGTTCACGTTTTACAGCAGATATGGCGATTCAAAATGTAATAGGCGATAGTTTTAGAGGCGCCACTTGGGTAAGCATTCACAACGGCGGTGGTGTTGGCTGGGGCGAAGTTATAAACGGAGGATTCGGCATGGTTCTTGATGGTAGTTCTGATGCTGAAAGACGTTTAAAATCAATGCTTTTCTGGGATGTTAACAACGGAATTTCACGTCGTAGCTGGGCAAGAAATGAAGGTGCCGTTTTTGCTATTAAACGCGCTATGGAAACTGAACCTAATCTAAAAGTTACAATACCAAACTTAGTTGACGATAATTTATTATCTTAACTGTAAATTAAAAATAAAACGTTATGAAAAATGCATCCACTTATTTATTGATAGGGTTATGCTTCATTATTCTATCATCTTGCAGTTCTATAAAAGTTGTTTCAGATTACGACAAGAATGCAAATTTTGACACTTACAAATCGTTTGCTTTTTATAAAGCAGGTATTGACAAAGCAGAAATAAACGATCTTGACAAACGTAGAATACTAAGAGCTATAGAAACAGAACTTTTAGCAAAAGGGTTCACAAAATCGGAAAATCCAGATTTACTAGTTAGTATATTTACGCAGTCTAGAGAAGAAATAAATGTGTATAATAATAACGGCCCCTACGGATATGGTTGGGGCTGGAGTCCTTGGTATTGGAATAATTATAACACAACTGTTTCTACCTCTACCGAAGGCATTCTATACATTGATTTAATCGATGCCGAAAGAAAAGAACTTATTTGGCAAGGTAAAGGTACAGGATATCTCTCTGAAAACAGAGAAAGTAAAATTGAAATTATAAATGAATTTGTTAAAGAGATATTAGCGAAATATCCGCCAGAAATTAAAGAATAACTAAAATTAAAAAAGGCAGCTAATTAGCTGCCTTTTATCCTTAAAATAAATTTATTATTTTTTTTCTTTAACTAAAGACTTTTTATAGGTTTTATATTGCTCCTCTGTCAATATCTTTTTAAATTCTATATCGATAGTTTTGTTTATCGACTCAATTCCATCGCTTTTAATAGCATTAGAATTATTCATTTTTTTTAATTCGGCTAAATTTTGTTCAGCATTTACTAATACCTTAAAAACTTCCCCCTGCTGTTGTCCTGATAATTCCACTAATTGATGTAGATTGTATGTTTTTTCTTTAGCAACAGCTTCAGCTTTCACATTATCTTGGGCAACAGACGATTGCATCCCTACAAAAAGAAACGCTATAAAACTTAAAAGTGATAAGTACTTTTTCATAATTTAATTTAATTAATAGTTTTCAAACAAAGTTCGATAAATATACAAATATTCATCAAATATAATCATTAGTTGACTCTATTTTTAGAAAGTATCGTCAAAATTCGTTAGTAACTTAATAACGCTTCAATCTTAACTTTTACTTTTTCAATAGAAGGAATCATGGTTTGCTCCAATGTTGAATTCAACGGAATCGCAGGCATATTCTCACTACCAATAGTCATTACTGGTGCATCTAAATACTTAAAACATTCTTCCTGAATTTTCCCAGCCAATGCTCTAGCAAAACTATTATTACTTGGCTCTTCGGTTACTACTAGACATTTGCCAGTTTTCTTTACTGACTTCATTATAGTATCTTCATCCAACGGATACAATGTTCTCAAGTCGATGACTTCTATTTGATCTTTTATTCCCAACTCTTCTGAAGCATTCATGGCCCAATGTACACCCATTCCATAGGTAACAATAGTGCACGTTTCCACATCATCTTGCTTCCAGATTTCTTGTAATACCCAAGCTTTTCCAAAAGGCAACACATAGTCTTCAGCTGGTTCTACTGAAGTTGCTCCTTGCGTTCCTGGCACTTTGGACCAATACAACCCTTTATGCTCAAAAATAACTACTGGGTTTGGATCGTGATACGCAGCTTTAATCAAGCCTTTTAAATCAGCACCATTACTTGGGTAAGCAATTTTAACACCTCTAATGTTAGTCACCACACTTTCCACAGAAGATGAATGGTAAGGTCCGCCACTTCCATAAGCCCCAATTGGCACTCGTAAAATCATACTTACAGGCCATTTCCCATTACTTAGATAGCAACTTCTGCTCACTTCTGTAAATAATTGGTTAAGTCCTGGCCAAATATAATCGGCAAACTGCACCTCAACAATAGGTTTTAAGCCAACAGCGCTCATACCAACAGTTGACCCCACAATAAATGCTTCTTGAATTGGCGTATTGAAAACTCTGTCATCACCAAATTTCTGTGCTAAGGTTGCAGCTTCTCTAAACACTCCACCAAGTCTACCTCCTACATCTTGTCCGTATAACAAACATTCTGGGTATTTTTTCATTAATTCTTCAACAGCGAATAAAGCACAATCTACCATTACGACTTTTTCTGCACCTTCTGGCGAACGCTCGCCTTGTTCTTCGGTAATTGGTGTTGGTGCAAAATCGTGCGTAAATAAATCTTCTGGAGTTGGATCTTCAGCTTTTAAGGCTTTTTGAAAATCTTTTTCAACTTTTAGCTTTATTTCGGCTTCAATGTTATTTATATCTTTTTCTGAAAAACCACCATCTAATAATTGTTGTTTAAGCACTGGATAAGGATCACGTGATTTCGCTTCTTCCAAGTCATCACGATACCATTCCATTCGCACACCAGACGTATGGTGGTTTAACAACGGTACTTTAGCGTGAACTAAAATTGGACGACGTTCTTCTCGTATGGTTTTAATCACTTTTTCTAGCGTCTCGTAACTTTCAATAAAATTAGCGCCATCTATGGAGATCGCTTCCAATCCGTGAAATCCTTGGGCGTATTCTGCTGCACTTTGTGCTCTGGTTTCGGCTTCGTTGGCTGAAATATCCCAACCATTGTCTTGAACCAAATACAAAATAGGCATTTGCTTTAAAGCAGCCATTTGGAAAGCTTCTGCAATTTCGCCTTCGGTTACTGATGCGTCACCCAAACTACAAACGGTGATTGGATTTAATTTAGATTCTTCGTTATCGTTCTGAACAACATTTGAATTTTGAAGTCCTTGCTTTTCCAAATATTGCATTCCCATCGCGACACCTGTTGCAGGAATGGCTTGCATACCTGTTGCCGAAGATTGATGTGGAATTTTAGGCTTATCAGCATCTTTTAAACTTGGGTGTGAATAATAGGTTCTTCCACCAGAAAATGGATCGTCTTTTTTAGCTAATACCTGAAGCATTAAATCATAAGGTGTCATACCAAAAGCCAATAACATCGCATCGTCTCTGTAATACGGAAATGCATAATCTTGAGGCAACAACTGCATTCCTAAAGCCGTCTGAATCGCCTCGTGACCACGTGATGTGGCGTGCACGTATTTTGAAACTACTTTAAAGTTGGCTTCATACAATTCTGCCATGGTTTTGGCGGTTACTAAATTGGTAAATCCTTTTTTTAATATGTCTTTATTCATAACTATTTCCCACGAAAGTGGGAATCTTTTTTTGTTATACTATCCCTTTCTGCTTAAAGATTCCTTCCTACACAGGAATGAATTACTCTTCAACCTTTATCATCCAGTTGAATTTATCTTCAATTTTTCCTGTTTTAATGGCATTTAGCGTATCGTTAACTTCTAATCCTACCGGACTCTCATCAGAAACGTGAATATCGCCATTTGCTGTCCCAATACTTTGAATATATGCAATCCCAACCGCTGTTCCTGTTCCAAAAGCCTCTTCTAGAATACCTTTTTCTGAAGCTTCGCGAATTTCGGTTAGCGTGATTGGGCGCTCAATAACTTCAAAGCCTTTATCCTTTAGAATATCGATAACACTCATTCTGGTAATACCATCGAGAATGGCGCCATCGCGACGCGGCGTGATGAATTCTCCATCAATTTTGAAGAAGATATTCATTGTTCCCACCTCTTGAATGTACTCGTGCTCAACTGCATCTAACCACAATACTTGATCGTACCCTTTGGCTTTTGCCAACTCGGTTGGGCGAATAGCAGCAGCGTAATTTCCGGCAGCTTTAGCTTCACCTGTTCCGCCATCAACAGCACGAACGAATTTTTTCTCAGCCCAAAGGTTAATGCGTTTACTAAAAAACGGTCCAGCGGGAGACGCCATAATAATAAACTTATAACTGGTAGCCGCACGCATACCTATAAAAGCTTCGTCGGCATACATAAACGGGCGTAAATACAAGGCGCTACCATCTTGAGGTGGAATCCAAGCTTTATCTAATGCAACCAGTTGTTTTAAGCCTTCTACAAATAAGTCTTCAGGAACGTTGGGCATTCCCATTCGGTCTGCGCTAAAATTTAATCGGGCTGCATTCTTATCAGCTCGAAATAACATTGGCACACCATCGCTGTTTACCGTAGCTTTCATTCCTTCAAAAATGGCTTGTCCGTAATGCAATGCCATAGCTGCAGGATGTGTTGGAATTAATGCTAAAGGTTCTATTCTTGGGTTTTGCCACTGACCATCTTTATAATCGCAGATAAACATATGATCTGTGAAAGAGGTTCCTAATGGTATATTATTGAAGTCAATGGTATCGACTTTTGATTGTTCTATTTTTTTGATTGAAATATTGTTGTTCATAGTATTTTATATTATTGAGAAATGAAACAGGATACAAGAAACACGACTCAACCATTTAGATTTAGTTTATCAATAAATTTTGAAATTTTACTTTGAATTATCTGAACCTTATTCTGCAAATCAAGAAACTTATCTTCTTCTAAATAATTTTGACGATAACAGATAATTAGTTGGGTTTCCCATTCAAAAGCTGATCCAAGACTATTTTCTAAATATTGAATAAAATGTTTATTTGTTTTTTTACTGGTTCCTTCGGATATATTTGAAGCAATAGAAATAACACATCGATTCATCTGGCTTCTTAATCCGAATTTTTCATAGTCAGGTAATTCTCGTGTTATAGAATAATTATCATCAACCAAGTCCATTGCTTCAATCCAGATGTGCAATTTTTTGAAATTATGTCTTTTCATAGAAGTCTTGTTTCTTGTCTCTTGATTCTAAATAGTTCTATTGGTATCAAATTGTTCTAAATAATCGGCTACGCGACGCACGAAACTCCCACCTAAATAACCATCAACAACGCGATGATCGAAAGACAGCGACAAATACATCATACTGCGTATAGCGATTTCGTCGCCGTTTTTGGTTTCGATAACTTCGGGGCGTTTTTTAATGATTCCTAATGCTAAAATGGCAACTTCTGGCTGGTTGATAATGGGCGTTCCCATAACACTACCAAAAGTTCCCACATTGGAAATGGTAAATGTACTTCCTTTTATATCGCCGCCGCCTAATTTATTCTCTCTAGCTTTTCCAGCTAGTTCGTTTACATCTTCAGCTAAGGTTTTTAGATCTTTGGTATCGGCATTTTTTACAACTGGCACAATTAAATTCCCACTTGGTAAAGCGGTTGCCATACCTATATTAATGTCTTCTTTCACGATGATATTATTGCCATCTACCGAAGCATTAATATTAGGAAAATCTTTGACCGCCTTAGCTACAGCTTCGACAAATAGAGGTGTAAAAGTTAGTTTTTCGCCATATTTTTCTTGAAACTTTACTTTATTGTCATTTCGCCAGTTTACCATATTGGTTAAATCGGCTTCAACATAAGCCGTTACGTGCGGTGATGTATGTTTGGAATACACCATATGATCGGCAATCATTTGGCGCATACGATCCATTTCTATAACCTTTCCTTTGCCTTTATCAAACTCTAATTGTGGAATACGATAAGCTGTAGGATCTTGGACAACTGGTTGTGCAAACTGATATGGACGTCCTTCTTCGATATAGCTGAAGACATCACTTTTACGCAAGCGTCCTTCGTTACCCGTTGCAGGAATTCTTGCTAATTCTTCAAAACTGATATGATACTGTTTTGCGATTGAAATTACCAACGGCGAGAAAAATCGATCTTCATTAGAAACCGTAAAAGATGAAGACTTTAAATGAGATGTCTCGACTGTGCTCGACGTGACAACAGGTTTCTTTTTTGGCTGCTTTTTGGTTTTTTGGTGAGATTTCTCGTCGCTCGTACCTCGCTCTGTCGAAATGACATCTTGTTTTGCTTTAGACTTATTTATTTCCAATATAGCTATAACTTCACCTACTTTTACCACATCTTTTGCTTGGTATTTGGTTTCTAGCAACGTTCCTTCTGCTGGAGCTGGCACTTCGTTGTCAACTTTATCTGTAGCGACTTCTAATAAAATATCTCCCTCATCGAAGGTATCACCTTCATTGACCAACCAATTAATTATGGTGCCTTCGGTTATACTTTCGCCCATCTTGGGCATTTTTAATTCGTAACTTCCTGCGAAGGCAGGAATCTCTTTATCTTTCATTCCGAATTCTTTTATAATCTAAATTCCAATTCATACTCAAATCCATCCAACTAGGATTCATTTCTTCTATACATCTAACTTTCCACTCTCTTTTCCATTTCTTAAACCGCTTTTCCCTTAAAATGGCTTCATCTACATTATCGAACTCCTCAAAATAAACTAGATTATTACAATTATATCTAGCCGTAAAAGCATTTGGACGTATTTTTAATTTATGTTCTTTTATTCTTTCCTCAATATTATCAGTTACTCCTATATAAATTACTCCATTTGGTTTATTTGCCATAATATAAACGTACCAACAATTCATTATTTTGTATTATGAGATTCCTGCCTACGCAGGAATTTTTCGCCCATCTTGGGCATTTTTAATTCGAATTTTGACATTCTTATGAACTAATGTTTGTTAGTTTATTTTTTCATAAAATCACGTAATGTTTCATACGTATTTTCTTGTACAATTCTATCTTTTGGCACTTCACGAAGTGGTTCAACTTCACGTAAGGTGTCGTGACAATCTGTTGGTAACTGTTGATACAATCGTGTGCCTTTGGTTTTCCAAGCAATCATCTCGTCTGTAACTTGCTTGATGACTTTTGCTGGATTGCCGACCACCAAACTACGTGGTGGAATTTTGGTTTCGGCTTTTACGAATGCCATTGCGCCTATTATACTTTCGTCGCCGATTTCGGCATCGTCCATAATAACTGTGTTCATCCCAATGAGACAATTACGACCTAAATTTGCACCGTGAATAATAGCACCGTGACCTACGTGTGCGCTTTTCTTGAGTGTGATGGACTTTCCAGGAAACATATGAACAGTGCAGTTTTCCTGAACGTTAACGCCATCCTCAAGGATGATTTGTCCCCAATCGCCACGAATGGCTGCCCCTGGACCTATGTAGCAGTTTTTACCAATAATAACATTGCCTGTAACTGCTGCCAATGGATGTACGAAACTGCTTTCGTGAACAACGGGTATGTATCCTTGGAATGCGTAAACCACTATTTAAATCGTTTTAAGGTTTCCTTTGTGAATTCACTTAATACCAACCGGCCACTAATTACGGCACGCTCTGCTAAAAGTGCATCCCAATCTTCTGTACCTTTCCAGAACATTGTTTTCATTTCCTTCATTGCTTCTGGATTGTAATTACATAGATTTTCTGCAAAAGATTTTACTGCTTCGTCCAATTCCTCTGTGCTTTCAAACACTTGTGTGAATAAACCTTTGTCTTTTGCCCAATCGGCTGGATAAAAGGTGTTGGCGTCTATGGCTATTTGTGACATTCCACTTAATCCTAATTTGCGCTGTACCGCTGGCCCAACTACAAAAGGTCCAATACCTATATTGAGTTCGCTTAACTTAATGGCTGCAAATTTTGTTGCCATACAATAGTCGGTTGCCGATGCTAGACCAACTCCTCCTCCAACGGTTTTTCCTTGTACTCGACCAACAATAAATTTTGGACATTTGCGCATCGCATTTATCACATTGGCAAAACCTGAAAAGAATACTTTTCCTGTGGCTTCATCATTGATATTGATAAGCTCATTAAAACTTGCTCCAGCACAAAATGTTCTATCTCCTCCACTTTTAAGAACGATGACTTTAATGTCCTCGTTATTGCCAGCATTTGTGATACTCTGTGCTAGTTCAGCCAGAATGTTCCCTGGCAAGGAATTATGTGCAGGATGAAAAAACTCGATATATCCTACTTGGTTTTCTATAGTTTGTTTTACGTATGGTTGTTGTTCTGACATAATTATATTAATCCAAATTGTTCAAAATGATGATTTAAATGTTTTCTTTCCAATAGGTATGATTCGTAACGATTCAATTCTCCAAAGACTAGATTCTTCAATTTAGCATCTGGGTTTTCCTTGAAAAACTGTATATACTTTTCGCGTTGTGCTTTAAACTTTTCAATAGCTGTGTTTAAATCTGGATATTTTAGGTCTTCCAATTTATCTTTTTCAAGATTTGGGAATTGTGCATTCTGCGGAAACTTTTTATAATCATACAAACTGGCGTGTACTTTATCTAAAATCTTTTCTGGTGTTGCAATTTCAAAATCCTGAATCTCGCCAGACGCAATTTTATAGGTATATTCTAGATGCTCTATCATATGTTGCGGCGTCATAATACCCCATTTTGGTTTGGCATCTGCGGTTAGCTTGGAAAGACATTCATCAATTTTCTCATCGGTCATTTCCACAAAAGTCTCTTGCTTTTTCTGAACCATTGTTAAAATAGTTGCAATAGCCACCAATGCTTCTTGATCTTCATCGGGATCTGTATCAAACACCTCAACATACCATTTTACAATACCAGAAGGGTGTTCGGTTCCTTTTTGCTCACGATCCACTTTTTCCTTACACGTTAATCGCACATAAATAGTATCGTTATGATATAATGGGCGTAAAAATCGAATACTATCCAAACCATAATTTGCCGCCACGGGACCTTTGTTAGGATATACAAACAAACCTGCTGCTGCAGAAATAATGAAATAACCGTGAGCTGTTCGTTTTTCAAAAATACTACCATCTAAAGATGTAATATCTGTGTGGGCATAAAAATGATCCCAGGTGAGATTGGCAAAATTAATAACATCGGTATCCGTTAGTGTGCGTTTATGGGTTTCTAAAGACATCCCGGGTTGAATGTCTTCCCAGTGATACGCAAACGGATGCTTTGGTGATTCTTTATAGGCTGAATTTGGCTGGTAAATACCTGTAATTTCGGTTAGTGTTGTTGGCGAACCTTGTATGGCGCAACGTTGCAAATAGTGTTTAATACCACGAACACCGCCCATTTCTTCGCCACCACCAGCACGTCCTGGACCACCGTGGATTAGATTTGGTAACGGTGAACCGTGACCTGTACTTTCTTTAGCATTTTCTCTATTCAATACTAAAATTCTACCGTGATGTGTTGCCGCCGAAATGGTATAATCTCGTGCAATCGTATCATCATTAGTAACAATGGAACTCACTAAAGAGCCTTTACCCATTTTCGACAACTTAATAGCATCATCCAATGTTTTATAAGGCATCAAGGTACTTACAGGACCAAAGGCTTCGGTAATGTGAGCAGCTTCATTTTTAAACGGATCATCCTCACGAAGTAAAATAGGTTTTATAAACGCTCCTTTTTTTGCATCAGCTCCGATGGTTTTAGCAGCATCAAAATCACCATAAACAACATCGGCTGTTTTTGCAATTTTTTCAATTTGCTCTTTTACCGAATTACGTTGCGCATCGTTTACCAAAGCGCCCATTCTAACTTCTTTTAATCGTGGGTCGCCGATAGTAACTTTATCTAATTGCTTCCCTAAAGCTATTTGTACGTCTTCGATAAGATTTTCCGGAACGATAATACGACGAATTGCCGTACATTTCTGACCACACTTAACGGTCATTTCATTTCTAACTTCCTTTATAAACAAGTCGAATTCTGGCGTTCCAGGAACGGCATCTTCACCTAAAATTGAGGCATTCAAAGAATCGGCTTCCATAGTAAACGGAACCGTTTCTGCTAAAATCTGCGGATGATTTTTAAGTAATTTCCCTGTGGATGCAGAACCTGTAAAGGTCACCACATCTTGCGACTGCACCGTATCTAAAATGTTTTTTGCTGTACCGCTAATTAACTGCAAAGCACCTTCTGGCAAAATACCAGAAGCAATAATTTCTCTCACCACAGCCTCGGTTAAATAGGCTGTTTGTGGTGCTGGTAAAACCACTGCTGGCATTCCAGCCATCCAGTTAACAGCACACTTTTCCAACATTCCCCAAACTGGGAAATTAAACGCATTAATATGAACTGCCACACCTTCACGTGGCACCATAATATGGTGTGCCATAAAGCGTCCTCCGCGAGATAAATCGATAGGTTCGCCTTCGACGTGAAAGGGTTGATTAGGGAATAGCTTTCGTAGTGACGCGTTGGAAAACAGATTTCCAAACCCACCTTCAATATCTATCCAACTATCAATTTTAGTTGCACCTGTACGGTAGCTTACTTCGTAAAAGTCTCTTTTTTTCTTTTGAAGATAAAATGCTAATTTTTTAAGCATTAATCCACGCTCTTGAAAGGTCATTTTTCTAAGGGCATCGCCTTTTACTCTTCCGTATTGAAGAATTTCAGGAATATCCAAGCCTTCTGTAGTGACGTTTGTAAAATGCTCACCTGTTACCGAATCGAGGATTGGTGTTCCTTCACCTTTTCCATCTATCCAATGACCTTTTATGTAATGTTGTGTTTTGTTCATAACTTAAATTTATTATGAGATTCCTGCCTACGCAGGAATGTTTTCAATTACTGCAGCATACCCTTGGCCCACGCCCACACACATAGTTACCAAAGCATAACGTTTATTTTGTTCTTGTAATTCTAATGCTGCTGAATAGGCAATTCTTGCGCCTGTAACACCAAGCGGATGCCCGATTGCAATAGAACCACCGTTAGGGTTTAATCTTGAATCATCATCTGCCAACCCCCAAGCTCTGGTACACGCCAATGCTTGTGCTGCAAAGGCTTCGTTAAGCTCAATAACATCCATATCATCCATCGTTAACCCTGCTTTTGCTAAGGCTTTATTAGACGCTTCTACAGGACCAATACCCATAATTCGTGGCTCGACACCAACTACCGCCGAACTTACTATTCGCGCCATTGGTTTTAGATTATATTTTTTAACCGCTTCTTCTGAAGCTATGATTGTTGCTGCTGCACCATCGTTCAACCCTGATGAATTTCCTGCCGTCACACTTCCGCCTTCTTTTTTAAACGCTGGTCGTAACTTGGCTAAAATTTCTTTTGTGGTAGTAGGTTTTACAAATTCATCTTTTGAAAAGATGATTGGGTCTTTTTTGCGCTGTGGAATTTCAACCGAAACAATTTCCTTTTCTAAACGCCCATTTTCTTGTGCTTGAGTGGCTTTCATCTGACTCCAATAGGCAAAGGCATCTTGATCTTCACGTGAGATATTATACTTTTCAACTAAATTCTCGGCTGTTACTCCCATACCATCCGTGCCGTACATCTCGTGCATTTTTGGATTAACAAATCGCCAACCAAAACTACTGTCATACATTTTGGAATCGTTTCCAAATGCGCTAGATGGTTTTGCTACCACATAAGGCCCGCGAGTCATATTTTCAACGCCTCCAGATATAAACAGATCGCCATCGCCTGCTTTAATCGCTCGATTGGCGTGAATAATTGCTGATAAGCCCGAGCTACACAATCTGTTTACGGTTTCGCCCGGCACCGAATATGGTAATCCCGCCAAAAGCGATGCCATTCTAGCTACATTACGATTGTCTTCCCCAGCTTGGTTGGCACAACCTAAAATAACATCGTCGTAAGCTTCTTTTGGGATATTTGGATTTCTTTTTACAATTTCTTTAATAACTAAAGCTCCTAAATCGTCTGTCCGTACAGCAGATAAAGTTCCTTTGTAATTTCCTATTGGTGTTCTTATGCCGTCTATAATGTATGCTTCCATATCAATGTAAAAGTTAAAATGTAAAAGTTAAAATGTAAAAGTTATCTAATTACTTATCATTTTGTCATTTTACATTTTCGTGGTTAAATCTTAGTTTTTGTTGTTTTTATACTTGCCGTAAATATTGCTACAAGTTCATTGCATTCGTTAATTATTAAGGTAAATGATTCCTTATTTTTGATTAAATCAGATTTTTCAATTATTTGTAAATTAACTTGAGACTCTCTTAACTCTTTTAGGCAAACTTTCATCTTATGTACAAAATCTTTTTTCGATTCAGCACTTTGGGCTTCTCCATAATTTAATGCCGATGATGTCACCGAACGTATCAATTGTTTTAATAAATGTTGTGACGCAAAGTTGTTTTTAAATATATCTACATTAGAAATCAATAATGCAGAAAATTCAACCAACCGCTGTTGCAAATTATATTTATTGTCACTTTTCACTTTATTATTTTACATTTTTCGGTTTTATATTTTCCAATCTTTTTGTGTACGATAAACCACACCCTTAAAAAGTGCCACAAGTTCATCGCCTCGTTTTACTTCTATGATATTAAATCCTAGTTTGTTTTTTACGTTTTCTATAACCGATTCGGCTACTAAATAATCGCCTTCTTCTAATGCTTCAATGTGATTAATACTCGTTTCTATGGAAACTGCAAATTTACCGTGCGTATTGGCTGCAAACCCAAAAGCGGTGTCTGCCAATGCATAGCTGATGCCGCCGTGAGCTTTTCCCATACTATTGAGCATTTCCTTGCGAACTGTCATCGCCACACGACAACGACCAATTTCGCATTCTAAAATTTCGATACCCAACCACGTACTAAACGGGTCGAGTGATAACATTTTATGTGGTATTTGCTCACCTTTCAAAATCTATTATTTTTTTACTACTAACTTATGCCCTAACCAAGCCATTGGAATATAGGCTACTGCCAAATCTAAAACAATAAACCAGGTTGGTGCTGGAATCATAAATGCTGCTGAAATACCTCCTAATAAAAAGAATACTCCTATAAACATTGCATAAGCAAATTTGCTTTTCGCAACTATTTTTGCTGTAATCAATGCACCTACCAACGTCCCTATGGCGTGTGCCAAAAATGGCATAATGTAATGTTTAGCTTCCAACACATCTGCTGCGGCTTTTATGCCTTCGGCAGTGGTTAAATCGGTTCCTTCTGGTGGTGGAATAATGGAACCACTAATGGTTATAATTCCCATATTGACTATTCCGCCAATAACTATTCCTGCTACTATAGCGAGAATATTTCTTAGTGTTGTGTTCATATTTGGTTAGGTTTGGTTAGTAAAACGTTCTATTGTCTTTATTCATTTTTCGTAATAATGGGCTACAACGGTAACGATCTTCGTGGTATTCATCATACAACTCGTCTAGTTTTGTGACGCACCAATCGATGCCTTTTTCGTCTGCCCAAGCCAAAAGACCTTTTGGATAATTAACACCTTTGGTCATCGCGTTATCAATATCTTCTGCTGAAGCAATGTTTAAAAATAAAGCATCAGCGGCTTCGTTTATGAGCATTACTAAAACACGGTTGAATATTTGTTGCGGTACTTCTTTATGAGATTCTGAATCAAGTTCAGAATGACAAATACTTATTTTTTTACCATTATCGTCATAATCATAATACCCTTTCCCTGATTTTCTTCCAAAATATCCTGCTTCACTCAAGCGTTTTTGTGTGAAACTTGGCTTGTAACGTGGGTCGAAATAGAAGGCTGCAAACACGGTTTCTGTTACGGTATAATTGACATCGTTTCCGATGAAATCCATTAATTCGAATGGCCCCATTCTAAATCCTCCAACATCTTTCATCGCGGCATCTATTTCAGAAAATGAGGCGATGCCTTCTTCATAAATTCGTAAAGCTTCACCATAGAATGGGCGCGCTACACGATTTACAATAAAGCCTGGCGTGTCTTTGGCTACAGCTACTGTTTTTTTCCAACTTTTTATAGTTTCAACTGATTTAGTTAAAACTGCTTTTGATGTTTGCACGGCTGGAATAACCTCAACCAGTTTCATTAACGGTGCTGGATTAAAAAAGTGAATACCCACACAACGTTCTGGTTTTTGCAAGGATGATGCTATGGATGCTATTGATAAACTTGAGGTATTTGAAGCTATAATGCAATTGTCTGACACGTAACTTTCCAACTCTAAAAACACCTTCTTTTTTATGTCTAGATTTTCAACAATTGCTTCGATAGTTAAGTTTGAATCTGACAAATCTTTTAAGTTATTTACATAAGAGATGTTATTCTGAATTCGCGTCTTTTCTTCAGCATCTATTCGCCCTTTTTCGATAAGACGATTTAATATTTTTTCCAAGTTAGCTTTGGCTTTGTCTAAAGCCACTTGATTGGTATCGTATAATTTTACAGCACAACCAGAAGTTGCTGCTACTTGAGCAATACCACTTCCCATTGTTCCAGATCCTATTATTCCTACGTTCATAAAAGTTCTTCGGTTAATTATTTGCTATTCTTTACTTTCCTTTAAAAGTTGGTTTACGTTTTTCTACAAAAGCTGAAACTCCTTCTTCGTAATCTTCAGTTTGAGCTGCTTCGATTTGTAATTTGGATTCTAAGGCTAGTTGTTGGTCTAGATTATTCGTCAACGATTGATTGAACGCCTCCTTAATTTTCCCTAGTGCCAAAGTTGGCATATTGGCCAGTTTTAAGGCTAGTTTATTGACTTCTTCTTCAAAATTTTCTAATGGTAGCACTTTGTAAATCATCCCCAAGCGTTCGGCTTCTTCGGCAGACACTTTATCGCCTAGCATCGCCAATGCCGATGCTTTTTGAAAACCAATTAATCGAGGTAAAAAGAACGTTCCTGCGCTATCAGGTATTAAACCTATTAAACTAAATGCTTGAATAAAACTTACTTTTTCGTGTGCTATAACCACATCGCAAGCCAAAGCAATGTTGGCACCAGCTCCTGCCGCAACACCATTAACAGCACCAATAATTGGTTTTTTAATAGTTCTAATTCTCGTAATAATGGGATTGTAGTGTTCTTCTAATATTTTTTTAAAGCCTGGATTTAATTCTGGTGAAGTCACTTCCTTTAAATCTTGACCAGCACAAAAGGCTTTGCCATTACCCGTTAGAACGATTGCTCTTACCTCATCGTTAGTTTCGCAGTCATCAAATATCTTCTGAAGACGTAACGCCATTTCGCGATTGAAGCTATTAAACACTTCTGGTCGGTTTAACGAAATGTACGCAATATTGTTTTCAATTTTTAATTCAATTGAAGTGTTGCTCATACCTATGTATTGTTTTATTTAGATTCCGTATCGCGTACGGAATAACAAATCCTTTTTTATTTACTCATTTTATTTAATGAGACCCTGAAGCAAGTTCAGGGTGACAGTTTACTGTCATTTCAAACATTTAAAATAATCGAATGGTTCTTGGCAATCGTTGCATTTAAATTGTGCCTTACAAGCCGTTGAACCAAACTGACTAATCATTGTTGTATTTTTGCTTCCGCATTGCGGACATTTTACTAATTGCTTTCCTTCTAACAACACCGATTTATCTGTCTCGGCATCTAAAGGTGCTGCAATACCATAATCTTCTAGTGCTTGTCGGCCTTTTGGTGTAATCCAATCGGTTGTCCAAGCGGGATGAAGAATTAAATCTACTTCGGCTTTATATCCTGCTTTTTTTAAAGCGCTTTTAATATCATCGCCTATAACATCCATCGCAGGACAACCGCTATAAGTTGGTGTAATTTTAATTTTTACAGTATCTCCTTCAATTACAGCAGAACGCACAACACCCATATCCATAATGGAAAGCACTGGGATTTCAGGGTCCGAAATTTGCTCCAAAATTGGAATAAGTTTGTCGTTTATATTTTGCTGTGTTGTTGTCATAGTTTATAATAAGATTCCTGCCTTCGCAGGAATGTTACCATTCCATATTGGGATAGGTGCGCTGCATATACTGTAAATCTGCAAGCAAATACCCCATATGCTCGGTATGAATGCCTTGCTTTCCTCCTTTTTGAAAATATTTGCTTTCTGGCACACTCAACGTTGCTTCTTCTAAAACTGCGTTTACTTCTTCGTAATAAGCATCTTTTAATTTAGCGACATCCACTCCAACGCCTTCAGCAACCATAGCTTTATCAGCTTCGGTTTGATGAAATAATTCATCGGTGTATGTCCATAAATCGTTAATAGCTGTTTGAATGCGATTATGACTTTCTTCGGTTCCATCGCCTAAACGTTTTATCCAATCGGATGAGAAACGCTTGTGATAACTCACTTCTTTGATGGACTTTTTTGCAATAGCCGATAAGTTTAAATCGGTGCTTTTTTCCAATTCGGTTAGCATTAAAAAATGATATACATCGAATAAGAATTGTCTTGCCATTGTATATCCAAAATCGGTATTTGGCTGTTCTACCAAAAGCACATTGACATACTCACGTTCTTTACGAAGCATTGCGATATCGTCTTCGGTTCTACCGTCGCCTGCTATTTTTGCTGCATACTGATAGTAACTGCGTACTTGCCCCAATAAATCCAAAGACATATTGGTGCACGCAATATCTATTTCCAAACTTGGTCCGTGACCGCAAAGCTCTCCTAATCTCTGACCTAGGATTAGGCTGTTGTCTGCGATGCCAAGTATGTAGTTGTATAAATTTTTGTTTTTCATTATTTCTCAAATTCAGACCTTTCGACTGCGCTCAAGGTGACATTTAACTTCAATAAATGAAATCCTGAAACAAGTTCAGGATGACAAAACTTCGTTTTCTTTCTACATATGTTTTACATCATCTGGCAAATCGTAAAACGTTGGATGACGATAGATTTTGTCTTGAGCTGGCTCAAATAATTCACCGTTATGCTCTGGATTGGATGCTGTTATATGTTTGGATTCTACAACCCAAATACTCACACCTTCGTTTCTTCTAGTATAGACATCTCGTGCATTTTCTAAGGCCATTTCTGCATCTGCTGCGTGAAGGCTACCAAAATGACGGTGTTCTAATCCGTTTTTACTTCTTACAAAAACCTCCCAAAGAGGCCAATTCTTTTTGTTTGACATAATTTGTATGCCTGCGAAAGCAGGTATCTTATTATTTATACTTCTATTTTATTTATTCTTACGTTCATTTTGTCTTGAAACAAAACGAACCAAAAATTCAAGTTGAAATGAGGAATTTTTCAATCTTGCTCTACAGATTGAAAACCTTAAAATGAAATCTAAATTTCTTCCAAGGCTTCAGAAATTTTTAACGATTTCATTTTCTTATTCTGCATTTCAACGTGCTGACATTCTGCCAACGTATTCTAAAAACCAATAAATACGTTTCATTTTTATTGATTAGGAGACCTCTTTTTTCAAAGAGGTTGCTTTCTTTTCTGCGTGAGCCATTGCTGCATCGCGCACCCATTCGCCACTTTCCCAAGCACCTACTCTGGCTTTCATTCGTTCTTTGTTCATTGGACCGTATCCCTTTACAACTTGCCAAAATTCATCCCAATTAATTTCACCGAAATCATAACTTTTTCGGTCTTCGTTCCATTTTAAATCTGGATCTGGAATTGTTAATCCTAAAATTTCAGCTTGTGGTACCGTTTGGTCTATAAATTGCTGGCGCAATTCATCGTTTGTTTTACGCTTCAGTTTCCATTTCATACTTTGTTCGGTATGCGTAGATTCGGCATCGGTTGGACCAAACATCATTAAACTTGGCCACCACCAACGGTTTAAAGCGTCTTGCGCCAGTTCTTTTTGCTCGGACGTACCTTGGCACAACTTGAGCATAATTTCGTAACCTTGACGCTGATGAAAACTTTCTTCTTTACACACACGCACCATTGCTCTGGCATAAGGCCCGAAAGAGGTGTTGCATAACGGCACTTGATTGATAATAGCTGCGCCATCTACCAACCAACCGATAGCTCCCATATCGGCCCAAGTTACTGTTGGGTAATTAAAAATGGAAGAATATTTTGCTTTACCTGAATGTAATTGCTCGTATAATTCGTCACGAGAAATCCCTAAGGTTTCGCAAGCGCTATATAAATATAATCCGTGACCAGCTTCGTCTTGAACTTTTGCCAATAAGGCCACTTTACGACGTAGTGATGGCGCACGAGTTATCCAATTACCTTCTGGTAACATCCCAACAATTTCGGAATGTGCATGCTGACTGATTTGCCTTATATGCGTTTTACGATATTTTTCTGGCATCCAGTCTTTAGGCTCAATTTTCTCGTCACGTGCAATACGTGCTTCAAATTCTGCTTCTAGGTTTTTTATTTGTTCTTCACTCATCGTTCTTCGAAATTGAAATCGAAGTTGAAACCGAAATCGAAAACTCTTCGATTCTATATAGCTTTAACTTCAATTGAGTTTCTATTTTATTTTTCCTTTTCAATATTATGAGATTCCTGCTTTCGTAGGAAGTTTACACATCAAAATCGACTACCACTTTTTTAGTGGTTGGCACCGATTGACAGCTTAACACATAATGTTGTGCCACTTCATCATCTTCTAAAGCATAGTTGATTTTCATTTCAACTTCGCCTTCAACCACCTGACATTTACAGGTACTACAAACACCGCCTTTACAAGCAAATGGCAAATCGGCTCCTGCAGTTAATGCGCCATCTAATATATTGTCGTCATCTTGCTGCATTGTGAAACGGAATTCTTTTCCGCCATCTATAATAACCACCTCAACACCATCTATTTTTTGTTCTGAAAGTCGTTCTACGCGTTTTTTATCTTCTTCAGTTAGGCCTTTTACAAATAATTCAAAATGAATTAATTCTTTTGGCAAACCTGCTTCAGCCAGATAGCTACTTACGTAATTCACCATGTCTTCTGGACCACACAAAAACACTTCACTAGTATCTGGAATATCAATAAATGTTTTGGTGAGCACATTCATTTTGTCATCATCAAAACGACCATTAAACAAGTCGATATCACGCTTTTCTTTGGTGAGGAAATAATATATTTCTAATCTTCCAAAGTAGGTGTTTCGTAATTGCTCTAACGCTTCCTTAAAGATAATGGATTTTGCCGTTTTATTCACATAAAACAACTTACAAGTTGAATTGGGTTCAGCCTCCAAATGCGCTTTTATCATAGACATTATTGGCGTAATGCCACTTCCTGCAGCAAAAAACAGATAGTTTTTAGCATTTTTAGAATCACATTCTACACCAAAAGTTCCACTTGGTGCCATAACCTCAAGTTCGTCTCCTGTTTGTAACTCATTGTTTACAAAAGTTGAAAACTTCCCGCCAGGGATTTCCTTTACAGCGACTTTCCATTCGTTTTCAAATGGGCTTGAACATAATGAATACGAGCGACGCACATCTTCACCATTAATTATGGTTTTTAAGGTAAGATGTTGTCCTTGCGAAAATTTGAAGTCGCTTTTTAAGTCTTCAGGAATTTCGAAAGACACTACTGATGTATCTTTGGTTTCCTTGTATATGTCTTTTACTTTTAATTTATAAAATTCAGCCATTAACAGTTATAATCTCTTGTATATACTTATTTTTTCAACCGAAAACGTTTGCGTTTAGGATTAACAAAAAAACTAACACTTGTTAGTTTGCTTGACAAATTTACAAAAAATTAATTGATTTTTTTGTTAATACCGTTAATAAGCACTTGGCTTAATTGGCGTGAAAGTTCTTCTGGATCTAAGTCTTCTTTTTTAGGAATCCATAAGTAAAGAGAGCGAAGCGTTGACAGGATAGAAAAGAGCATGACATCTTCATTCTCGCTAACAATTTCGTTGTTTTTTATACCTTGAACAATAATGTTTCTAAACTCGTTTTCGTAATTATAGCGTAACTGTAAATAGTAATCGCGATTGTCTTCAAGATGCATCCAGTCGTTATTTAAAGATGCCATTCCGTATGTATTTTGCGACGTTATACTAACGTGTAGTTTTACAATTTCTTGAAGTTTTTCAATATTTGAGAGGTTCGATTTTTGAATATCTTGCAAACCTTTGGTGAATGCTTCTGCTAAAGAGATGATGATTTCCTTTAAAATTTCCTGCTTTGAATTTATATGATTGTAAAGGCTTGCCGCTTTTATACCCATTTCTGAAGCCAAGTCACGCATTGTCATGGCACTATACCCTTTTTCCTTAAATAATTTGGCTGCAGTTTTTATTATTTCGTCTTTACGAGTTGGGGTTTTCAAATTCAATTGTTATTATTAAAGTGTAAATTTATACAAAAAGTAGAACTATGGGCTTTTTATCATTTTTATTCGGCAATAGAGACAAAAAAATTAAAACATATCTAGACAATGGCGCTGTTATTCTGGACGTTAGAACACAACAAGAATACAACAACGGCCATATTGACGGCTCGAAACACATTCCTTTAAACGAGTTGAACAATCGTGTTGATGAGCTTAAGATATTAAACAAACCCTTAATTGTGTGTTGCGCTAGCGGTGTGCGTTCTGCAAAAGCTGCCAAATTTTTAAACCTTAATAATCTGGATGCTATTAATGGTGGCGGTTGGAAAAACCTAGAAAGCAAATTATAGTTTTACGTCTTGAAAATCCTGCTGATTGGCAATAGTGTTATTGTTATACTTTAACGTCCAACCAAGGGAATTGGTTAGAATGTAGAATTTAGACAACTCGCTAATTAATCGGTTTTGGGCATTTGTTTTTAAGTCGGATTGCTCTATTTTTTTAAGTAACGATTGTTTTACTTGCGCTCTGATTTTGTTATGGTCTTCGGCTTCAAATTGATTGAAAAAATCGGCTTGCACATCGTAATACTCCAAATCGGGATGAATTTTTATTTGTTCTTTGGGAATATGCGTGATTTCTAAAGTTTTTGTGGTTTCGTCTATATTATATTCCAACAGGCTTAAATCGTACACTATGGAAACATCGGTATTAACTACGACAAGTGCTTTTTTCTCAGCATTTAACCAATCACCAAAGTAGGTTTTTGAGTTTTTGTAATTGAACACTTGACTAAAATGTCCTTCGGTTACTACTAGCTTTCCAACGTTTTTTATTTGCTTTTGTATTAAAGCTGTATTTTCTTTTAGCTGATACTTTTCCTCCTTTTTATTGTCGCAATACTTGAAGGTAAAAAGGATGATTAACGTGATTAAAACACCAAATAGAATTTTTCTCATAGCCCTAAAAATACAAAAAGCATCGGTTGCTTCGACGTTGAAGCCTAACCAATGCTTGAATTCCTTTTTAAAATAATAGCATTACGAAAATAAAACCTCTTACAAAACTTGTAATTATCTTAACTTTAAATAATAGTTAAATGAGTTTATTTTGTTTGGCTTTTTCTACAGCTTCTAGTTTGTTATGAACTTGTAATTTTTTGTAAATGTTTTCTATGTGTTTCCTAACGGTTCCTGGCGATATAATAAGATTTTCGGCTATTTGGTGATAATTCAGCCCTTTACTTAAATGCTCTAGCACATCGGTTTCTCGGTTAGTTAATTTAATACCTTCTTTATCTTTTGGATTATCAATATTAATTGGATTTCGTAATAATTTTAATGTTTTTAAGGCTATTGATGGGTTCATCGCTGCGCCGCCATTAAGAGTCTCTACAATGCCATCGTGAAGTTCTTTAGCATTAACTTCTTTAAGTAAATACCCATCGGCTCCTGCTTTTATGGCTTTAAATATATTTTCATCATTATCAAAAACAGTAAGCATTATAATTTTAATATGCGGATATTTTTTTTTGACAACCTCGGTGGTTTCAATGCCGTTTAAAACAGGCATTTCTATATCCATTAATATTAAATTTATGTGTTGATTTTCTTCAAGTTTTGTAAGCAAACCTGAGCCATTTAACGCTGAAAATTTAAATGTTAAATCTTCGAAAAAGGAGAGCTTTTCTTTTACCGCGTTAATTAAAAAGGTATTGTCGTCTACAATGGCTATTTTGATGCTCATAGATTAGTTTTTAATAAAATTAATAAACTTTACATTTTCTACATATACGGTATATAACGTATTTTATAATTGTAATTGAATTATTGTACCTCTTTCTTTATTAGAAATAATGGTTAACTTACCACCCATTTCTTGGGCGCGCTTTTTCATATTATTGAGGCCATTTCCAAGTGGCACTTGAGCTTTATCGAACCCTTTGCCGTTATCTATAATTTCTACTTGAAATTTATTGTCTATTTGACTAACCTTAACTAAAATGGCAGATGCTTCTGCATATTTAATCGCATTATTTACAGCTTCTTGAATAATACGGTAAATGTTCATTCCGTTTACCGAAGTGAATTCTATATTATCGTTAATGCTTTTATCATTTTCAAAATTGAATGCAATACCTTCTGAAGCTACGTGAGCTTTATCTATAAAGTTTGAAATACGAGATTGTAAATCTTCTAACGAAATGGCATTTTTATTCATAGCCCAAATAGTATCGCGTAACTCGTATATAGTTGATGATGTAAAAGCACTTATTTTTTTAAGTTTACTGTCTAAATTTTCAGGAAGTTTAAAGCCGTATTTTATATTATCTAAAGATGAAATTATAAAGGTTAATTGTGCCCCTATATTGTCGTGTAAATCGCGAGATATTTGTAAACGCTGTTCTTGTAGCCGGTTTTGGGTTTCAATTTTTGCCAAAGCATCTTTTAACTGGTTTTCACGAATTAATTGTTTGTTCTTTATTTTTTGTTGACTATAAAAAAAGTATCCTAACAACAGTAAAAGAATAGCTA
This sequence comes from Mangrovimonas cancribranchiae, assembly GCF_037126245.1. NCBI lineage: Bacteria > Pseudomonadati > Bacteroidota > Flavobacteriia > Flavobacteriales > Flavobacteriaceae > Mangrovimonas > Mangrovimonas cancribranchiae. The sequence goes on from NZ_CP136925.1 coordinate 2,027,901, forward strand.
AAGCAACTAAAATTAAAATGTAATTGTTTTTTTGACTTAAATCGAGTTCTTTCTCTGCTAAATTAGCACGTTGTTCTAGGATTTCTTTTTCTTTTTTCTCGGTCTCAAACTCTATTTTTAACTGCTCGACTTTATTGTTGGTTTCAACATTAAAAACACTGTCTTTAAGCACTTGATATTTTTGTGTAAAAACATATGCTTCTTTGTAATTATTTAATGCCACGTATGCTGTAGAAATTGTTTCATAACAATACCGCTCTAGTCTTTTATAGCCGCCTTTTTTTGCCAAGGCAGCACTTGTTTTATAGTTTTTTATAGCATCTTTATAAAGATGTTGCTTGTAGAGGACATCGGCTAAATGAGTATAGTTTACAGCAATTCCATAGTTATCTTTTATTTTAGTTCTTATAGTTGTAGAACTATCTATGTATTGTTTAGCCAAATTAAATTTATTTATTTCTGCATATACTGTTGCTACATTAGCATACCCAAACCCCATTCCAACACTATCTTGCAATACTTTTTTTAGCTTTAAAGACTTTTGGGTATAATACAATGCACTATCGTACTTTTTATTTATGGTAAGCATAATACCATAGTTATCGTATAGTGGGTCTATCTTTGTTTTGTTCTGGTTTTGCTCTAACAGTTTAATGCCTTTTCGCATATAGCGAAGGGCATTATCCATATCGCTATATTTTAGGTTATACCCTAATTGTCCATAAGAAACACCCGCTTTTACATGTTCTCCTAATAATTCGTATATTTTAATAGATTTTAGCACATAATCTGTTCGTTTATCCAATTGCTCTCTGTAAGCATAAACTTGGGCTAACTTAAAATATAAATCACTTAACGATAGGCTATCATTGATTTCTATAGCGATGTTTACAGCATTTAAAAACATCTTTTCCGATGCTTTAACATTGCCTACATATTTATCATAAGGAATTGCTGTTATGCGTTGTAATTGCTCTTGTTTTGATAATGTTTTAATAGATCTCTGAATACTATCTATATATGTGTTATGCTGAGAAACTCCTTTAAAAGTAAATAAGACACAACACACTAAAAACAAAAATGATTTCATGTGAATTGGATTAATTAGCCTTGTTAAATTTAGATATTAATTTAGAATATAACACTCATTTTCTCTCTTAATATCCCTCTAAAAGCAGCCTCAAATACTTTTGTTACAGGGTTACACCCCTTTATTCATAGTAAGAATAGTGTTTTGTAACTCCTTCATGGTTTTATCTGTAAAAAGATGAATCTTATTCAATTGCTTAAGAAGCGTTTTATCCTGAATACTAAACTCGCACTTTAAACTCTCTATAGATGACATAATACAAGAAAGGTTTGTTTCAACATTAGCATACATTTTTTTTGAAAGTATTAAATGCTGCTCTTGAAACTTATTTTGCATTTCTAAGCTCTTAAGAGTTTCTTTAAGTTTATTGCTTAGTCTAAGTTGTTTATTTTTTTGTTGTTGTAAATTATATAACAAATACCCTACTAAACTTAAAACAACTATTACCAACAAAATAGTATAAAGTGTAAACTTTTTATACTCTTTATAGCGTTTTTGTGTCGCTAATTCTACTCTATTAATAAGTATTTGTTTTTCTTTTTCTAGTAAATCAGTTTTCTCTAAACTCTCTTGATTATTATTAATCTCATAAAAAAATGTTGGACTATTTAATTTATAGACATCTCTATTTATTAAATTAAATTTAAAAAGAAAACAAACAACAAAAAACAGAAAGAGTTTCATAAAAGTAAGGCCATAAAAAAAACACCAATTACAAACTAAAAAAGCTTAGAACTGGTGTTTTCTAAAAGTTGACTAATAGCATATTAAATATACAACAAACTAAGCTATATAAATTAAAAAATCGATAAAATGCTTTTTAAAAAAGATTAAGCGTAATTTATAATTATGGGATTACGCTCAATCTAAACAAACCTCAACAACAAGGTAAAATTGTCAAGATTTTAAAAGCATGTCTTAACCTTATTGTTTGTTAAGATTAAAAGATCCTTCCGATATTACTTTTGTTGAACCATCGTTAGAGTTTTTTGCTGTAAAGCTAAAAGTTCCTTTAACTTTCGAATCGGTTTCCTCGCTTATTTTAATTTCACCAGCTACACCAGAATCTTGATAAGGCGCCGACCATGTTTGTGTATTTGCTGGATTACTAATATCTGGTTCGATATAAGAAGCAATAATAAAAACATTCGAATCAGACAACTCATAAGTCCCCTCACCTTCATAACCATTTATAGTCATGTTTATAGCCTGATCTTGGGTATTTCCTTGTAATACTAAAGTTGTCTGTCCACCACCCGATGCTTTATTGGCAAAAGAAGTCATTTCTAAAGAGGTAAAATTATTACCATCAATTTTTGCAGAAATAGTTCCAGAAGCTGCCCCAACACTACCTGGATCGCCCCCATCATCATCGCTTGAACAAGCTGTAAAGGTTACAAAAGTAACAACCGTTAATAATAACATTACGTGTTTTAAAATTCTCATTGTTGAATGTGTTTTGGTTAATAACACTCCAAAATTGTAACAATATGAGACTGAAATCAATACGGCAAATGTCGTATATTTAAAATATGATATGAGGAAAAGCCTCTAAAATGGCACGTTTTTTAAGCTCTAACTTTTTCAGAAACACCTGATGTGCTTCTGATTTTGAATTGAAAGGTTTATGCTGTAACCCTTTTTGAATTTCGGTAATGGTTTTCATTGTAAGCAAAGCCTCATCTGCAATCCAAATGTTTTGAAACCGCTCCCAAATATAATCTATTGCTGTTTCGTTAGGATGTAGCATATCCTTGACATAAAATCGGTAATCACGAAGCTCATCCATCATAATCTCATAAGAAGGGAAATAATGACTTTGCTCTTTATTTATAACTTGATGAATAGCTGATATTAAATGCGCCTTGCTTTGTGTATTTTCCACAAACCCATCTTTTAAATGTCTTACAGGCGAGACCGTAAAAATTACTTGAGTTTTTGGGTTGTATTCTTTTAGCAATACTAAAATAGCTTGTAAAGATTCGATAACAGCATCAACAGATAATAATTCTTTTTGAAATTGTTTTTGAGGTATTTTATGGCAATTAGCCACAATAATATCCGTTTCAATATACCTATAAACCCAAGCTGTCCCTAAAGTTATAACAATATGAGTTGCTGAATTTAACCATTCTTTAGTTGCCGTTATTTGTTGGCTTAGCTTTTGTAACAACGCTTCTTTTGATGGTGAACTCAACTTGGAATGAGCACCAAAATAATGCCATAACTCATTATGTAAAAAGATATCGTCTTCTGTAAACTCCTTGTCGTTGATAGCATCAGTTATTAAGGCTTCAATAGCCAATGGATGAAACAAAATACCAAATGGGTTTTGCAACGTTTGGAATTTATAGTACGAAAGTTTATCTCCTATATTTTCAACAAAACACGACCCTAAAAGCAATACTTTGGAATGATAATCTACCTGATTATGTTGTTGCTTTTGTATGGGTATTTGTGTTCTAAAATTCATTATTCTATATACGCTTTTACAGCATTTAAAGCGTCTTTTATACCATCGGTATTTTTTCCACCAGCAGTAGCAAAAAACGGTTGTCCGCCGCCGCCGCCTTGAATATATTTTCCTAATTCACGTACAATTTGTCCTGCATTTAAGTCTCTTTCGGCAACCACTTCTTTAGAAATATAACACGTTAAAATAGCCTTACCGTTTTTGTTGGATCCAAACAGTAAAAACAGGTTATCAAACTGACTTCCTAATTCAAAACAAATATCTTTTATACTAGAAGCATCCAAATCAACTTGCTTAGCCAAAAATTGTAATCCATTCACCTCAGATAATTCATTTTTTAAATCTCCTTTAAGGTTTTTAGCTTTGTCTTTTAGCAAACCTTCTATTTCCTTTTTTAAAGTGGCATTTTCATCTTGCAAACTTTTTACGGCATCGACAGGGTTTTTAGGGTTTTTAAGTAAATCTTTTAGAGATTGATAATCGTTATCTATACTAATAAAATAATCGCCTACTTCCTCGTTTGTTATGGCTTCTATTCTTCTAATTCCTGAAGCTACAGCACCTTCTGAGGTTATTTTAAAATACCATATTTTTCCGGTTTCTTTTACGTGAGTTCCGCCACAAAGCTCAATGGAATTCCCAAATTTTATGGCTCGCACACTATCACCATACTTCTCACCAAAAAGTGCAATTGCGCCAGCATCTAGAGCTTCTTGCATTGGAATATTACGCTTTTCTTCTAAAGGAATATTCTCTCGAATTCTAGCATTAACAAAATCTTCTATTTGTTGTAATTGATCTTTATCAACTTTTGAAAAGTGTGAAAAATCAAAACGCAATCCTTTAGCTTTTACTAACGATCCTTTTTGCTCTACGTGTGTTCCCAACACGTTTCTTAGAGCTTGGTGCAATAAATGTGTCGCCGTATGATTACAAGCCGTTAAATGCCTTGATTCTTCATTTACTACCGCCTTAAACGTATCGGTTAAGTGCTTAGGAAGGTTTTTAGTAAAATGAATAATAACGTTGTTTTCTTTTTTTGTATCCAAAATATAAACCACATCGCCATTAGCGCTTTCTAAATGACCTTTATCGCCTATTTGTCCTCCCCCTTCAGGATAGAATGGCGTCATATTAAACACTAATTGATACATTTCGCCATCTTTTTTTGTGGTTACTTTTCTATATCGTGTAATACGAACATCTACTTTCAATCTATCATATCCTACAAATTCTTCAACATCATCTTCCATTAAAACTACCCAATCTGACGTTTCAGAAGCCGATGCTTGACGCGAACGGTCTTTTTGCTTTTTCATTTCTGCATTAAACCCATCAACATCTATAGCGTAGCCTTTTTCGCGAGCTATTAATTGGGTTAAATCTAGAGGAAATCCATAGGTGTCGTATAGCTCAAAGGCTTTTGTTCCTGCAATGGAATCTGTTTTGGTATCCTCCATAACGCGATCCAAGAGTAACAATCCTTGATCTAAAGTTCTTAAAAAAGAGTGTTCTTCTTCTTTAATCACATTTTCAATAAGTGTTTTTTGACTTTTAAGCTCTGGAAAAGCGCTCCCCATTTGAGCAGATAAAGTTTCTACTAACTTAAAAATAAATGGGTCTTTTTGATTTAAAAAGGTAAACCCGTAGCGAATGGCACGACGTAAAATACGACGTATGACATATCCTGCACCTGCGTTACTTGGCAACTGCCCATCGGCTATAGAAAAGGCCACTGCACGAATATGATCAGAAATAACACGAATGGCAACATCTGTATTATCTTCTTTACCATACTTACTATTGGTTATGGTTTCTATTTCACGAATTAAAGGTGTGAATACATCGGTATCGTAATTACTTTGCACACCTTGCAACACCATACACAAACGCTCAAAGCCCATACCAGTATCGATATGCTTATTAGGTAGATTTTCTAAAGAACCATTAGCTTTACGGTTGTATTGCATAAATACCAAGTTCCAAATTTCCACTACTTGTGGGTGGTCTTGATTGACTAAATCTTTTCCAGGCACTTTTGTTTTTTCTTCGTCTGAACGAATATCGACGTGAATTTCGCTACAAGGCCCACAAGGACCTTGATCGCCCATTTCCCAGAAATTATCTTTTTTATTCCCCATTAAAATACGGTCTTCGGGAACAATGGCTTTCCAAAAATCGTAAGCTTCTTGATCCATTGGGATACCTTCGGATTCGTCACCTTCAAAAACAGTAACATAAAGAATGTCTTTATTGATTTTAAAAACTTCGGTTAAAAGTTCCCAAGCCCAATCAATGGCTTCTTTTTTAAAGTAATCACCAAAACTCCAATTCCCTAACATTTCAAACAACGTATGGTGATACGTATCGTAACCTACTTCTTCAAGGTCGTTATGCTTTCCAGATACACGTAAGCATTTCTGGCTATCGGTAATACGATTACTTTTTGGTTTAGCATTTCCTAAAAAGTATTCTTTAAAAGGTGCCATACCAGAATTGATAAACATCAACGTAGGATCATCCTTAGTTACCATTGGTGCTGAAGGCACAATAAGATGTTTTTTATCTTCAAAAAAAGTTAAGAATTTAGATCGTATGTCTTGGGATTTCATATAGATTATCTTTGTCAAGCTTATGTTAAAATTACCACATCTGCAAAACAATTTTTATCTTTGGTGTTTTGCAAACGGATACAATGTTTTTATTACATGCAAAAATAGTAAAATTAGGCAATGAGTAAGGTAAAATATTATTACGATCCAGAAACCCTTTCCTACAGGAAAATAGAACGTAAAAAACGTCGTACAGCAAAATACATTTCTATGTTTGTTTTGGCATCGGCTTTATTTGGGTTTTTATTTGTATTTATTGCCAGTCAATACATTGAATCTCCTAAGGAACGCGCCTTAAAACGTGAGCTATCCAACATGCAATTGCAATATGAATTCCTTAATAAAAAAATGGATGAGGCGCAATCTGTTTTAGCTAATATTGAAGAACGCGACAATAATATTTACCGTTTATATTTCGAAGCTAACCCAATTCCAGAAGAACAACGCAAAGCAGGGTTTGGCGGAATAAACCGATACAAAGCCCTTGAAGGGTTTGATAATTCCAAACTAATTATTGAAAGTAACAAACGCCTAGATGTGTTACAGAAGCAAATTGTTATTCAATCGAAATCTCTTGATGAGATAGCAAAACTTGCCGAAGAAAAAGAAAAATTACTATCCGCTATTCCTGCCATACAACCTGTAAGCAATGAAGATTTAACTAGAATGGCCTCGGGTTATGGCATGCGTACCGACCCGTTTACTAAAGCTAGAAAAATGCATTGGGGCATGGATTTTACGGCGCCAAGAGGCACACCTGTTTACGCCTCCGGAGACGGTGTGGTTACAAGAGCTGATAGCAATTCTTCTGGTTATGGAAGACATATTCGTATAGATCATGGGTATGGTTATGTAAGTCTTTATGCGCATTTATATAAATATAATGTACGCAGAAATCAGAAAGTAAAGCGTGGCGACCTTATTGGATTTGTAGGAAGCACTGGTCGCTCCGAAGCACCACATTTACATTACGAAGTCTTTAAAGATGACCAACGTATTAATCCTATAAATTTCTACTACGGAAGTTTATCTGCCGAAGAGTTTGATGAACTGCTTAAACACGCATCAATGGAAAACCAATCTCTTGATTAATGCATATCAATCTACCCGAAAAGCGCTATTACAGTATAGGCGAAGTCGCTAAGGCTTTTGATGTTAATGCCTCTTTAATACGCTTTTGGGAAAAAGAGTTTGATGTACTTAAGCCTAAAAAAAATGCTAAAGGCAATCGCAAATTTACTCCAGAGGATATTAAAAACCTTAAATTTATTTACCACTTGGTAAAAGAACGCGGTTTCACTCTTGAAGGTGCCAAAACACATTTAAAAGAAGAAAAGAAAAAATCGCTTAGTAATTTTGAAATTATCAGTAAATTAGAGGGAATTAAAGCACAGTTACTTAAAATTAAAGAGCAGCTGTAACTTTTTTTGTGTTTACACTACTTATAAAGTGTCATAAACTACATCATTAACACTAAAATATCACAATTATGAAAAAATGGCTTATACCAGTTATTATTCTAGCAGTTATAGGTTTTGGCCTTTACAATTGGGCTGTTGGATTTAACAATACCGCTATAGAACTTAACGAAAATGTAAGCGAAGCTTGGGGTAATGTACAAACTTCATACCAACGCCGTAACGATCTTATAGGCAACCTAGTAAATACCGTAAAAGGTGCTGCCGATTTTGAGCGTAACACATTAACCGATGTTATTGAAGCCCGCGCAAAAGCAACATCTATAAGTATTGATCCAAATAATATCACCCCTGAACAATTAGCACAATATAATCAAGTTCAAGGCGGTTTAAGTGGTGCTTTAAAAAGTTTGCTAGTTACTGTAGAACGGTATCCTGAACTTAAAGCCAACCAAAACTTTTTAAAACTTCAAGACGAACTTACCAGTACCGAAAATACTATTCAAACTGCAAGAACCCGTTTTAACGAAGCCATCAAGCCTTACAATAATCATGTAAAAAAATTCCCTAATTCTATTCTTGCTGGTATTTTCAACTTTGAAGGAAAACCATATTTTGATGCTGAAGCAGGAGCAGAACAACCTGTAGATGTAGAATTTGATTTTGAATAACCATGTCTAAAGTAGAAGATTTTCTTACTTATCAAGAAGAGCAAGACATTATAAAAGCTATTAGGCAAGCTGAAATGAATACGTCTGGCGAAATACGTGTTCATATTGAAAAAACGGCTAATAAAGATACGTTTCAACGAGCTTTAGAAGTGTTTCATTATTTAAAAATGGATAATACCAAACAGCAAAATGGCGTATTAATTTATGTAGCTGTAGAGGATCATGCTTTTGTTATTTATGGCGACAAAGGCATTAACGATGTTGTTCCTAAAGACTTTTGGGATGACACCAAAAATAGTATTCAAGAACATTTTAAACATAAACGCTTTAAACAAGGTCTTATTGATGGTATTTTAAAAGCCGGTCAAGAATTAGAAACCTATTTTCCTTGGCATCATACAGACATTAACGAATTACCTAACGACATTTCCAAAGGATAACTCATGCCTAAAACAACATTATATAGTACTTTACAAATAAAATCAATTGCATGTTTTTTGGTGTGTTTTTTAAGCTGGAGTTATGTCTCTGCGCAATTTGATATTCCAGAAACACCTAAAGAGCAAACTAGTGTTTACGATTATGTTAATCTACTTTCTAGTGTGCAAAAATCGCAGCTTGAAGAAAAGCTTATTCGTTACTCCGATACTACTTCAACACAAATTGTAGTTGCTATTATAGCCACTACAAAAGGCGAAAATATTGGGCTTCTAACTCCAAGATGGGCACATAAATGGGGAATTGGACAAGCCAAAGAAGATAATGGTGTTTTTGTTCTTCTTGCAAATGATGACAGAGAAATATGGATTTCTCCAGGCTATGGTGTAGAACACAAATTAACCGCAGGAATTACTGGAGAGCTTATTAGAAATGTTATTATTCCTGAGTTTAAACGCGGTGATTTTCACGGCGGACTTGATAAAGGCACCGATGCTATTTTTCAAATCTTACAAGGAGAATATCAAGGAACACCTAAAAAAAACTCCTCAAGTGGCTTTCCAATAGGAGCTTTTCTTCCTTTCCTTATCCTCTTTATCATTGTGCTTATTGCATTATCAAAAAACAGACGTAATGGCGGCAATGGAGGCTCTGGTGGCCGTAAAAATAAAGACTTTACTATTTGGGACGCCATTATTTTAAGTAATATGGGACGTGGTAGTTATGGTGGCTCATCTGGCTGGGGAAGTGGTTCTGGAGGCGGCTTTTCCGGTGGTGGATTCGGTGGCGGTTTTGGCGGCGGCGGGTTCTCAGGCGGCGGTGCTGGTGGTAGTTGGTAAAAAATAAAAGCCATTTTTAATATTAAAAAATGGCTTTCTCTACACTTAGTGTTTTCTATTTAATCTCTCCAAAAACCTCGATTATTAACCTCGCCTTTTTTTCCAAGACTATTAAATTTCCAACTTAAACTTAACATAAAATACTGTTTTAACACCGTACTTTGACTATCTTGAATATAGTTTTGTGTTGCCGTTCTTCTAGCATTGGTATTTTGATCTAATAAATCGTATACTTTTAATGTCGCTGTCATTTTATCCTTTAAGAAAGAATACGCTAATGTCGCGTTCCAGAACCATGCACTTCTTTGAAAGCCTGCGGCTACGTTAGGGTTATAAACATAATTTATATCGTTGCGCCACTCGAAGTTTTTAGGCAAGAAAAAGGCTGTTCGTAATCGAAGTTCATGAGACAGAAATTCACGGTCATCAAAAGCTTCAATATCGTAAGTGTTTTTTGTGAAATTTACGCTGTATTTAGGTCTTATTTCAAAAACATCTTTCCACTCGAAAGTCACATCTAACTCTGGTGATATCGATCTTACTTTACCTGCATATTGCACATCGTTATTGTAATTGATACTTCTATTAAAATTACCGTAAACACCCACACCTAATTTTACTGTTCTTATGGAATCTAGTTTTATACGTTTATCATAATCAAAACCACCATAAACATTATAGTTTCCATTAACATTGGTATAGGTTGTTTCACGTACTAAATCGTCGTTAATTGTAGTTTTTGACACCACTTGATTATCGGTTATTTGTGCACCAAAATAACTGTAAAACCCTGTTCTATCTTGAAAATTATAAGAGTTAAACCCAAAATAAAGTCGGTGATTATTAGAAGGATCTAAGTTTGGATTACCCGTTACTGTATTTAATGGATTAGACACATCCTGAAAGGCTTGTAATTGTGATAATTGCGGTGCTTCGTTACGCAAACGGTAATTAAAATAAACCGAGGAGTTTTTGCCAAATCTGTAGTTTAAATAAGAATTTATCTGCATGTTTTCAAATTTGCGTTTAATAGACAATTGCGGCCTTAAAAAATCGGTATTTTCCATGGTTCTAAACAAATAACTCACCCCTATTCTAGAGTAAAATTTGTCTTTATTATAGTTTATAGAAATTCCTGGTGTACTTTCTTCATCTAAATACTCGAAATCTGTACTTAAATCTTGATTAAAATCGGTAAACTCATTGTTAGTTCCATTTCTGTCTAATGTTGTTTTAACATCGTTAGTTTTACTGCGAGTATAGTTATATTGAAAGTTTAAAAACAAGCTTTTAGCTACAATAGGTAACCTGTAAGTGATACCAGAACTTATTGTATTGACTTCGTTTTCAGAATCGGTG